>DATILR010000199.1:0-7351 GCA_035476275.1 Binatus sp. (SeqCode) | reverse complement strand
TGAGACGGATCCTGGTTGCCTCGGCGTCCATCGCTTGGTATGACTTGACTACTACTCGATTCATACCATTGCGAGATGCCGAAGACAGCAGCGAAGATGGCGGTCAGCGTGCCGGCGGACCTCTACCGGACCATCGAGCAGGTCCGGAAGCGCCGGCGCGTGAGCCGGAGCGCGGTCGTGCAGGATGCCCTGAGGCTGTGGCTCAGGACGGAGGCCGAGCAGGTCCTCGTCCGCGAGTACGAGGCCGGATACCGCGCTCGGCCCGAGACCCGGGGCGAGCGCGACGCGGCCCTGGCTGCAGCCGTTCGCCTGTTCGGCTGCGAAGAGTGGTAGGTGCGGCGCGGCGAGCTCTGGTGGGCGGACCTCCCCCGTCCCGCCGGCCGGAGGCCGGTGGTGCTGTTATCGCGCAATGAAGCATACGCGGTGCGTGAGCTGGTGACCGTCGCGCCCGTGACGACACGAATTCGACGCATCCCGACCGAGGTCCGTCTCGGGAGGGAGGAAGGTCTCGACCGCCGCTGCGTGGTGAATCTCGATACCATCACCACCATTCCGAAGGCGACTCTGACCGAACGCATTGCTGCACTGACCCCCGCGAAGGTATCGGTCCTCGACGCGGCGCTGCGCTTTGCGCTCGGGCTCAGGCGCTAGTCGAGACCGCCTCGACGACGATCGCCGCGGGTTCGCGAGCACCTCACCACCCGGCGACCGCGTTGGCTCAGACCGCGCGGCTCGCCGTCCCTCCGTCGAGGCGACCCTCGCGATACGCCGCCTCCACCGCCCTCACATCGAGCACCGCCCCCCCGAGCCCGAGCGCCTCCACGTGCGCGAGCGCCTTCCCTACCACCACGCTTCCCCCCGCCGTCACCTCATCCGCGAAGAACCGCCCCGGATCGCTGCGAAACAGCGCCTCGCACGCCTCGCGGTCCGGGAACATCTTGTAGCCGAGGGGATTGCACGGGGCGATCACGGCCGGGAAGCGCGCGAGATCCGCACCCAGCACGGCGGCGCCGCGGACGGGGTTGTGCGTCACGATGCCGGCCTCGATGCCCTGGCGGGCGGCGCGGGTCGCGAGTTCGGTGAACAGGGTGGGGAGACCGCCGGCGAGGGCGATCTCGGTGAGCTGCGGATGCAGGAGAAGGCGGGTGACGCGGAGGCCGCGGAGCGCGGCCATCTCCATGTCGGCGACGAGGAGGGCACCGGCGACGAAGTCGCGGCGGCGGATCGCACCCAGGGCGCCTAGGGCGCCGAGCGTCGTGCGGGCCATGGCCGCCGGCGTGAGACGCAGGAACCGCGAGCGGGCGGCGCCCACCATGCCGAGATCCGTGAGATCTCGGATGAAGGCGAACATGTTCGGCAGGACCGCCCACACCGCGACATCGCGCCAGCGCTGGAAGGCGATCAGCGCCTCGCGGATGGTGTCGTCGAGGACGGCGAGGACCGTCCGGACGCCGAGCGCGTACGCTTGCTCGCAGAGGGCGTGCACCTCGTCGGGACGGCGCAGCCGGGCGACCGTCTCGAGCCGCTCGCGCCACGAGCCATAGAAGCGGCTCTCCGGCGGGCGGAGCTCGAGGACCAGGTTCACGGCGCGTCCACCGGCTGGCCGGACGCGGCCGAGGCGTAGATGCCGTCGATCATGCGCTGCGTGTTGAGCGCCTCGGTGAGCGACGAGAACGGCTGGGTGCGCGTCCGGCAGGCCCGCACGAAGGTCGTGAGCTGGCGGTAGAAGGCCTCGCCGCCGATGTGCGGGCTCACGTCGAAGGCTGCGTCGGCGGGGAGCGCGCTGGCGTGGATCTCGTTCCACCCCGCCTCGTATCCTCCGGCGGCAGCGAGGAGATGGAGGAGGATGCGGTCGCGTCCCAGGACGAGCGTGCCGCGCCGGCCGTCCACGGTGAGGCCGTAGTCGAGCATCTGCGTCCCGGGGACGCTCCACGACGTGTCGAGGAGCCCGGTGACGCCGCTCGTGAACGTCAGCAGGACCTGGGCCGAATCCTCGACCGCGCTCGCGTGCGAGCGGGTGCTCGCGACGACACGACGGATCGGGCCGAAGAACCAGCCGAGGATGAAGAGGAGGTGGGACGCCATGTTGGCGACCACGCCGCCACCGGCGAGCTCCTTCTGGAAGAACCAGCCGCGCTTCTCGCCGAAGACCTCGCTCACGTAGGCGTGCGCGGTGAAGCGGAGCACCTCGCCCAGCACGCCGGCCGCGAGCAGCTCGCGTGCAGCGGCCACCACGGGCAGGTGGCCGTAGACGTAGCCGGCGGAGTGCATCACGCCGGCGCGCGTGGCGAGGTCGAGGATCGCTTCGGCGTCCGCGAGCGTCGTGGCCACCGGCTTCTCGACGAAGAGATGGACGGGGCGGACGAGCGCCTCGCGCACGACGGGAAGGTGCGTGTGCGTCGGCGTGCAGACGAAGAGGGCGTCGGGCGCCGTCTCGGCGTAGGCCGCCTCGAGGCTCGGATAGAGCTCGGCGCGGAGTCCCTGGCTCGCGAGGTGAGCGGCGAGCCCGGTGTCGCGGTCGACGAAGGCGACCAGCTCGGTCTCGGGGTGGATCTGGAGCAGATGGCCGTGCACCATGCCCATGCGGCCGGCCCCCACGACCGCCGCGCGGAGCGGAGCGGGTGTGCTCATGCGGCCGCCAGCGTCCGGCGCAGCCCATCCGCCAGCGGTGTCAGTATCGGTCGGAAGTCGTGCAGGAGGGCGCTGAGATCGCACGGCGCCTCCAGGAGCGCGCCATGCACGTTCTCGACGGTCAGCGGCGGGTTGGCGAGGACGCGCTCGAGCAGCCAGGCGAGCACGAAGCTCGCGGTGATCGGCAGATGCACCCGCCGGCAGCGGCGGCCGAGAGCGCCGCAGATCGCGAGGAGAAAACCGTCGTAGGTGACGCGGTCGGGGCCCCCGACGTCGTAGGTGCGTCCGGCGGTCTCGGGTCGCGCGAGCGTCTGGGCGATGAGCGACGTCATGTCGTCGAGGTAGAGCGGGCGAAGGTGCCAGCGACCGGGGCCCACGACCGGAATGACGGGGAGTCGGCGCACGAGCCCGGCGAGCTTGGTGAACACGCCGCGGCTCCCGGGTCCGTAGACCAGGCTCGGGCGGAGGATGGTCGTCTCCAGGGCCGAGCCGAGGAAGAGCGCGTCGGCGATCCGCTTGGTCCGGCCGTAGACGCCCGGGCGCGGTAGGTGCACGTGCTGAGTGCTGATGACGATGACGCGCCGGCAGTTGTTCCGCCGGCAGGCGTCGATGAGCGTGCTCGCGCCGCCCACGTTCACCCGGTAGGCGAGCGCCGGATCGAGCCGTCCGGCGGAGGTGGCCGCGCCCAGGTGCACGACGGCGTCCGCGCCCTCGACCGCCGTCGCGACGCTGCGCTCGTCGGTGAGATCGCCGAGCACCACCTCCACTCCGGGTGGCCCGACGATGAGCGGCCGACGGCAGAGGACGCGGAGGCGGTGGCCCGCGGCCGCGAGCTTCGGCAGCAGCGCCGTCCCGATGAAGCCGGTTGCCCCCGTGACCACCACGCTAGCCACGTCCGCGCCTCATCCTGGCCTCCTGGCGGAGCTGGTCCATCTGCTCCTTGGCGAATCCGGCCCAGCGGCTCCCGGGGTAGTTCACCATGACATAACGGAAACTCGCCTTTGCTTCGCGCAGCCGGTGGAGCTGCCGCAGGCAGAGGCCGACGTGGTAGTGGCTCTCGGCCACCCAGATGGCGGCCGGAAAGCGTTCGATGACGGAGCGGTAGCCCTCGAGCGCCTCGCCGGGCTTCCCGGAGCGGAGGAGGCTGGCCGCGCGGAAGAACGTGCCGTCGCCCGCCGTCGTCGTGTCGCCACCCAGCATGATCGTGCGGTCGAAGTAGTGGATCGCGGTCGGATAGTCCTGCTTCTCGAAAGCCTTCCAGCCGAGCTGGTAGTAGTACGTGGGGCCGTCGGCGCGGGCGATGTTCAGCAGGGTCACGGCCAGGATGACAACCGCGCCGACGCCCACCAGGAAGGGCTGCGCGCGCCACAATGCGCCGTCGAGCGCCGTCTCGGTGACGCTTCGCCGGACCGGGACGAGACAGAGCCCCAGGCCGACGAGGGTGGCAGCGATGCCGAACCAGTCGATCGCGATGCGCCGGAAGGTGAGCCGGACGTGCGGGCCGTCGGGAAAGACGAGCATGAAGGCCGGACTCGCGAGGTAGACGCGCCGGGCGCCCTCGACGTGCCAGTTCGGATAGTAGGACACGGCGATCAAGTGCGGCATCCCGGGGCAGCTGGTGGTGAAATCGATGGCGAGGTTGTCGATGTGCTCGTCGATCGTGCAGTTGGCTCCCAGCGGCTCGTGGGGCAGATCGGTGGGCGAGCGGCTGGTGAGCGGGAAGCGCGCACGATCGTCGGCCGGGATGTTGTTCGCCGCGACGATCGGGACCTCGAGCGCCGTGTCGCTGGCGAACCAGCGGTGAAAGTCGCGCTTCCAGCGCGTCGTCTCGACCGCGACCGGACGGTAGCGCGGCACGCGGACGTAGTGGGGATCGGCACCCTTGCGATGGAAGATGGCGTGCGGCGGCAGATCGAAGCTCTTCTCCCAGCGCGGGTCCTTGGCGAGCGCGTCCTTCACGGTGGGGGTGATCGCCAGGAGATCCTGCGCGTTGAAGAGGTCGAGGCGCGCCGTGCCGCGCTCGGGATTGACGCTGGGATAGGGATAGCCGGGGATCACGCCGGTGCCGGCCACCGAGATCTCGGACTGGATGTAGTAGATGAAGGGCGAGGTGACGGGCGTCTGCAGCAGCAGGCCCTCGAGCGTCGCCCGGTGCGTGAAGTGGGGCAGGCTCTCGAAGACGCGCATGCTGCCGAAGCGCTCGTACTGGGGGGAGTTCTCGTAGGCGATGCGGGGATCGCTCAGCTTCCCCTTGAGGCGGTTCATCAGCTGCATGAGCGTCGGGTAGGTGCTCTTCTTCTCGAGGCCCTCGTAGTTCCACTTGATCCATTGCGGGATGTAGGTGATCGAATTGTTCACCCAGGCGATCGTCCCGACCGCGAGGGCGAGCATGGGGAGCGCCGGCCCGCGCACCTGGCCGAGGATCCGGGCCACCAGATCGACCGCGAGCAGGATCATCAGGAACTGTGCGAAGGGCGCGAACCGGATCTCGGGCAGGCCGACGCTGGTCGCGTTGTAGAAGGCGATCGCGGTGACGAAGATCCCGAAGAGCACGTAGCGGCCGGCACGGGTCGCCGGCGTGGGGCGGACGAGCACCCAGAGCGCGTCGAGCGCGGCCAGCCCGGCCACGGGGAGAAGGATCTTGGGCAGCAGCTCGTGCCAGGACTGGAAGTGCCACGTCCAGTTGATCGAGGTGGCGTAGCCGATCTTCGCCATGAGCGGGAAGAGCCAGAACCCCATCAGCAGGACGGCCGTCAGGTAGACGCGCAGGATGAAGCGGAGGTTCCTCGCAAAGCGCTGGCGGTCGAGCAGGAAGAAGAGCGGCGGCACGGTCGCGTTGAGGAACGCGACCGGATGGCAGAGGCCGGCGAGCGCGAGGATGACGGCGAGCCGCCGCCACCCCCGGCCCGTCTCGATGCCGCGGTAGATGCCACCGAAGAACAGCACCGCCAGACCGAAGCCGAGGCTGAAGGCGAACTCGCCGGCGAGCGTGCTCGGGATGTTGCCGCCCCACATCGAGTTCCCCTCGTTGAAGAGGAACACCAGGCTCGCCACCGCTCCGAGGGCCGGAAAGGGGAACGCGTAGCCGAGGGCGCGGAGCGCCAGCACGCTCGCGAGCGGCAGCAGGAAGGTGCCGCTCACGGTCACGAGCTTGAAGGCGATGTTGATCGGGATGATCTTCCCGAGCGCGACGATCGCCAGTGACGGGGGCAGGAAGTAGAACTGGTAGGGCGCGTAGCCGGCGAAGTTCCCCAGGTCCCATCCCTGCGGATTGCCGGACGGCAGGAGCACGTCGCGGAGGTGCTCGATCGGGTGGTGGTAAGAGGGCGTGTCGCCGCCGCCCGTCATGGTGTCGAGGAGGATGAGCGACGGCTTGAAGTTGGATACGAGGAATGCCCAGGCGCCGCCCAGGACGAGCAGCGTCGTGGCCGCGCGGGCCCAGACGAGAAGACGCGCCCGATTGCGCTCAGCCACGTCGTTCATAGACACCGCGACGCGCCCGCCACGCGATGCGCAGCACGTCGGCGAGCATCCGCGGCGCGTGATGCGTGAGACGAACCGAGGAATCCTCGTCGTGCACCAGCCGGAGCGGCTGCTGGCGGATCCGGTAGCCCGCCTTGCGAGCCCGCACGAGGATCTCCGCCTCGAAGGCGAAGCTCGTCACCTGCAGCTGGGCAAAGAGGTCCTTGGCGACGGGGGCGCGGTAGCCCTTGTAGCCGCACTGGATGTCCGGGTACGGAAGCCCGAGGAGCCGGTTGACGGTCCACGTGTAGATCGCGCTCGACAGCTGCCGCACCGGCGTGACCTCGATGGCCGCCACCGACTCGGGATGCAGGCGATCGCCGATCACGATGTCGGCGCCGTCGCGTAGCCAGTCGAGCGTCGTCGCGAGCGGCTCGAGCGAGAAGGGTAGATCCGAATCGGTGAACACGATGTACGCGCCGCTCGCCCGTCCGACGCCGCTGCGCACGGCACCGCCCTTGCCCAGGTTCTGCTGATGGCGGATGAGGATCGTGTCCGCGGGCAGATCGCCCGGCTCGAGCCCCTGGCCGGCGGCACTTCCATCGTCCACCACGATCAGCTCCGCCGTCTCCCCGAAGCGCGTGCGCAGGAAATCCCGCGCCGCGGTCGCCGCCCGCGCACTCCGCGCCCGCTGGTTGTAGGCCGGGATGATCAGGGAGAACGTGAGAGGCGCAGGCGACACGGTCCAGCGGGGCCGGGTCTATCACGCCGCCGCCCGAACCTCCAATACGGACGGGTCGCGCGCCTGCGGATCCACGGCCTTGCGCAGGCGTCGATTTGTGGGCTAGCGAAGGCACATGACGAACGCGGTGCGACGGGTGGGTGCGATGATCGTGTTGCTCGTGGCAGCAGCGGCGAATGCCGACGTGGTGCCCGGCGACAGGATCACCGACCAGAACATGGACAAGGTGAAGAGCCTCATCTCGCCCGGCATGGAGTGGTGCATTCAGCACGGCTTCCCGCTGACCATCGTCGAGCCCCGCCGCATCGAGTGGCCGAAGGCCTACCGGGAAGCGACGGAGAAGTACTCGGGACAGGTGAAGCTCGCCGAGGACGGTCTCAGCGTCAAGAACTTCGTCGCCGGCCAGCCCTTCCCGAACATCGATCCGAAGGACCCACAGATCGCGCTCAAGATCATGTGGAACTACGAGTACAAGTTCAATCCGACCGACGACCTCGATCTCCGCAACTTCGACGC
>DATILR010000198.1:0-2670 GCA_035476275.1 Binatus sp. (SeqCode) | reverse complement strand
GCAGCGCCACGGCGGCGGACGCGGTCACCGCCGCGTCGCGCGTGACGGAGTTCGTGACGCCGGGGCCGAGCCGCACCCGCGACGTCGCCTGCGCGGCCAGCATGAGCTGCCCCCAGACCTCGGGCGCGAGGTTCTGGCTGTCGGGGAAGAGCACGGTGTCGAAGCCGAGATCCTCGAGCACGCGCGCGGTCGCGGCCGACCGCCGGGGCCAGGGGACGGCGAGGATCCCGATCTCCATCTCAGAACGATCGCGCCCCTACCAGCGGATCGTCGACGTGCGTCCTACAGGCCACCGCGGACCCCGCGGGCACAGTACAGGGTGTCCTTTCCGCTGGCGAATTCACCTCCACCGACGACGCTCATGGCCCATGCCATGCTCGGGTTGGGTGCCGTCATCGACGACCAGAAGGGAAACGAAAACGTGGGCCCGAAGACGCTCTGGTCGATGCACGGGTCCGTCGGGCAGGGGAGCGCCACCAGGGTTGTCTGTAGCTCCCCGGGCGTCGGCAGCCGCCAGTCGCACTGCCCAGCAGTGCACGAACCGCTCTGGTTGAGAGTCGCAAGAAAGGTCAAGAACCCCGAGCCGTCGGCTGGCGTGCCAGTCGCGCTCCAGGTGTAACGGTTGTCCTTGTCGTGGATGCCGCCGTCGTCGGTCTTCTGCTCCCATTGCAGGCCCGTCAAATTGTCTGTGACGGTCCCGTCCGCGTTGTCCATGAAGCGCGGCCCGTTGCACGGGCTGGTCGTACCGGCGGCCTTGGCTTGAATCTTCGGCCAGGCAGTCAGGTAGCGGGTCGTGCACCTCCTGATCGCGTTCTGGTAGTCGCTTATGTTCGTCGGGAACCTCACCGACGCGCGGTGCCGGCACGTCGTGTATCGATCGCCGGCCCTGAACCGATCTGCCTGGCAATCGGCCCCCGCCGGACTCACGCCGGCGAGTATGGCGACGAGGGCGAACCCGATTCGGCGCGTCCGCATTTGAAGAATCTCCTTTCGCGGTTCCGGGCGAGCAGGTTGCTCGACGGTCTCGATCCTCGGCTTATTGCACGCACGAACGTCGATCGGCCAGAAAAAAACCGGCGGTCCAACGCATAGCGTCAGACTCGACAGGGCTCAGGCGAGCGTGGCCAGGTCGATCCGGTACAGCTCGGCGACGTTGTCGCAGAGGATCGCTCGCCGCTGCTCGGCGGTGAGCTCGTCCGCGTGCTCGGCGAGGAGGTCCTGCGACCAGGGCCACGTCGAGTCGCTGTGCGGGAAGTCGTTGGCCCACATGAGGCGCCGCCAGTTCATCATGTTGACGCTCCGGAAGGCGACCCAGTCGTCCTGGAAGGTCGTGTAGATGCTCTCCGCGAAGTACTCCGAGGGCAGCTTGGAGAGCGCCTGGCCCGGCGGCAGCCAGTTCCGGTGCCGTTTGAAGGCGTGGTCCATGCGGTACATGTAGTGCGGCACCCAGCCGGCGTCCGCCTCGACGCAGACGACGCGGAGGCGGGGGTGTCGTTCGAAGACGCCGCCCAGGACGAGCGTGCCCATGATGTCCTGGCAGCCGCGGATGACGGAGAGGAACGCGTTCATGCGCGGCCCGCGGGTGGCCCCGTCGCGGGTGGTGAGGATGTGGAACGAGAGCGGGAGGCCGATCTCGATGGCGGCATCCCAGAACGCATCGTAGGCAGGCGAGTCGTAGTCGGCGACGCCCGGGTGGCCCGGCATCATGACCCCGCGAAGGCCCATCCGCGCGATCGCCTCCAGGTCGGCGATGCCCTCCTCGGGCGTGCGCATCGCCGTCTGCCCGACGCCGAGCAGCCGGTCGGGGTGCGGCGCGCAGTAGCCCGTGAGCCAGCGGTTGTACGCGTCGCAGCAGGCCTTCTTGTAGTCGAGGTCGCGGTGGTTGCAGATCGCCATGCCGACGGTGGGATAAACGATCTCGGCGGCGACGCCGTCGCGCGCCTGGTCGGCGAGCCGCGCCTCCGGGTCCCACCCGCCCCGGTGCAGATCCTCGAAGCGCGTCCCCATCATCCGGATCTCCTCCGCCGGCTTGCCGGCGGCGGCGACGATCCCCATCGGGATGGGCGTCTTCATGCCGTCGATGACGAAGATGTCGCCCGCCCCCTCGACGGTCTTCAGGTGGGGCGCGCGGTCGCGATACGCGGGGTCGATGTGGTCGATGTAGGTGTTCGGCGGCTCGGTCACGTGCGAGTCGGCGGAGATGATGGGATAGCTCATGTCGCACGTCCTCCGCGGAGCACGCGGCCCGGGAGCGGGCCCGCGGCATCGACCGCGTCGCGCCCGTCCTCGCGGATCACGGTCCCGTTGACGATCACGGCCCGGATGCCGCGCGCATCCGAGACCAGCCGGTCGGCGCCCGCCGGGAAGTCGCGCACCCGCCGGAGCGGCGTGCAGCCGACGGTCGCGGGATCGAAGACCGTCACGTCGGCGGCGAGCCCCGGCGTCAGGCGCCCGCGGTCGGTGATCCCGAAGACCTCCGCCGGCTGCGAGGTCAGACGGCGCACCGCCTCCTCGAGCGAGAGGACCGCACGCTCGCGGACCCACGTGCCGAGCAGCTCGGTGGGCGCACACGCGTCGCACAGCTGGCTCGCGTGCGCGCCCGCGTCGGAGAGTCCGAGCATGGTGGCGGGATGGGTGAGCAGCTCCGCGACGATGGCGGGGTCGGTGTTC
>DATILR010000197.1:0-15713 GCA_035476275.1 Binatus sp. (SeqCode) | reverse complement strand
CGCCGTGGTACTCGCGGCGCATGGACCTCGCGACGGTCGATCGTCTTCTCACGACCACGCGCACGGTCAGGCGGCGTCTCGATCTGAGCCGCGCCGTCGCTCCGGAGTTCCTCGCGCAGTGTATCGAGATCGCGTTCCAGGCGCCGACCGGTTCGAACGCGCAGGGCTGGCGGTGACGCTCCAGAGCTGGCTCTTCTTCTGTGCCACCGCGACCGTGCTCTGCTTCACGCCCGGTCCGGCGGTGCTCCTCGTGGTGTCGCAGAGCCTCACGCGGGGGGCACGGGCGGGTCTGGGGGCGAGCCTCGGGATCCTCGCCACCAACGCCTTCTACTACTGCCTTTCCGCCACCGGAATCGGCGCCTTCATTCTCGCCTCGTGGAATCTCTTCTTCCTGCTCAAGTGGCTCGGGGCGGCGTACCTCGTGTGGCTCGGGCTCCGCATGCTCTTCGGACAGACGACGGTCGCCGGAGCGCCGCCACCCCGATCGCTCGCGCCGTTTGCGCACGGTCTCATGACGCAGGGATCGAATCCGAAGGCGTTCGTCTTCTTCACGGCGCTGCTACCGCAGTTCATCGACCCTGCGGGGGGCGTGGCAGCGCAGGTGGCGATCCTCGGCGTCAGCGAGCTCGCCATCGAGCTCGGCGTCCTGGCGCTGTACGTCGCCGTCTGCCAGCGGGCGCGCGGGATGGTTCAGCGGCCGACGTTTGCCACCTCGCTCAACCGCGTCGGCGGCGTTCTCTTGCTCGGCGCCGGCGCGCGTCTTGCCACCATGCGGCGGTCGTAGACACGGAGGAGGAGCGTGCGGCGAGCCAAGCACGTCGGGATCGTGGCATGCAGCGCGGAGGGAGCAGCGCTCTGCTACCGCACGTTGTGCAGCGAAGGGGCGGTGCGGATGGGGGAGGACTTCCACCCCGAGGTGACGATGCATACCTATCCCCTGGGCGAGTACATGCGATTCGGCCGGATGGGGGATTGGGAGGGAGTTGCCGGGCTCATGCGCGCGTCCGCGGAGAAGCTCGCGCGGGTGGGTGCCGAGATCCTCATCTGTCCGGACAACACGGTGCACCAGGTCTTCGATCTGGTCGCGAGCGACTCACCGGTTCCCTGGCTGCACATCGCCGAGGCGGTCGCGGCCGAGGCGGTGGAGAAGGGCTACCGCCGTATCGGCGTCCTGGGCACTCGGTATCTCATGGAAGGCCCCGTCTACCCGACCAGGCTCGGCGCCCGCGGCCTCGAGAGCTGCATTCCAACCGAGGCCGAGCGGCAGCACATCGACGACGCCATCTTCCGGGAGCTCGTCAAGGGCCGCTTCACGGCCGAGTCGCGGGCGTACTTCGGCGGCGTCATCGCACGGCTCGCGGAGCGCGGATGTGATTCCGTGGCGCTCGCCTGCACGGAGATCCCGCTGCTCGTCTCGCAGGAGGACGCGATCCTGCCCGTCCTCGACTCGACCCGCCTCCTGGCGAGAGCGGCCCTGAGAGCGGCGACCGACTAGGAGGCTGACGCATGCAGAGCCATGGCCGCATCGTCGACGCGTGGATGCAGCATCCCACCCGGAAGTTCCTCGACCGGCCGATCTTCGACTCGCTTCGCCGGTGGTCGCACGGCGGGCTGGGCGACGCTGGCGTCGCCCTGGAGGCGACGATCGCCGCCATGGACGAGGGTGGCGTGCGCACCGGTCTCGTCTGCGCGTGGTGGGGACCCGAGGGGCCGCTGATCACGAACGACGAGGTGGCAGACTTCGTGCGGCGATATCCGGATCGGCTGGTCGGCGTCGCGTCCGTCGGCCTGCATCGTCCGATGGACGCCGTCCGCGAGCTGCGACGGTGCGTGCGCCAGCTCGGCTTCCGTGGACTGCGGATCGTGCCCTGGCTCTGGGACCTGCCACCCGACGATCGCCGCTACTACCCGCTCTATGCCGAGTGCATCGAGCTGAGGATCCCCTTCTGTCTCCAGGTGGGGCACACGGGGCCCCTGTGCCCGTCCGAGCCGGGGCGTCCGATTCCGTACCTGGACCGCGTCGCGCTGGAGTTCCCGGAGCTCACCATCGTCGGCGGACACATCGGCTATCCCTGGACGACGGAGATGATCTCCCTCGCGACCAAGTATCCGAACGTCTACATCGATACCTCGGCGTACAAGGTGAGCCGCTACCCCCGTGAGCTCGTGGAGTACCTGCGCGGGCATGGACGGAGGAAGGTGCTCTTCGGCTCGAACCACCCGGCCTGGCCGGCCGCGGCGTGTCTCCAGGACTTCGACGCGCTCGGGCTCGATGCGGAGGTCGAGCGGCTCTTCCTCCACGAGAACGCCCGGCGCGTCTTCGCGCTGGGAACCGCCGGTGCGCCGGCCGCTCAGCTCGCCTGAGCGCGATCGAGGGCGCGCCGCACGGCGGTGGCGAGGTCCTCGGGCTCGATCGGCTTCTGGAGGCACTCGACCACACCCGCGTCGAGGATCTGGGCGACCAGCGGATAGCCCGACAGGGTGATGACGGGGACGTCGGCACGCTGCTCGTGCACGGCGTGACAGACCTGCACCCCGCTGCAGCCGGGCAGCATCACGAGGTCGGTGACGACGAGGTTGATCTCGTCCTGGTGCGCTCGCCAGACCCGGAGGCCTTCCTCGCCGCTCCGGGCGACGAGGACGCGATACCCGAACTGCTCGAGCACCGCCCGGCTGTACTCGCGGTTCGCGGGATCGTCCTCGACCAGAAGGATCGTCTCGCCCCCGATCGCGGTGCCCTCCCGTCGATCCTCCTGGGGCGTGGTGGTGGGGTGCTCGGCGGGCCGTGCCGCGCCCCGCGCCAGCTCCGCGATGGCGTCGAGCAGCGTGGACGGGTCGACTGGCTTGGCGAGGTACGCCTGGAAACCCGCCGCCAGGGCGCGCTCCCGGTCCTCCGGACGGGCGTGGGCCGTGAGCGCGAGCACCGGAACGTCGCGTCCCTCTTCGCTTCCCAGCGCGCGGAGCTTGCGGAGGAGGGCGTATCCGTCCTCGTCGGGCATCGCGATGTCGGCCACCAGCACCGACGGCCGCCACGTGCGCAGGACCTCCAGCGCGTGCGCCGCAGAACCGCTCGCGCCCACCTCTGCGCCCGCCTGCGTGAGCAGGGTGGTGAGGGCCTCACGCGTGAGGGGCTCGTCCTCGACCACCAGCACGCGCAGTCCCCGCAGCGGTGAGCGCGAGACCGGCGCCCCCTCCTCGCGCACCGACGGGATCTCGCTCGGGGTGTGATCGCGCGTGGCGATGAGCGGAAGCGTGATGGTGAACGTCGCCCCTTCGCCGCTTCCGGGGCTCTCCGCGCTGACCGTGCCACCGTGCAGCTCGACCAGGTGGCGCACGATGGCGAGCCCGAGCCCGAGGCCGCCGTGCTCGCGCGTCGTGCCGCCGTTGGCCTGGCGGAAGCGTTCGAAGACGTGCGGCAGGAACTCGCGCGGGATGCCGATGCCCGTGTCGCGCACGGTCACCTGCACCTCGGTTCCCCGCGAGGCGAGGCGAACCGAGACCCGCCCGCCTGCAGGGGTGAACTTGATGCTGTTCATGAGTAGGTTCCACACAACCTGCTGGAAACGCGCGGCGTCGCCGTGGACCGGTCCCGCCTCGGGATCGAGGACGGTCTCCAGCTCGATCTGCTTGGCGTCGGCAGCGGGTCGCACCGCGTCGATCGCCGCCTGGACGACGGGCACCAGGCTGATCGGGTGCGCTTCGAGGCGGAGCTGCCCGCGGATGATGCGCGAGACGTCCAGCAGGTCATCGATGATCCGGACGAGCGACCGGATGCTCCCTTCCATTGTCTCGTAGGCGCGGGCGGCAGCCGCTTGATCGAGGTGCCCGCGGCGCAGCATCCAGAGCCAGGCGAGCATGCCGGTCACCGGGGTACGGAGCTCGTGCGAGAGGGTGGCGAGAAACTCGTCCTTGGCGCGATTCGCGGCGGCGAGGTCCTCCTGGCGCTCGCTCAGCATCTCCGCCAGCGACGCCAGGTCGTGGCTCTGGCTGGCGAGCGTCTGCTGGAGCACGTCGCGGGCGCGCTTCGTGGAGACCGCGTTGCCGACGCGCGCGCGCAGCTCCTCCACCGAGAACGGCTTCAGCACGTAGTCCTGCGCGCCCTGGCGAAGCAGCTGCACCCGCAGATCCTGATCGAGCTTCGCCGTGAGCACGAGGATCGGCGTGCCGGCGAGCCGGTCGTCCGCGCGCAGCGCGCGGACGAGCTCGTCGCCGCCCATCTCCGGCATCATGACGTCGGTCAGCACCAGGTCGGGGTGCAGGCTCCGGGCTTTCTCCAGGCCGTCGCGACCGTTGACGGCCGTCGCGACGTCGTAGTCGGGCGCGAGCATGTCGACCAGGAGGCTGCTCATCCCCGGGTGATCCTCGACCACCAGGATGAGCGCCCGGGTGTGGGCCGTCCGGCGGGCGCCGGAGTCCTCGGATCCTCGTGCAGGCCTCGATGTCAGGTGAGCACCCCCATCAGGCGTCCAGCGCTGGAGCCTGTTCCTCGGCAGGGAACGTTGCGAAGGGCGTGTCCTGCTCCGCCTCCGGCGCCACCCCGTCCACGACGTCGGGCGTCTCCTCGGCCGCCACGGGCAGGCGGATGTGGAGGTGGGTCCCCGCGACGGAGGAGATCGCGAGGGTGCCGTCCAGCGCGCGCACCCGCTCGGCGATGCCGGTGAGACCGGTGCCGGTCGGGCCCGTGCCGTCGTGGGACGGGAGCCCGATGCCGTCGTCCTCGATGTCGAGGCGGATCTCTCCCCCGGTCGCCGCCAGCACCACCCGGACGCGTTGCGCGCGGGCGTGACGGGCGACGTTCGTGAGCGCCTCCTGCGTGATGCGGTAGAGGGCGGTCTCGACGTTCACCGGCAGGCGAGCGGGGAAGCCGGTGGCGTCGAGGCGGGTGGCGATCTTGTGGCGCTCCTCGAAGGCCTTCACGTGGGCCTCGATCGAGGGTACGAGCCCGTAGAGCTCGAGCAGCGGGGGGCAGAGGCGCTGCGAGAGCTCTCGCATCTCGCCGAGGGTCTGCGCCAGTAGGCGTCGCGCGTCGCCGGTCAGACGACGCAGCGTCTCCCGCTCCTCGGGCAGCTGCTGGTCGATGAGCCAGAGGTAGGACGCTACCGCCGTGAGCGACTGGCTGAGGCCGTCGTGGATCTCGCGCGAGAGGCGCCGACGTTCCTCCTCCTGCACCGACATGAGACGGACCGACAGCGCACGGAGGCGCGCCTGCCGCCGCACCAGCGCGTCACGGAAGTGGCCCAGCATGCGGGCCGTCGCGACGGCGAAGCCCATGCCGATGCCGAGCGAGCCGAGGACCAGGGAGAAGGGCGCCGCGAGCACGCCGGTCGCGCTGAGCACGGAGACCATGAGCGTGAGGGCGAGCCAGGTAAGCGCGCTGATGACGAGCGTGCGGCGCAGGGCGCGCAGCTCCGGTCCCCCGACCGTCTCTTCCTCGTTCCGCCCGAACATGATCCGCGCTCGAGGTCCGGGTCACCCACCGACGCGTCGCCGGCCGCGCCGCACGTGCAGCTCGTGCAGCGCGCGGCGGATCCGTGCGGCGTTCACGTCGAGGGCGTCGCTGAGCTTCTCGAAGGACGGCGAGGAGCGGCGGTCGCTCGACTCCAGCCGGGATTCCCGCGCCGCCGCGTCCGCGTGGTAGCGGGCGACGGCGTCGTCGCGGACGACCCGGCCGACGCCTGGCTCTGACCGTTGAACGGTCGTTCCGGGAGGCACCATGCCCTCGAGGTCGGATGCTGGCAGTCCCATGGATGCTCTTCCTTCAGGCGGCGTGCGTCGCGCGCGCCGCCGCTGCCTCCGGTTGGCTCCTGGGATGGACGAGGACCTCGACGCCGCGCTCCTCGAGTCGGGCGAGCCCGCGGTGCACGCGGGCGAGCAGCCGCTCGTCCTCGCCGCCGGCGACCGCCACGACGACGCGCGCCCCCGGGCCCGTCCGGCGCAGGTCCTCGCCGATCGTCTCGGCGAGGTAGGGCGTGAACCAGTCGGCGCGCTCGACCCCTCCTCGTCCGCCGTCCGCGGCCACGGTGTGTGCCCAGACGAACACCGGATCGGTCCCGAATGCGGGGCCGTCCCTGTGCTCCCACAGGCGGCTCTCGACGGCAGCCAGCAGATCGCCGAAGTTTCGCACTCCGGCCATGACGCGTTCGGGGAGCGTGATGCAGAGCCCCTCCTCGAGCGCGAGCGTGAGCTCGACCAGATCGAGGGAATCGACGGCGAGCTCGTCGGGCAGGGACACGTCGGGAGTCAACTCCTTGACGTCGACTCCCAGGCTGTCCGCCACCAGGCGCCGGACGTGCGACGCGACGAGGTCACCGTTCATGGCTCACCCAATGGGTTGCGAAAACCGCGCCGTCGCTCATCCGATGGCACGTTGCCGCGAAGGCTCATGCACATGCTGGAGACCGGGCCGGCGGAAGGTCGCCCCGCGCGTCCGGCCGCGGGCGCCTGGAACCTCCTCACGCTCGACGGGCAGGACGCCCGTGTCGAGGCGGATGAGGACGGTGCGCGGTGGCCAGGGACCTTCCAGGGGCCGCAGCTTGAGGATCTGCGAATCGGTCGCGCCCACGTCGATGCGCTCCGCCTGCGTGATCCTGCAGACGAAGCGTCGCGGGAGGTCGGCGGGGCAAACATAGTCACCAGTTCGATAGAGCATTGGGTCACCTCACTTTTCGTGATGCCCGCAAGTGAGCATGCATCATGCCTGCGGCCGCCGCGCGCTCCGATGGTCGGAACCGAGGTAGCGTGCCGAAATGTCAGTCGATTCACTGACCCAGCCCTCGAGATCGGGCGATGGCATCCACAGTTTTCCTGATCGGGGTGCCGTTCTTTTCGAAGGGCGCCTCCCGTCTCGATGGGAGGCATCGGGCCCGCTCGCGGGCCGACGGATGCTGGAAACCATGCGAGCTGGCGCATGTGTAGAGACACAATTGGACATGGTTCGCCACAATCTCGCCGCTCGCGCCGACCCGCCCCGGGCGCTCCGCGCGGATCGGGTGACGACCTGCCGCGGCTCCCCGTGCATCGCGGCTGAAAACGCCCGCCCGACGGCGGTCGTCCGCGGGCACGGTTCCTGCTCGGTTCGAGGTCACGGGATTCCCCGGTTCGCATGCATTCTCTCGTCGAGGCCGAGATTGGTGACGCTGTCGGCACGTACGGTATGGGCTCGCTGGCAATCGGCGGACATTCACGCACCGGAGATCCGGTGGGAGTCGGTCAGCCCGGCGGTGGCCGTGCTCATGACCGCGACGGTGTACTTCGGCGCGGCGAAGCTCGGTCTCGCGATGGCCACGGTCGCCGAGCAGGTGTCAGCCGTCTGGCCCCCGACGGGAATCGCCCTCGCGCTCGCGCTGCTCGCGCCGCGCTGCTGGCCGGGCATCACGCTCGGAGCATTCCTTGCCCACGCGACAGCGCGCGAGCCGGTCTGGACGGCGGGCGCGATTGCCATGGGCAATACCGCCGAGGCGCTGGTGGGGGCCTGGCTCCTGCGCCGCGCGGCGTTCAATGCCTCGCTGGGACGGCTCACGGACGTGCTCCGTCTCATCATCCTGGCCGCGTTCGGCAGCACGATCGTCAGCGCCACGACGGGCGTGCTGAGCCTCTGTGCGGGAGGCGTTCAGTCGTGGGCGACGTTCGGGAGACTCTGGCCGGTCTGGTGGATCGGCGACGCGATGGGCGACCTGGTGATGGCGCCCCTCGTGCTCGTCTGGCTCAGCTCGTCGCCGCTTCGCCTGCAGCCCCGGCGGGTCGCCGAGGCGGGGATGCTGCTCGTCGCCCTCGTCACGGCGAGCCTGATCGTCTTCACCTGGCACGGTGGGACGGGGACCGAGGGATACCCGCTCCTCTACGCCATCTTCCCCTTCGTGATCTGGAGTGCGCTGCGCTTCGGGCAGCCCGGCACGACCGCCGTGACGTTCGTCGCGTCGAGCCTGGCCATCTGGGGGACGGTGAACGGTCTCGGACCCTTCGCGACCCGGAGCGCCAACGAGAGTCTCCTCCTGCTCCAGGTCTTCATGGCGCTGGTCGCCATCACCGCGCTGCTGCTCGGTGCGGCGATCGCGGAACGCGACGCGGCGGAACGCTCCCGGGTGCACGAGCTCCATCAGCGCGCGGCGCACCTCGCGGATGCGGATCGCCACAAGGACGAGTTCCTGGCGACCCTGGCGCACGAGCTGCGCAATCCACTGGCGCCCATCCGCAACGCCGCGGAGCTGCTCCGGCTCTGCTGCGCCCAGCCGGTGGCGGTGGAGCAGGCGCGACAGCTGATCGAGCGGCAGATCCGTCACCTGGTCACGCTGGTGGACGACCTGCTCGACGTGTCGCGGATCAAGCAGGCGAAGATCACCTTGCGTAAGGAGCCCGTCGCACTGCAGCGCGTGGTCGAGCAGGCGGTCGACTCCTGCCGCACCGCGCTGGTGGCCCGGCAACACCGCCTGCGGACCGCGCTGCCGCCGGAGCCGCTCCACGTCGAGGGCGACGCCGTGCGGCTCGAGCAGGTGCTCGTCAACCTGCTCACCAACGCGATCAAGTACACCGAGCCCGGCGGTCGCGTGGACGTCACGGTCCAGCGGATGGGCGACACGGCGGTCCTCTGCGTCGCCGACACCGGCGTCGGCATCGCGCCCGACCTGCTGCCGCAGGTCTTCGACCTCTTCACGCAGGGTGTGCACCCGCTCGACCGCATGCAAGGCGGGCTCGGCATCGGGCTCACGCTCGTCCGCCGCTTGGTCGAGCTGCACGGCGGGAGCGTCCAGGCGCGGAGCGGCGGCCTCGGTCAGGGCAGCGAGTTCATCGTGCGCCTTCCGCTGCTCGCCGCGCCTCCCGCGGAGGCCCGTCCACCCCTGCCGTCGCTGCAGCGTCCGGGCGCTGCGGTCCGGGTAGTGATCGTCGACGACAACCAGGATGCGGCGACCAGCCTGAAGATGGTCCTCGAGGTGGTCGGCTACGAGGTCGCGGTGGCGCACTCCGGGCCCGCCGGCCTCGACCTGGCGCGCCAGCAGCGGCCCGACGTCGTCCTGCTCGACATCGGGCTCCCCGGCATCGACGGCTACGAGGTGGTGCGCCGACTGCGCCGCGAGCCGGAGCTCGCGCAGACCGTGGTGGTGGCGGTCTCGGGCTACGGCAGCGAGGGCGACAAGCAGCGCGCCCGCGAGGCCGGTTTCGATCGCCACCTGGTCAAGCCGGTCGACCCCGAAGAGCTGCTCGCTCTCCTCATCGAGGTCCGATCGCTGCGCCGTGCGCCGCGGCCAGCGGGCCGCGAGCGGCCCCACGATTCCGGATCGACCCCGCCGGCCTGAGCCGCGGCCCGCGACACGGGTCATCCCCTTGCCGCCGGGGGGTGCATTACGCTACGACCTGTAGCGAAACGCTTCCCCGCTCGACGGCATGCACGTCGATACCGCCATCCTTGCGCCTGCGATCCCGGCGCGCCCGGCAGGCCGCCCGCGCGACCGTCGCCTCGATGCGGCGGTGCTCAAAGCGACGCGGAGTCTGCTGCTCGAGGTCGGCTACCGTGATCTCAGCATCGAGGCCATCGCGCGGCGCGCCGGCGTGCATCGCCCGGCGATCTACCGGCGCTGGCGCACCAAGGCGGAGCTGGTGCACGCCGCCATCTATCCGGCGGGCGATCTGACGCTCCGCGTGCGGGACAGCGGGGACTTCGCGCGGGATCTCCGCCGCTTCGCCCGCAACGCGGTCCGGCTCTTCTCGCGCCCGGAGGTCATGGCGGCCATCCCGGGCCTGATGATCGACATCCGCCACGATCCGGGTCTCCGGGACCGCCTCTCCCCCCGGCTCGAAGCCTCGGCGCGAGCCGACTTCGCGCAGCTCGTCGAGCGGGCCGTCGCCCGCGGGGAGGCGCGGCCACACATCCATCCCGACACGCTCTTCGACGCGCTGGCCGGGACGGTCTTTCTCCGCATCGTCACGGCGGGTGCGGTGGCGCTCGACGCCCTCGCGGACGACCTTACGGCCCTGCTGCTACGCGGGACGCGGGCGGCTCGTCGCCCGGGAACGAAAGGAGGCCGACGGTGAAGTTCGGGCTGCTCTACGAGATCGAGGTGCCGCGGCCGTGGACCGAGAACTCGGTCGCGAACTGCTTCTGGGAGGCGCTCGAGCAGGTGAAGGCGGCGGAGCAGGCCGGCTTCAGCCACGTCTTCGTGGTCGAGCACCACTTCCTCGACCAGTTCTCGGTCTCCTCGGCGCCCGAGGTGTGGCTGGCGGCGGTGGCGCAGCACACCACGACGATCCGCATCGGCCACGGGGTGCGCCTCCTGCCCTTCAACTACAACCACCCGGTCCGCGCCGCCGAGATGGCCGCGACCCTCGACATCATGAGCCGCGGGCGGCTCGACTTCGGTACCGGCCGCTCGGCGTCGGCCATCGAGCTGGAGGGCTTCGGCATCGATCCCTCCACCACGCGCGCGCAGTGGGACGAGGCGCTCCGGATGATCCCCAAGATGTGGACGCAGGAGGAGTTCTCCTGGGACTCGCCCACCTTCAAGGTCCCACCCCGGAACGTGCTGCCCAAGCCGGTGCAGAAGCCGCATCCGCCGCTCTGGATGTCGGGCACGCAGCCCGAGTCGGCCGTCCTCGCCGGCGAGCGGGGCGTCGGGTTCATGCACTTCTCCCTCTCGGACCCGGTCGGGATGGACCAGAAGGTGCGGTCCTACCGCGAGGCGATCGCGCGGGCCCAGCCCGTCGGCTCCTTCATCAACGAGCAGTTCGCCGCCTTCACCATCCTCTTCTGCGGAGCCGACGACGCCGACGCGACCGCCCGGGGCGGGACGGGCGCTACCTGGTATGCGAACCTGGTGGAGCTCGTCTATGCCTCGCTCGGCTCGCTCTCCGCCGACCAGAGCTACGCGTGGTACCGCGAGCGGATCGCGAAGGAGGCGTACCGCGAGCGGAGCCTCCAGGAGCTCGTCGACCGCCGCTCGGTCGTGGTCGGTGGCCCGCAGCGGTGCATCGACACGATCGAGTGGTACGAGGTGCAGGGCGTCGACATGATGCTCTTCCTGGTCCAGGCCGGGACGATCCGGCACGCCGACATCCTCGACTCCCTGGGCCGGTTCGGACGCGAGGTGATCCCGCACTTCAACGGGCGGCGCCAGCGCGCCGCGGGAGAGTAGCCGATGGCGGACTTCGACGTCGTCCTGCGGGGTGGGATCGTCATCGACGGAACGCAGTCGCAGCGCTACCAGGCCGACGTCGGCATCCGGAACGGGCGCATCGCGCGCATCGGGCGGCTCCGCTCCTCCGAGGGCCGGCGCGTGCTCGACGCCGACGGGATGATCGTCGCGCCAGGCTTCATCGATCTCCACACCCACTACGACGCGCAGCTCTTCTGGGACCCGTACCTGACGCTCTCCGGCTGGCACGGGGTGACGTCGGTCGTGATCGGCAACTGCGGCTTCGGCTTCGCCCCCATGCGCCCCGAGATGCGCGAGCGGGCGATGCTGACCATGACCCGCGTGGAAGCGATTCCGTACGAGTCGATGAAGCGCGGGCTCCCCTGGGACTGGGTGACCTACCCCGAGTTCCTGGACAGCGTCGAGCGGGCCCCGAAGGCGGTGAACGTCCTCCCCTACGTGCCGATCGCGCCGCTCCTCACCTGGGTGCTGGGCTTCGAGCGCGCCAAGGCCGGGGTGCTGCCGACCGACGCCGAGCACCAGGAGCTCCGCCGGCTCCTCCACCAGGCGATGGATGCCGGGGGCTGCGGCTGGTCGGCACAGCGCCTCCATCCCGACGGACCGGGCGCCGTGCAGCGCGACTACGACGGCGGCCCGATGGTGACCGACGTCATGCACGACGCGACGGCGCTCCACCTGGCGGAGGTGCTCGCCGAGCGGAACCAGGGTTTCATGCAGACGGCGCTCGCCACCGCCGACGGCGCGCACGACTTCGTGCACGTCGAGGAGCTCTCTCGGGTGAGCGGCCGGCCGATCCTCTACAACGTCGTGCAGTCCTTCGTCCGTCACCCCGAGGCGCATCGTGCGCTCATCGCGTGGCTCGACTCCTGCCGCCAGCGCGGGCTCCGCGTCTACGGACAGGGTGTCACCACGACCGCCGCCTTCACCTTCACCTTCGAGGACTGGAACCTCTTCGACGACGACGCGGCCTGGGTGGAGGCGACCCTCGGGACGCCTGCCGAACGGAAGCAGAAGCTCGCCGATCCCGCCCGCCGCGCGGGGCTCCGGGACTACCCGTCGGGGATCGTCACCGTGCCCATCCCCGCGATGACCATCCTCGACTGCTTCACGCCGGAGACGAAGCCCTTCGAGAACCTGACCGTGGCCGAGGTGGCCGAACGGACGGGGAAGCATCCCGTCGACGCCATGCTCGACGTCGCCGTGAAGGACGACCTCCGGACCGTCTTCTACGCCGAGCCGGCCAACGTCGACCGGACCGCGCTCCGCGAGATCATCGCCTATCCCTGGATCGTGCCCGGCGTCTCCGACGGCGGCGCGCACACGAAGTTCTTCACGGGTGGCCGCTACCCGACCGAGTTCCTCTCCCGTATCGTCCGCGAGGAGGACATGTGCTCGCTCGAGCACGCCCACTGGCGGCTCTCGACGCTCCCCGCGCACTGTGCCGGCTTCCGTGACCGGGGCACCCTCGTCGAGGGCGCGCCGGCGGACATCGTCGTCTACGACCTCGACCGGCTCGCCTGCCTGCCGACCGAGGTGGCGCACGACGTCCCGGGTGGTGAGTGGCGACGCGTCCAGCGGGCGCGGGGCTACCGCTTCGTGCTGGTGAACGGCGAGGTGACGATCGAGGACGATCGGGAGACCGGGCGGCACACTGGGCGGCTCCTCCGCCACGGTGCGCTCGCCACACCCGCGGACGGCACTCGCGCCTCCAGCGCGGCCTGAGCCGAATCGGCGCCCGTCCGAGCTTCCCGGTCTCTGGCGTCTCCGAGTAGTCCGGCTGGCGCGCTCACTCGCGGCCGGGGAGGCGTGAGATGGGCGTGCCAATCGAAGATCGCGATACTGCGCGCCGGAAGGTCGTCCAAGTGAAGAACGATCAGCGAGCGGCGCCGGGATGCCCCGCGGTCGGGCGTTCCGGCGTACGCCACGCGGCGCGCGCTGGCCGTCGCCGCTGGTGGTCGTCGGCGGTGACCGTCACCTGAACGCCGCGAGCGCCGAGCCACGCGAACGCGTCCCGCACCCGCGCCAGGCTTGCCGCGTCGGCGATGGGCGCGACCGTCACCTGGAGCCGGGCGCCGGGGCCCGCCCGCAGGGCATCCTCGCCGATCGTCTGCGCCGTGTACGGCGTCAGCCAACCGACGCGGTGAAGCGTGCCGGTGGGCGGACCCTCCTCGAACGCGATGCGCGCCGTGATGCAGGGCGCCGCCTCGCTCGACGGCTCGGCCAGGCGCCGCTCCCCGACGAGGTCGACGGTCGCCGCGACGAGATCGCCGTATCGCCGCACCTGCTCGAGGGTGCGCTCCGGTAGGGTGATGCCGAACTCCACCTCGATTGCCAGCCCGAGCTCGAGCAGATCGAGCGAATCGACGGCTAGGTCCTCACGGAGATCCACACCGGGAACGAGCTCCTCGGCGCCGACGCCGAGACGATCCGCGACCAGGTAGCGGAGGTGGGGTTCGATGAACTCGTACAATCCCCACCGTCCGAGGTGGGGAGGAAACCTCGTCACATGTTCAATCGCCATTGCACCAGCATTCCAGAAGAGAGGGGCACGATTGTCCCCGATGAATCGTGACCGCGGACGGGGAACCACCACGTCGGAGACCGGCACGCGACAGATCGCGTGGGGCCCTCCGGGCGGTTCGGGTCGCCCAGGAGAGGTCACGGCGAACGCGACGCACGGGCGCCGCGCTCGCCGTCAACCGTTAGCTTACGGTGAGCCTAGTACGCCCGGCGGGCGGAGTGTCCCCCGCGGCGCGGGCCGCGGTCGCCACCCCCACCCCCACCACCGGATCGCTCGTGCGCTTCACTGACGTTCAGGGTCCTTCCCTGCAGCTCGCGCCCGTTCAGGTCGGTGATGGCCTTCTGTGCCTCGGCCGGGGAACTCATCTCCACGAAGCCGAAGCCCCGCGAGCGTCCGGTCGCGCGATCGGTGATGACCGCCGCCGACTCGCAGGTTCCTACCTCGCCGAAGAGGGACTCGAGGTCCGCACTCGTGGTCGAGAAGGAAAGATTTCCGACGAACAGCTTCTTGCCCATTCCACACTCCTGCCCCCACCAGAGGGGCGTTTGGATTTTGTCGCCGTTGCCTGAGCGAGAAGCCGATCGTCACACGAATGGACGGGGCCGCGCACAAACACGAGGACCTAATTAGGGTCGCATGAAATTTCGAACGACGCAAGCCTGTACAAACTCGAACCATCGGTCCCTCAGTCCCCGACCTCCGTCGTATCGAAGAAGACCTCGTCCACCCGGTCGCATTCCTGACAGCGGAGCCGTGCGATGCGAAAGCGTCTGCCGTCGGAGACGCGCGTTCCCTCGCCCGAGCGTTCGAGGTAGCCCCCGCAGATGCACCAGCGGCGCGCGAGGTGCTCGTCGATCTCGTCGTAGGAGCGGATCGCGATCGCGCGCTCGGGCGAGACCCCGGGACGCTGCGCGGCCGCGCGCAGCAGGCGCTGCCGGCGGAGACGGCGGAGCCCGGTCGCACACACCGCGGCGATGATCGCGAGCGAGAGGAGCAGGCCGGTCACGACGCTTCGAGGAGGAGCGTCGGGATGTTGCACGTCCCGGAGCGCACCGTGACCACCCGGGTGCCGGGCTTGTGTCCGGGACGAGCGGGGGTGACGTCGAGGCCGGCGCCGAGGAGCCGCTCCCGATGCGCGTCCAGGTCGACGACGCGGTAGGAGATCCCCCAGAGCAGGTCGGGGCCGCGGCGATCCTCCGCGGGCGGGTCGCTGGCGGCGAACTCGAAGGTCACGCCGCCGCTCCGGAAGAAGAGGAGGCGGAGACCGCGGGAGGGAAACGTCTGATCGAAGGCGAGGCGGAGTCCGAGCCGATCGCGCCAGAGGGCGATGGCGCGATCGGGGTCCGGCGTGCGCACCACGACGTGGTCGATGGCCTGGGCGGCAGGCAGCCGAGGGGGGGTCGGCACTCCGGGATCCGCGACCACCTCCACCTGGAGGCCCTCGAAATCCTCGGGGGGCGGCCAGCCGGCCGCCTCGCCCGGTGGGCCGACGAAGCGGATGGCGCGGATGCCCCGGTCGCCGGGCTCGATCTCGACGGCGCCGGGGGCGAGCTGGAAGCGCTGCACGCCGGAGGGCCGCGCCAGTGGCTCGACGCCCAGGAGGATCGTGTAGGCCTGCGTCGCTTCGGCGACGTCCGCCACGGAGAGCTGCACGCTGTCGAGCCGCACGGGAGGTACGACCTTGTGCCCCGTTCCCGGGGCCCTGCGCAACGCGTGGGTCGGCGCCACGAGCGTCGTACGGCGCCCTGTGCTAGAAGGATTGGTGGAGGTGGCGGATGGAGAGGATGCGGGTTCAGGAGGTGGATGGGGCTGCCGAGCTGCGGCCGGAGAGGCAGCCATGACGCTCGATGCGGTGCACGCCGGTATCGTCGTCACCGTCCGGGGACGTCCGGTGACGGTGAAGATGGTCCTCTGCTCGGGGCCCGAGCGGCAAGAGCTCCGCCAGCCCCGGGAGCAGCGGCTCCGCGAGTTCATCGCGCAGAGCGGACTGCACCAGGCCGGGGACGGCGAGATGTTCGTCTGCTTCCTCGAGCAGACCGAGGGCGCGG
>DATILR010000196.1:0-12241 GCA_035476275.1 Binatus sp. (SeqCode) | reverse complement strand
TCCACCAGTAGCCCAGGGTGCTGCCGGACCAGTTGTTGGTGATCCGGCCCGCCTCGGTCTTGTACCAGCTCTTCCCGGTGGCAGCCCAGACGGTGTCCGCGAGCTCCGCCTGCACGCGCTCGTCGTAGGCGCGCATAACGTCCGGATCGACGTCGAGGTACAGCAGGTCGCGCGCGATGAGCGAGCGGATGCCGCCCAGGATGTAGCGGGTCTGGCTCTCGAGCATGAAGATGATCGAGTTGTGGCCGAGGTTCGTGTTCGGGCCGTACATCATGAAGAAGTTCGGGAACCCCGAGACCGTGATGCCGCGATACGCGCGCGCGCCGTCCGCCCATTCCGCGGTCAGCGAGCGCCCGTTCAGCCCCTCGATGTGCATCGGGGCGAGGAATGCCGTCGACTGGAAGCCGGTGGCGAGGATCACCACGTCGACGGGATGCGCGACGCCATCCCGTGTCACGATCGCGGTCTCGGTCAGATGATCGATGCCGCCAGTCACGAGCTGCACGTTCTTCCGCGCGAGGGTCTGGTAGTAGTCGTCCGAGATGAGGATGCGCTTGCCACCGACGGGGTAGTCGGGCACCAGGAGCGGCCGCAGGTGGCGATCGGCGACGAGCTCGCCCATGCTCTTCTCGGCCATGCGCCGCACCGCCCAGGCGAGGAAGCGGTTGCCGCGGAAGAGCGGGAACCGCATCTCGAGCTGGAGCCAGATCTTCCACCGGTAGAATCGCGCCAGGAGCGGGACGTGCCGGAAGCACCACTTCTCCCAGGCGCGGTACGCCCGGTCACCGCGCGGCAGCATCCAGTTCGCGCTCCGCTGGAAGATGGAGAGGTGCCCGACCCTGGGCGCGATCTGGGGAATGAACTGGATGGCGCTCGCCGCATTGCCGATCACCGCCACGCGCTTTCCCGCGAGATCGCAGTCGTGGCGCCAGCGGGCGGAGTGAAAGCACGGGCCCTGGAAGCGGTCGAGACCGGGAAGGTCGGGGATGAGCGGACGGTTGAGCTGTCCGACCGCGCTCACCAGGACCTCGGCGGTGATCTCCTCGCCGTTGGCGGCGCGCAGGTGCCAGACCCCTTCCCGCCCGTCGAACCGGGCGCCGGCGATCTCGGTCGCGCAGCGGATGTGGCGGAGGAGATCGTACTTCCGCGCACAGTGATCCATGTAGTCGCGGATTTCCTCCTGGGGCGACCATTTCCGCGACCAGTCCCGCTTCTGTTCGAAGGAGAAGCAGTAGGAGAAGGAGGGGACGTCACAGGCGGCTCCCGGGTAGGTGTTGTCCCGCCACGTGCCTCCCAGGCGGTCCGCCTTCTCGAAGATCGTGAACGAGTCGATGCCGGCCTTCTTCAGCTGGATGGCGAGACACAGGCCCGAGAAGCCCGAGCCGATGATCGCGATGCGTGGCATCGTCCCATTCCCCCTGTAGTTCAACGTGGGGTTTGGACGGGATAGCACGATCGGAAGAGCTTTCGATACGGGCCTGGGTCAACCCCTCGGGGCGACGGCCAGCTCGAGGCGGTGGCTGCCGCGCGGGTGATCGGCGGCCCACCGCCGAAGCCAGGCGACGTAGAGCGGGGCGAGGTCTTCGCCGTCGCGGTAGGTCCGAGCCTCGGCCAGCGCGCGCTCGAGCGGCCACCCGTCGATCGCGTATCTGACCAGCGCGGCCATGAGCCCGGTCCGATCCCTGCCACTTTTGCAGTGCATGTGGATGGGCCAGTGGCTCCGGTCGCGGACGAACGTGAGGAATTCCTCGGCTTCGTCGTCCGTGGGAGGCGTCTCTTTCGTGAACGGCACCCAGAGCTTGTACCGGAAGCGGACGCCCTGGTCCGCGATGCCGTCCTCGCCACGGAAGTTGACGAGCGACCTGACCCCCTGCCTGCGCAGCCACGTCCATCCCTCGTCGCTGGGCTGTCCCGAGCGCGTGAACTTGCCCTCCCAGATGACGCCGTAGTTCGGGAGCCCCGGGACCTCGGGCGCCGCCGCTGCTGGCGTCTGCTCGAGCAGGAGAAGCGCCATCGATCCGACCATGAGCACGATCGCACCGACGGCGCGCCGACGCGCATCCGACCGGAGCGCGCCACGCACGAAGCGCCGCTCGACCATCGTCGAGCATGGGCCGTCGTCGGCGAAACCGTGCAATCCCAAGAACGGGGGCCGGAATCTCCGTGGTTCCGGGGATCGAGGAGGTTCGACTACCCGATGCTCCGCTCGACGAGGGCGCGCAGCACGTCGATGGTCGGCTCGACGGCGATGCCGAGATCGCGGAGCTCACCCTCGGCGATCGCGTCGCAGACCCGCTCGAGCGTGTAGAGGAGCACGGCGTCCTCTTCGCGCGCCCGGCGCTCGCGTGCGGGGCGGAGCCCGGCGATGAGGGCGAGCTGGCGACGCCGCTGTCGCCGGTAGAAGGCCCGTGCGGTCGCATCCTCGGCCACCAGCACGCGCAGGCTCGCGCGGAGACCCCGCCAGCGGCGGTGCAGGGCGACGACCATGTCCACGATGCGTGCCGCGAGCGTCGCGGAGCCGCCGTTCCCCCGCAGGAGGCTGGCGATCGCGTCCCACTCCGCGGTGACCCAGGCCTCGTAAGCGGCGAGGAGGACCGCTCGCTTGTCCGGGAAGTGCTTGTAGAAGGTGCCCGGCGCGTAGCCCGCGGCGCGCGCCAGACGGTTCGAATCCGTTCCGTGGTACCCGACGCGATTGAGCTCGGCGGCCGCGACCGCCACCAGACGCGCCCGGGTCTCACGCGGGGACCCGCGCCGCGGTCGGGGCGCGGTGGGGCGGCGGATGGTCACCCGTTCGGATCGCATGGCGGCGTCTACCGTACTTGCGTCAGCCTCGTTGATAGTGATACCCGTATCACTAATGGCAACGAACCTCCAGCAGTCGACCCATCGCGCACGAACGGCCCTCGGCGCCTCCGGCCATCGGGTGACGATCGACGGGGTGAGCCTGGCGTTCGACGAGGAGGGCGCCGGCCCCGACGTGGTCTGCCTTCACGCCATCGGCCATGGCGCCGCGGACTTCGTGCGCCTGCGTCGGCGCCTGTGCGACCGGTATCGCGTGCTGGCGCTCGACTGGCCGGGGCAGGGGAACTCGGGCGACGATCACGTCCCGGCCAGCGCCGTCCGCTATGCGAGCTTGCTGGAGGGGTTTCTCGCCGCGACGGGCGTGACGCGTCCGGTCCTGATCGGCAACTCGATCGGCGGCGCCGTGGCGCTCCGCCATGCCGCGCAGCATCCCGACCGGGTCACCGGACTCGTGCTCGAGAACCCCGGCGGGCTGGCTGCCACCGACGACGTGCTCAGTCGCACGGCCCTCGCCGCCATGGCGCGCTTCTTTGCGGCTGGTGCACGCGGCGCAGGCTGGTTTCCCTGGGCCTTCGCGGCGTACTACCGGCTCTTCGTGCTGCAGCGGGCGGCCGCGGCCCAACAGCGCCGTGCGATCGTCGCGTCCGCCTTCGAGATCGCCCCCGTACTCGAGCAGGCCTGGCGGAGCTTCGCGACCCCCGAATCCGACGTCCGGACCCTGGTCTCCCGCATCACCTGCCCGGTGCTCTTCGCGTGGGGGGCGCGAGACCAGTTCGTGCAGCTCGGCCGGAGCCTACCGGCGATCCGCCAGTTCGCGAACGCCCGGCTCGAGAAGTTCCCCGTCGGGCATGCCGCGCACCTCGAGACGCCCGCGGCCCTCGAAGCGCTGGTGGAGGGCTTCCTCGCCGAGACGGTTCCGGAAGCACGCCGCCGCGGGTCGCACACGCTGCAGGACCACGGCTGACCGTCTAGGCGACGTGCCGGCGCGGCACCGACTCGAAGCGCAGGTGGAGCGCTGTCGGGCCCCGCAGGGTGAGGACATTCGTCCACGTGACGCGTTCGTCCGCACGGATCGGATCGCGGAGGCGGGGCAGCAGCTCCTCGAAGGCGACGCGGGCCTCGAGCCGCGCGAGGGCGGCCCCGAGACAGAAGTGGATGCCGTGCCCGAAGGCGAGCTGCTCCTTCGAGGCGCGCGTCACGTCGAAGCGGTCCGGATCGGGAAACACCCGCTCGTCGCGATTGGCCGAGCCGGAGAGCGGGGCCACGACGGCGCCCCGCGGAATCGTGACCCCCGCGATGGCGACGTCCTGGGTGGCGGTGCGGAGCGTGAGCTGGACCGGCGCATCGTAGCGGAGCGCTTCCTCCACCAGGCCCGGGACGAGGGCCGGCGTGTGCGTGACCTTTGCCAGCTCCGAGGGGTGGGAGAGCAACGCCAGCATCGCGTTCCCGATCAGGTGGGTCGTGGTCACGTTGCCGGCCACGAGCAGGGTGAAGACGAAGAGCCGCACCTCGTCCGCGGTGAGCGCCCCCTCCTCGGACTCCGCGCGCAGGAGGGTGCCGATGAGGTCGTCCCCGGGGCGAGAGTGGCGCGCGGCGATCGTCTGCTCGACGTAGTCGTTCATCTCGACCAGCGCCTGCCCGAGCTGCTCGGCCTCTTCCGGGCTGGGGCTGTCGAAGACCGCGCGCATCGCGGCGTCGGACCAGCGCTTGAAGTCCGCATGCCGCTCCCGGTCGATCCCGAGCAGCTCCGCGATCACGCCGACCGGGAGCGGGACCGCGTAGTCTGCCACCAGGTCGCACTCGCCTCGCGGGACGAAGCGCGCGAGGAGGTCGCGGGCGATCTCGCGGACGCGCGGCTCGAGATCGGCGATCCGGCGGGGAGTGAACGCACGGCTCACGATGCTCCGGAGCCGGGTATGTCCCGGCGGATCGGCGCCGATGATCGACATGGCGGTCGGATCGGGCGCTTCACCCTGACCGACTCCGGGCGCCAGGTCGGCAGGTTTCCGGACGGCGGCCGCCATGGCGGCGGACGAGAAGAGCTCGGGGGAACGGAGAACCGCGACGACGTCCGCGTGGCGGCTGACCGCCAAGACGCCCAGGCTGGGCACCTGGTAGACGGGCGCCTCGCGACGGAGCGCCGCATAGGACGGGTAGGGGTCCTCGCGCTGGACTGGATCGAGCGGATCGTAGATCGGTTCGGGCATGGGGGTTTCCTCCCTGGGAATCGCCCGCCGTCGTCAACGAGGTCTTCTCCGTCGCCGCGGGGCGAGTGTTGGTCGAGGGCGACGCCCGGATCGTGAGTCCACCGCGACCTCTCCCAGGAACACCTCCGCCGCCCGCCCCATCCGGTCGCGCAGGGGCTCGGCCACGTCGCCGTAGAGCCAGTGCGTGATGGTGCCGTTCACCAGGCTGTCGAACGCCGAGGCGAGGTCCTCGGCGCGATGCGTGCGGTGGAGCTCCCCCCGCGCCTGCCCGCGAGCGAGGAGCTTCACGAGCAGCTCGACCGTTGCCGCCCCCGCCCGCTCGCCGATCCCACCCTCGTCGAGCCCGAGCCGCACCTTCGCGATCTCGCGGAACACGCCGCGATAGAAGCGGCGGTCCTCCTCGATGCCGGTACCCATCTCGTCGAAGAGCGCCCGCACCAGCACCGGCGTGGGGGTGACCGTGTCGGCGAGGGCGTTCTGCAGCATCCGATCGTAGTAGGCGATGACGTCCTCGGTGATCGCTTCCACGAGGGCGTGCTTCGAGCCGAAGTGGTTGAAGACGGTGGCCCGGGCCACGCTGGCCGCTGCGGCCACCTCGGCCATGGTGACCTCGTCGAAGCCGTGCTCGGCGAACAGGCGGCGGGCCGCGTCGACGATGCGGGCCCGCTGCTCGAGGCGCTTGGTCGGTGCGGCCTCTCCCATTTAGACCCGAGTCTAACAGGAAATTGGACTCGAGTCTAGTAGGGCATCAGCTCCGCTTCGCCCGTCTCTCCCGTCGCAGTCGGTTCACGGCGGTACGGGCGAGGCGGTCGATCTGCTCACGGCGCCGGTCGATGGTGCGCCGGCGGGCCTCGATCGCCTCCGGATCGGGTGAGGAGCCGCGGAGGATGTCGGCCAGAGCGCCCTCCTGGGCGTGGAGGTCGTCGGCAAGAGCTCGGATCGCACCGATCGCTTCTCGCAGAACGCCGATCCGCACCGCGAACTCGTCGTGCGTCTGCTGGAGCGCCTCGCCCACCTCGCCCGTGGGGTCGGCCCACCCCAAGCGAAGGCCGAGGGACGAGAGGGAAAGGCTCCCCTTGCCCTCCTCGCCATCGGCGAGGCTAGCCCTCGCGAGGGCTCGGCTTCCGCGCATCGTCCCGCTGTTCCTTTCCCAGCTTCTGCTTCCGTCGCTCGGCCCTCAGCTGGGCGAGCCTGGCCCGCTGCTCGGCCGTGAGGACCTTCCGCATCTCCAGCACCATCATGGCGCGCGCCTTCCCCAGCCGGGCGCGTGCCTGCTCCAGCACTTCGACCTGGTCGAGGACCCCCTGGTCGTCTGCCTCGTCGGAGACGAGCATGGTGTCGAGATCTTCGCGTCGCTTTTCCACGTCGGCCTTCAGGCCCTTGAGGGTGTTCTGGTTCTTGGCGAAGATGCGATCGAGGCTGTGCACTTCATCGTCGGTCAGCTGCAGGGCCTCGCGGACGTCCGACTTCTTCCAGAACTTCCCGTTGTGCATGGCGCCGCGCCAGTGGGACCCACCGAGCGCAGCTGCACCGGGGATCAGGAGGGCGGCCGCCAGCAAGAGCGTGAGCGTCCGGTGCCTCATGGATATTCTCGACGACCGCCAGCGTGCGAAGGTTGACGGCGCGCTTCAATCGAGGTCATACGGGTCATCGGGATCCTCGTCGAAGACCTCGTCGACGTCGCGGAGCAGGCGATCGTCGACCCGATCCTGGACGCTCGGGAGTCCGCCGCGCGCTCCCGCAAGGCCGAGCGCTGCCGTCGCCGGCGGTCCGATCGTGCTCCGCGGCGATGGCCCGTGCAATCCGATCGCCAATGCGAGCAGGGCGGCGACGGCCATGCCTGCCCAGGCGAACCTCGGCACGGTGAGGCGGATGCGTGGATGGCCGGCACGCCCTTCCTCCGCGGCGATGCGGGCTCGGACACGGTCCGCCTGACGGCGGAAGAAGAGATCGTCGAAGGGCCCGTCTGTCGCCGTGTCGCTGCGGGGATCGATCACGCGGGCGAGCGTCTTGGCCCGACGCGCGCAGTCCGCGCAGTCGGCGAGATGGGGATGCCGTTCGCGAGCGAGCAACTGCTCGACGAGGTCGGCATCGCTCGGATGCTCAGGAAATCGGGAGACGTGGTCCATAGACAGCCTCGAGCGCTTTCCGGACGCGCTGCGTCGCACGGAAGAGGTGCGTCTTGACGGTGCCGATGTTCACCCCGAAGAGCGCCGCGATCTCCGCCAGGGGACGATCCTCGTAGTAGCGGAGGGCGAAGACCTCACGCTGCATGTCGGGTAGCTCCCCGAGCTGCTCGGCGATCTTTCGGGCGATCTCGCGACCCACGGCCTGTTCCTCCAGAGCGGGCGACGGATCGACCGCGCGCTCGAGCACGCTCGCGCCCTTGCCGTCCCGGGACTCGGATCCCAGCTGATGCTCGGTCACCACCAGACGCTTCCTCTGCAGCTGGTCCCGGCATTGGTTGACCGCAATGCGGGCGAGCCACGTCCCGAACCGGCACTCGCCGCGAAAGGTGCTGAGGTTCTTCCACGCCTTGATGAAGGTGTCCTGCACCGCGCCGTCGGCCTCGTCCCGATCCCCGAGGAGCCGGTGAGTGAGGCGGGTGAGGGGGCGCTGATGCATCTCGACCAGCCGCCCGAAGGCTGCCTGGTCCCCCGCGCGAGCCGCCTGGACGAGCGCATCCGATGTGTCACCTGCCTCCCTGGGAGGCGGGACGGGGCCGTCAGCCATCCTCACTTCCCGGGCTTTGCCAGAGATAGACGACCGGGCAAGGGGCGAGGTTGACGTGGACGAGGGCCTCAAGCGTACGCCCGGTCCAGGACCTGGTGCAGCCGGGCGGCGCAGCGCCCGAGCTCGAAACGCCGCTCGACGAGGGCGCGCCCTGCCCGGGCGAGCCGCGCCCGTAGGTCCGGTTGTCGGGCGAGCGCCCGGAGGGCCCCTGCCAAAACACGCGGGTCGCGGGGGGGGACGAGGAGGCCCGTGCGTCCGTCCCGCACGGCGCTGCCGACGGCACCGACGTCGCTCGCCACCACCACGCGGCCGCTCGCCAGTGCCTCGAGGACGACGTTCGGCAATCCGTCGCGGTCGCCGCGGTGATCCTCGACCGATGGCACGACGACGACGTGGGCGCGTGCGTACTCGCGCGGGAGCTGGGCGTGCGTCGCGGGCCCGGCCAGCGTGACGCGGTCGGCGAGTCCGGCGGCCGCGATCGCCGCCTCCAGGGCCGCGCGGCGCGGTCCCTCGCCGACGATGCGGAGGTGGAAGGGGACGGCGAGTCGTGCGGCCGCCTCGAGGAGAACCTCGAACCCCTTCTTCTCGACCAGTCGTCCCACGGCGAGCAGCCGCAGACGGCTCTCGCGCGGGCCCGGCCGCGGCCGGAAGCGGAGGAGGTCGACACCGTGAGGGACGAGCTCGACCGGGACACCCGTCCTCGCGAGAGAGGCCGCGACGTCTCCGTTGCAGGCGACCACGCAGGCGGCCTCCCGGGCGCGGGCGGCGAGCACCGCCGGCGCCACCTTGCGGACGTCACGCGCGTGAGCGCTGAAGCCGTACGGCACGCCCAGGCGTCGCGCGGCGTGCGCGGCGACCGCCGCCGGACGGTGGGCGAAGTAGCCGTGCACGGCGGCGACCGTTCGTCGGCCCAGGCGCTCGACCACCTGCGCCCCCTGCACCCGGGGATTCCCCGGGCGGAGCACCTCGACCCGGGCGAGCAGGCGCGCGCACCCGGGGTGCTGGGGGCCGTCCTCGCCGCGCTTGGTCGCGAAGATCGCCGTGAGCGCCCCTCGCGCCTCGAGGGCGAGGAGCTCGTTCAGGAGGAAGGTCTCGGAGCGGCGCGGGAAGCCGCTCGTCACGACCACGAACGGTCCCCGCATCACGCGCTCCGTGGACCCTGCATCTCCCCCAGCATCGCCTGCACGCGCTCGACGATCCGTGGAAGGCCGTTCAGGTCGACGGCGAGCGTCGGCGTCGGTTCGCGTTCCAGGGCAGCGAGCACCTTCCCGATCAGCAGACCGGGCTCGAGCTCCTCCGGCTCGACGATGTCGAAGTAGCCGAGCTTGGCGAAACGGCGAGCCCGGATGAGCTGCTCGCGGACGGGCGCGGCGCGCGGGACCAGCACCGCACGCCGCCCCCACGACAGCAGCTCGGAGACGGTACTGTAGCCTGCCATCGAGACCACGACGTCGGCCTCCGCGTAGCGGCGGACGAGATCGGGCTCGAAGTCGAAGAAGGCGACATCCGGAAGGTGCCCGAAGCGCGCGAGGGTGGCCTGCCGGCGGCGTTCGGGCATGTCCGGCCCGAAGACGATCGTCGTGTGCAGCACGAGGCGGCGGGGGAGACCGAGCAGCCCCTCCAGGTAGGCGTCGACGATGTCGCTGCCGTCCCCGCCTCCACCCGTCGTCACGAGCACGCGCGGCGCTCGCCCGTTGGGGACGGCCTGCGCCGTCGGCCGGCTCAGGTAGCCGCAGAAGATCGACTTGCGGGCAACGGCCTCGGGGAACGCGTACTCGTGGACGGCATCGAAGACCTCGCGCGCGCCGTAGATCCACACCTCGTCGTAGTGGTGCTCCATGGTCGCGAAGGCATGCGTGCGTCCGAACATCCGCCGCGTCCGCGCGGGCTCGTCGAGAATGTCTCGTACCCCGAGCACGATCCGCACCTGATGGGGCAGGCGGCGGAGTGCCGAGAGCGTCCCCGCGAGCTCCCCGTCCACCCCCAGGGGGCGCTTGTCGACGATCATCAGGTCGGGGTCGAAGCCGAGCGCCGCCCGCCGGATGATCGCGCGCCGCATGCGCTTCACCTCGGTTGCCAGCGTCGAGAGGAAGCGCGGCTCGTAGCGGTCGGCGGCCACCCGATCGAGGCTTGGCAGCTTGAGGTAGTCGATCGCGTCCGGGATGCGCAGCGCGTGGATGACGGGCGATCCGGTGATGATGAGGACCGCGGCGCCCGGGAAGGCGCGACGGAGTGCATCGGAGAGGAGCAGGGTGCGGTAGATGTTCCCCAGTCCGAAGGTGTCGTGCGAGTAGAGGAGGATCTTCGGCCGGAACGATTCGGCCCTGGGGCCCACTAACGCGGACTCCGCCCTGTCGATCTGTGAGTGTGCGCCGTCCATCTGCGGTGGCCCTCCTCAGGGCCGCGGAGAATTACATGGGTGCTAAAAACCGATGACAGGTTCTGCGTCGCGCGGGAATACCGGAATACCGGTAGCAGGCTAGGGTTTTCAGCCGCAAGTACTTTAAGTACTTTACCGGTCCGGCGGGGTGTTTCGTCATGTCCTCTCGGGGGACCTCTGGGGGCAAAACACCACGCCGAGCAGTTCCGGAGACCTCTAGAAAGCGGCACGCGGTGGACGAGTAGGGTGCTGCAACGCGTCGCAGCGGGTTCGCCCGCCGTGCCGGTGAGCGTGCGCGAGGTGTCCTCGCAGGTGATCATGCCGACCAGCTGATCACCACCGAGGACTGGGAAGCTCTTGCTTCGCGACAGCATGATCTCCTCGTCGGATGAGATCGGGCTCAGGATGGTGGAAGGGGGTATTCCAGGCAATCCCATGCATCACTCAAGAGGCCCCCGGAGCCGAACACGGGCGCGCAGGAGCGCCGCCTGCAGCCGGACGTGGGGATCGTTCGACAGCCTGACCGCGGCGTCCGCCAGCCGCTCCGCGTGTGCGGGCGCCGCATCGATCTCGGCCTGGCCGCTCGCCGCCAGGAGGATATGGCGAAGCGCCTCGAGCTCCGTCATCTCCAGGTCGAGTGCCGCGGAGAGCTGGCGGTTGCGCGTGGCGCCGGGCTCGAGCCCCTCCGCGACGGTCAGGCGTTGCTCGACCGTGGCGAGCGCTTCGGTCCAGCCGTCGAGCCGGGTCAGGGAGTCCGCTCGGGAGGCGGGGCGGGACTGCACCAGCGCGATCCCGTCGGCATGCCCCTCCTCCTCGCGGGCAAGCGATGTCCAGAGCGCACAGAGGACCGGATCCGTGCGCGAGGAGGCCGCGTACGCGCGGTAGACCGCGCTCGCCCGCTCCTCGAGGCGCCGGCAGCGGTCGAGCATCTCGTCGAATCGCATCACGTCCCGAGTCTTGCAAGGCGATTGCCAGGGCATCTGCGGCGTCCAGCTAGGCGCGGTTCTCGTGGCTGCGAAACGGTCGCGCTGCCTCCTCCCAGACGGGAGAATACGACCCGCAGCCGGAGACGATCGCCCTGGCACGGTGCCTGCAAACGCCGGCGTGTCGAGTTGCAGAGGGCTGCGCCAGGACCACGAGGTGATTGGCCAGGTGCTCTCCGCGGTCGAGATGCTGGCGGCACGGATGGAAGGTGGCTTGGCGGTCCCTACCCCTCCGCTCGCGGGCGCAATCGACTTCTTCAAGAGCTTCGTCGGCCGCTGTCACGAGGCGAAGGAGGAAGAGGGCCTCCTCCCGCTCCTCGCCGCATACGGTGCCCCCGGGGGTGGATGGCTCGCGGCGCTGGTGGCAGAGCATGACGAGGGACGGCGCCTGCTCGGGGCATTGCACCTCCCTTCCGGCCGGCAGGCCGTGGAGCCAGAGGTGCTCACGCTGCTCCGTGCCTACCTCGCGCTTCTCCGGCGGCACATGGCGAGAGAGCACGCGGTGCTCTTCCCCTGCGCGGAGCGCCTGCTCTCGCCGGCCGACGATGTACACCTCGAGCGGATATTCGGCCAGGTGGAAGAACGCGCCATCGGCCGCGGTGGCCAGAAGGTCATGCTCGCCCTCGCCGAGGCGATCCTACAGGCGTGCCGCTCGATCGAGAGCGCGGGCGGCAGCAGGGCCGTCGTTGCGCGGGATATCATGCGGGCCCGGCCCGGCGTTGTCGCTCCGGGCGAGAGCCTCGCTCGCGCTGCCGAGCTCATGGGGACACTCGGGACCCGAGAGCTTCTCGTCGTCGAGCGCGGGGCGCTGATAGGCATCCTCACACGAGGCGACATGGAGCCCTATCGGGGGCACTACGAGTGGACGACGGCGCGTGCCGCCATGACACCAGACCCTGTCACGGTCGGTGCCGACGCTCCGATCACGGCCGTGGCTCGTGTCCTCCTCGAGCGCAGGTTCAACAGTATTCCGGTGACGGAGAGAGGACGCCTGCTCGGGATGGTCACGCGTCACGACCTCCTCCGACTTCTCGTCGACTAGATACGAAAGAGCCCCGGGGAGGTGTGACCTCCCCGGGGCCGTCAGGCGGGAACGTGGCTTTCGTGGTCGAGGACGTTACTGCGGTCCTTCCAGG
>DATILR010000195.1:0-18760 GCA_035476275.1 Binatus sp. (SeqCode) | reverse complement strand
TCGTTCGAAGTGCGCTCCGAACCACCCCGTCGGAGTCTGCCTCCAATCGCCTTCGCTCCGGAATTCCTGATCTCCGATCGTGAGCGTCGCCTTCATGTGGGAGAGCGTCGCCGCGGAGAGATCACCGTAGCACCTGAAGCCAACGAGGCTCGGCCCCGTCATGAGCCTCCTGATCTTCAAAAGCCCGACCCCACCATTGTAGCGAGCGCTCGGGTTTTCAAAGGTGAATGTAGAGGGACCCGTGGCGATCATATCTCCCGCCGCGAGATCGACAGAATAGATTGGGCCGTTCGCGTTCTCCAGCCGGATACTCACCGTCGTGGTCGAGGGATCGTTCACAGGGTTGGGCGCGGCGCTGATCCGTCCGCCGAACTTGAACTGGTCGGGCCGGGGTTCCGGTATGAAGCGGATCTCCGCCGGGTCAGTACACATGACGAACTTGCAATCGAAGGTGCACACCGTCTGGCGCGGGGGACACGTCGTGGTGAGATTCATGTCACACATCTCGCCGTCCTGCGCCTGGACGATGTTGTCGCCGCAGAATGTGCAGTCCTGACGACAAACATTCCCGTTGGGCTGAATCGCCCCCGGTGGGCTACAGGTTGCGTTGGCGGGGCACAACGTGGTGCTGGTCGTGCTCGAGGTGCTGGTGGTGGTGGTCGTCACGGTCGACGTCGTAGTCGTGGTCGTCGGGCAGACGCAGGACGGCGACGGCGAGGCGGAGTTGGACGGGCTGTTGGAAGGGCTCGCCTCCCCGCTCGCCGAGGGCGACGGCGACGGGTTCGCGCTGTTCGATGGACTCGCGCTGTTCGAGGGGTTCGCGCTGTTCGAGGGGTTCGCGCTGTTCGAGGGACTGGCGCTGTTCGAGGGGCTCGCGCTGTTCGAGGGACTCACCGACGGTGAGGGTGGGCACGTGCACTGGTGCGACGGCGACACGGATGGGCTCGGCGCTTCGCTCGCCGAGTTCGATGGAGAGGGCGAGGCGTTGGCGGACGGGCTCGCGGACACGGAGGGTGTGGGGTCGTCGGTGCGCGGGGAGAGCTGCGCGCTCGCCGGCAACGCCGAAGCAATAAGAGACACTGCTACCAGCAGAGCGAATCTTGTGTCCATCTAATCACCCTTCTCTGTAGGGAACTCCCTAATGCACCAACAGACGGACGAGTCGTAACACGAATGGCATCACCGCTGTCAATGCCGCACTTGCTAAGGCAAGTTCTCGATTCGCAGGGTCGCGGTCTCGGAATGGCCGATGTTGCTTGGGTTTTGCCGAGCCCGCTATAGTTCCGGGCGATGGCGGAATCTCTTACGCACCGCGTCCTGATCCTGGGCTCGGGGCCGGCCGGCCTGACGGCGGCGCTCTACGCCGCCCGGGCGAACCTGGCTCCCACGGTCATCGAGGGGAGTCAGCCTGGGGGGCAGCTCACCATCACCACCGACGTCGAGAACTACCCGGGCTTTCCGGACGGCATCCTCGGCCCGGAGATGATGGAGATCTTCAAGCGCCAGGCCGCCCGCTTCGGCACCCGCTTCCTGCTCGACGACGCGACCGCCGTCGACCTGTCAGCCCGCCCCTTCCGGATTCGTGTCGGCGACGCGGAGTACGCCGCCGATACGCTCATCATCGCGACCGGAGCGAGCGCCAAGCTCCTCGGCATCCCCTCCGAGAGGCGCCTGATGGGCCACGGCGTCTCCGCCTGCGCGACCTGCGACGGCTTCTTCTTCAAGGACAAGGCCGTCGGGGTGGTGGGCGGAGGTGACACGGCCATGGAGGAGGCGAATTTCCTCACCAAGTATGCGACCCGGGTCCAGGTCCTCCATCGTCGGGATCAGCTGCGCGCCTCGAAGATCATGCAGGATCGGGCCCGCCGGAACCCCAAGATCGAGTTCCTCTGGAACGTGGCGGTCGACGAGGTCCTGGGCGATGCGTCGAACGGTGGCGTGACCGGCGTGACCGTCGTGGACACCGTCACGGGCGCCCGCCGGACCGTTCCCCTCGAGGGTCTCTTCATCGCCATCGGCCACGAGCCGAACACCCGCCTGGTCGCCGGTCAGCTCGACATGGATCCGCGTGGCTACATCGTGACGCAGCCCGGCACGACCCTGACGAGCGTCCCGGGGGTCTTCGCCTGCGGCGACGTCCAGGACCCGACTTACCGGCAGGCCGTGACGGCCGCCGGAACCGGTTGCATGGCAGCCATCGACGCCGAGCGCTTCCTAGAGTCCCAGCACGCGTAAGGCGAGGCGGCGACGGACGGCGGCGGGGGCACCGATGCCGCGACCCGCAGGCCGAACGCTCCCCGCGCAGGAAGACGGCAGATAGGCGGCCGAGGACCGGAGCGGCAGCGGTGTCCCCGCCGCCGTCCGCCGTCACCCCGCCGCTCGCCTCCAGAAGTCGCGGCTGCGACGGCTGGAGGAGTTCAGCTCCAGGAACAGGAGGCCACGGACGATCGTCGCGAAGGCCAGCGCGAGGCCCGCGGCGATCACCACGACGATGCCGAACGGGCTGGGCGGGAGCACGAGGGTCGAGAGCACGGCAGCGGTCAGCAGGAGGTTGGCGGGGAACCACTCGATCCAGTTGGCGCCGATGAAGCGGTAGCTCTCGACCAGCAACTCCGCCGCCGAGTGCTGCCCCAGGTAGAGCAGCTCGGGAACGGCGTTGAAGAAGACGATGACCGCCAACCCGAACACGATGGCGAGGAACGGAAACGGTGCCAGCACCAACGTGCCGATCACGCGCAGTCCCCAGAACAGGAAGGCCACGGTGAGGAGGTCGCCGAAGTAGACGACGAAGCTCCCGGGCAGGTCGCTCAGCCGGACACGGCCGACGCGGATGACCTGCGCGACGAGAGCCAGCCACGAGCTTACGCACGCGACGCTGGCGAGGTAGAGGAGAAACCCGCCGGCCATGCCGAGTGGCAGCGCCACCAGTCCGACCACCCTGAGCAGCGCGCCATAGAGGATGACGACCAGGCAGAGGGGCCAGTTGCGTAACGCCAGACGCAGGCCCCGGCTGAAGACCCGAAGGTAGAGGGCACCGGTGTCGCCCGCCCAGCTGCGGAGTGTCAGGAGACCCCCTGCCCGACCCCGCCCGCCGCGGCGAGCCAGGCGAAGGGCATGAGCGGGGTCCACCACATTGCGCCGCCAGAGCCCCTTCAGAGCCGAACAGCGACCCGACGCGCGCTCAGGTACGCCTTCGCCTCGTGCACCGTGTGCTCCGCATAGTGGAAGAGCGAGGCGACCAGCGCGGCACTCGCGCCGCCCGTCGTCAGTCCCTGGTAGAGATGTTCGAGGCTGCCGGCGCCGCCCGAGGCGATCACGGGGACCTCGACGTGGTCCACGACGGTCCGCGTGAGCTCGAGGTCGTAGCCGAGCCGTGTGCCGTCGCGATCCATGCTGGTGAGGAGTATCTCTCCCGCACCCGCGGCCGTCATCTCCACTGCCCACGCGACGGCATCCCGCCCGCTCGGAGTCCGCCCGCCGTGCGTGTACACCTCCCACCCGCGACCCGGGTCGTCGGGCACCCGTCGCCGTGCGTCGATCGCCACCACCACGCACTGGGTCCCGAAGCGCTCGGCCGCCTCGCGGACGAGCTCCGGACGCTCCACCGCAGCGGTGTTGATCGACACCTTGTCGGCCCCCGCGCGCAGGAGCGACCGGACGTCGTCGAGCGTGCGCACGCCGCCGCCGACGGTGAGCGGCATGAAGATCCGCTCCGCGGTGCGGGCAACCACGTCGAGGATGATCGGCCGGCGCTCGTGCGAAGCCGTGATGTCGAGGAAGGTGAGCTCATCCGCCCCCTCGGCGTCGTAGCGGGTCGCGACCTCGACCGGGTCTCCCGCGTCCGCCAGGTCGACGAAGCGAACGCCCTTCACGACGCGACCGTCCTTCACGTCGAGGCACGGGATGAGGCGACGGGCGAGCATCAGCGATCCCCGGCCGCCTCGAGCGCGTCGGCCAGTCGGATGGCGCCCGTGTAGAGCGCGCGGCCGATGATCACGCCCGCGACCCCATCAGCGGCCCTGGCCGCGACCGCCCGCACGTCGTCGAGCGAGCCGACGCCCCCCGAGGCGATCACCGGGATTCCCGCCGCCCGGGCCACCGCGCTGGTCTGCTCGAGGTTCAGCCCGTGCTGGGTGCCGTCGCGCGCGATGTCGGTGAAGACGATCGCCGCTGCGCCGAGCGCCGCCATGCGGCGGGCGAGGGTCAGCGGATCGAGCGGCGCCGCCTCGATCCATCCCGCCACCCGCACCTGATCGTCGCGCACGTCGAGCCCGACGACCACCCGCCCGGGGTACGCCGCGAAGAACTCCCCGCAGCGATCCGGATCCTGAGCCGCCGTGGTGCCGACGACCACGCGCGTCGCGCCGGAAGCGAGGGCGGTGTCGATCGCTGCCCGGTCACGCAGGCCACCTCCCACCTGCACCGGGATGTGGACGGCGGCGCAGATGCGCGCCACCAGCTCGTGCTGGACGGGGCGTCCCGCCCGCGCGCCATCGAGGTCGACGACGTGGAGCCAGCGGGCGCCGGTGGCCTCGAAGCCGCGCGCCACGGCAACCGGGTCGTCGCCGTACACCGTCTCGCGCTCGAAAGCGCCCTGCAGGAGACGAACGCAGCGTCCTCCCCGCAGGTCGATCGCCGGATAGACGGTCATCGCCGCCGAACCGTCAAGCGCGTCCGGCGGCCTGCCGGACGAAGCTGTCGAGCAGCCCGAGTCCAACCTGCTGGCTCTTCTCGGGATGGAACTGACAGGCGAAGATGTTGTCACGCGCCACGCTGGAGGCGAACTCGACACCGTACGTCGTGGTGGTGACGACCACGGCGGGATCGCTCGGCACGGGGTAGTAGGAGTGCACGAAGTAGGTGTACGCCCCCTCCGGCAGGTCACCGAGCGCGGTGACGCGGCGCGCGACGTGGAGCCGGTTCCACCCCATGTGCGGGATCTTGTGCTCCGGTGCCGCCGAGAAGCGGACGACCCGACCGGGGAGAATGCCGAGACCCGCGACCGGCCCGAACTCCTCGCTCTCCTCGAACAGGAGCTGCATGCCGAGGCAGATGCCGAGAAACGGGCGCCCGCGCGTGATCGCATGCCGGACCGGCTCGACCAGGCCGAAGGCGGCGAGGTTCGCCATGCACGCCCCGAAGGCTCCGACCCCGGGCAGGACCACCCCCGCGGCGTCGGCGATGCGGTCGGGATCGCGGGTGACCTCGGCGGCGTGGCCGAGGCGTTCGAACGCCTTCTGCACGCTCCGCAGGTTGCCCATGTCGTAGTCGACGATCGCGAGCGGCCGCATCGGCGTGGTCCTAGAGGCTGCCCTTCGTCGAGAGGACGCCGGACAGACGTGGATCGCGCTGGGTCGCGAGATCGAGCGCCCGCGCCAGCGATTTGAAGACCGCCTCCACCACGTGATGCGGGTTCCGGCCCGACGCCATCCGCACGTGGAGGTTCAGCGCCGCCTGGTTGGTGAAGGCGAGAAGGAAGTCGTGGATCAGCTCGACGTCGAAGCGGCCGATCTTCGCCTGCTCGATGCGGACGTCGTAGACGAAGAACGGGCGGCCGGAGAGATCGACGACCGTCGTCACCAGCGCCTCGTCGAGCGGGACCGTGGCCTCGCCGAAGCGCCGGATACCGGCCTTGTCGCCGAGGGCCTCGCGGAACCCCTGTCCGAGACAGAGCCCGACGTCCTCGACCGTGTGATGATCGTCGACCTCGACGTCGCCCCGGGCGCTGACGGTCAGGTCGAAGAACCCGTGGCGCGCAAAGATCTCGAGCATGTGGTTCAGGAATGGCACCCCGGTCTCGACCTCGTACGACCCGCGGCCGTCGAGCTTGAGCGTCACGCGGATGTCGGTCTCCGAGGTCCCGCGGCTGACGGTCGCCGTGCGACCTCCATGGCGCGCGGGTGCGCGTCGGGCGCGAACTGCCATCAGGCCACTCCTCTCACGTGTGCGCGGCCCCGTCCCGTCGGCCGCCACCGTCTCGCGGCCAGACGCTGCTCCACGGCACGTCCGTGCGCATCGAGCCCCTCGAGACGGGCGAGCCGCACCACCGCGGGGCCGAGCCGGGCGAGCGTCCTCGACCGGGCCTCGATCACGCTCGTCCGCTTCACGAAGTCGTACACCCCGAGGGGCGAGCCGAAGCGCGCCGTCCCACCCGTCGGAAGAACGTGGTTCGGTCCGGCCAGGTAGTCACCGAAGGCCTCGGGCGCGTCCTGGCCGAGGAACACCGCGCCCGCGTGACGGACGCGGTCCATCCACCGGCGGGGGGTGCGCAGCGCCAGCTCGAGGTGCTCGGGGGCGAGCCGGTTGACGATCGCGAACGCCTCGTCGAGGGAACCCACGACGAGGATCGCGCCGAAGGCGGCGAGCGCCCGGACCGCGATCGTCCGCCGCGGCAGCACGGCGAGCTGCCGATCGAGGGCGGCGGCGACCCGGCGCGCGACCCCGGCATCGGGCGTGACGCAGACGGCGGCGGCGAGCGGATCGTGCTCCGCCTGCGCGAGCATGTCCGCCGCCGCGAACTCCGGGTCCGCGGAACGGTCGGCGACGATCAGCACCTCGCTCGGGCCCGCGACCTGGTCGATGTCGGCCTGACCGTAGCAGAGGCGCTTGGCGGTCGCGACGTAGATGTTCCCCGGACCGACGATCTTGTCCACCCGTGGTACCGTCTTCGTGCCGTAGGCCAGGGCGGCGATCGCCTGCGCGCCGCCCACGCGGTACAGGGCGTCCACGCCCGCCAGGTGGCAGGCCGCGAGGATGACGGGAGCGGGGCCGGGCGATACCGCGATCACCTCGCGCACGCCCGCGACCCGGGCCGGGATGACCGTCATCAGGACCGTGGACGGATAGAGCGCCCGCCCGCCCGGCACGTACACGCCCACCCGCTCGAGCGGCGTGACGCGCAGGCCGAGACGCGCGCCGCTCGGGTCGCGGAACGACCACGAGCGCTCACGCTGCCGGCGGTGAAAGTCCCGGATGCGGCGGGCGGCGAGCGCCAGGTCGCGACGCACCTGGACGGGAAGCGCACGGTACGCCGCGGCCATCGCGGCGGGCGCGACGCGGAGCTCGCGCGGCGCGAGCCGCACCCCGTCGAGCTGCCGCGTGAGGGCGAGGAGCGCGCGGTCGCCCCGTCGGCGGACGGCGGCGACGATACGACGCACCCGGGCCTCGACGGGAGCGCCCGCGGTGCCGCCCCGCGCCTCGAGCCGGGCGAGGTGGCGGCGCGCGCGCCGGCTCCCGGCGGGACAGATCAGGTCCGCGGCGCTCCTCACGACCGACGCGTCTCCCGCACGATGTCGGCCCCGAGCGCGGAGAGCTTCGCTTCGACCCGCTCGTAGCCGCGGTCCAGATGGTAGACGCGGGACACGCGGGTCGTTCCGCGGGCCGCCAGGCCGGCGAGGACGAGGCACACGCTGGCGCGGAGGTCGGTCGCCATGACCGGCGCGCCCGAGAGCGGCTGCGGCCCGCGCACGACGGCGCGGTTGCCATCGACCCGGACGTCGGCCCCCATGCGGACGAGCTCCTGCGCGTGCAGGAAGCGGTTCTCGAAGATGGTCTCGGTGATGGTGCTGGTCCCGGCGGCGCGGGTCATGAGGCTCATGAACTGCGCCTGCAGATCCGTCGGGAAGCCGGGATAGGGCATCGTGCGCACGTCGACCGCCCGCAGCGGACCATCCGGCTCGATCCGCACGCCGCTCTCGCTCTCGGTGACGACGACACCCGCCTCGCGCAGCTTGCCGGTGAACGCTTCGAGGTGATCAGCGCGCGCGCCCGCCACCCGGACCGCGCCGCCCGTCATCGCGCCGGCGACCAGATACGTGCCCGCCTCGATGCGATCGGGGATGACGGTGTGGACCGCCCCCGCCAGCTCCGATCGGCCCTCGATGGTGATCTCGGACGTGCCGGCGCCGCGGACGTTCGCGCCCATGCGCTCGAGCGCGAGCGCCAGGCAGACCGTCTCGGGCTCACGCGCCGCGTTCTCGATCACCGTCGTGCCCTCGGCGAGCGCCCCCGCCATGAGAAGCTGCTGGGTCGCCCCGACGGAGGGGAAGTCGAGCACGATCTTGGCTCCCCGCAGGCGTCCGGCCTGTGCCTCCACGTATCCCTCGTGGATGCGGAGCTGTACACCGAGGCGCTGGAGGCCGACCAGGTGAAAATCGACGGGACGCGCGCCGATGGCGCAGCCGCCGGGCGTGGAGACGCGCGCCCGGCCGAAGCGCGCGAGGAGCGGGCCCAGGACGAGGAAGGACGCGCGCATCGTCTTGACGAGCTCATACGGCGCTTCGCTGCAGGCGATGTCGCGGGCCTCGATGATCACTTCGTGTCCGTCCGGGCTCCGCCCGGCACGAGCGCCCAGGTGCCGGAGCACCTGGAGCGCGGTCGCCACGTCGGCCAGCATCGGGACGTTCTTGATCACGCAGCGCTCGCGCGTGAGCAGCGTCGAGAAGATGAGCGGCAGCGCGGCGTTCTTCGAGCCACTCACCGTCACCTCGCCCTCGAGCGGTCGACCGCCCCGGATCACGATCGTGTCCATCAGTCGCTCCCCCCCCGCCTCGCCACCAGCACACGTTCGATGCCGGCGTGGTCCTCGACCGTCCGCACCTCTCCGTATCGCCCGTCCCGCACGACGGACGACCGCACCGCGTCGGCCTGTCCTGCCCCCATCTCCATGATCAGCCAGCCGCCCGGCACCAGCACCTCCGGCGCTCCCGCCACCAGCCGGCGCAGCACGGCCAGGCCATCCGCACCGGCGAGCAGCGCGCGCGCCGGCTCGTGATCACGGACCTCCGGCAACAGGCCGGCATGCTCGTCCTCGGCGACGTAGGGCGGATTCGAGGCCACGACGTCGACGCTCGCGCGACGAAACGGCGCCACGAGATCGCCGCACACGAGCCCGACGCGAAGAGCATGGCGCGTCAGGTTGGCGCGCGCGACCGCGAGCGCCCCGAGATCGACGTCCGTCGCCCAGACCTCTGCCTCCGGGCGCTCCCGCGCGACCGCCAGGGCGATCGCCCCGCTTCCCGTACCGACGTCGACGATCCGGCCCCTACCACGCGCGATGCGCAGTACCGTCTCCACCACCAGCTCGGTTTCGGGGCGCGGGATCAGCACCCGTGGATCGACAGCCAGCGCCAGCGACCAGAACTCCCGTTCGCCGACGATGTACTGCACCGGCTCGCGCGCCGCGCGCCGCGCGAGCAGCACGTCGAACGTCTCGACGTCTCCCGCCGAGAGCAGATCCCGGCTGGCGGCGATCACGCTCCCCCGGCTCGTGCCGAGCGCGTGAGCGAGGAGAACCTCCGCGTCGGCGCGCGGCTCGGGGACCCCGGCCGCCGTCAGGCGCGCGACCGCCCTGGCGAGCTCTCCGCCGACGTTGGGAAGCGCCGCGGCGGCACCCATCAGCCGGCGGCCTGCAGGGCCTCGGCCTGCTGCTGTGTCACGAGCGCGTCGACGATCGCGTCGATGTCGCCGTCGAGGATTCGATCGAGCTGGTGAAGGGTCAGGTTCACGCGATGGTCGGTCACCCGGTTCTGCGGAAAGTTGTAGGTGCGGATCTTCTCCGAGCGGTCGCCCGACCCCACCATGGCGCGCCGGTTGGCGGCGATCTCCGACTGCTGCTCCTGGCGCGCCCGCTCGAGGAGCCGCGCCCGGAGGATCTTGAGGGCCTTCGCCTTGTTCTTGTGCTGCGACTTCTCGTCCTGGCAGGTCACCACGAGATTCGACGGCAGGTGGGTCACGCGCACGGCCGAGTCGGTCGTGTTGACGCTCTGACCCCCCGGCCCCGAGGAGCGGAACACGTCGATGCGGAGATCCTTGTCGTCGAGCTCGACCTCGACGTCCTCGGCTTCCGGAAGGACGGCCACCGTGACGGCGGAGGTGTGGATGCGTCCCTGCGTCTCGGTCACCGGCACGCGCTGGACCCGGTGCACGCCGCCCTCGAACTTGAGGCGGCTGAAGGCGCCCTTGCCCTGCACGAGGGCGATCACCTCTTTGAACCCGCCGAGCCCGGTGGGGCTCGAGGAGAGCACCTCCACGCGCCAGCCCTGCCGCTCGGCGTAGCGCGAGTACATGCGGAAGAGCTCGGCGGCGAAGAGGCTCGCCTCCTCGCCCCCGGTGCCGGCGCGGATCTCGAGCACCGTGTTCCGCTCGTCGTTCGGGTCCTTGGGCAGCAGCAGCCGACGAAGCGTCACGTCGAGCTCTGCCAGTCGCGCCTCGAGCGCGGGAAGCTCGTTCTTCGCGAGCTCGCGCAGCTCCTCGTCCTTCTCGCGCAGGAGCTCGCGGTGCTGCTCGATGTCGTCCGCGAGCCGCCGGCGCTGCCGCCAGCAGGTGACGGTTTCCTCGAGCTGCGCCCGCTCCTTGGCCAGTGTGACGTAGCGCCGCCTATCGGCGAGCACGGCGGGATCGCTCACGAGCCGCTCGAGCTCCTCGTAGTGCCGCTCGACCTCGGCCAGGCGATCCAACATCGTCATGTCAGGCCAGCGCGGTCGAGGAGCTCACCGCGCGCGGCCGCGCCTGGCGGCCGGGGATCACGTCACGCCGACGTGGCGCCGCTCCCTTTGAGGCGGCCGTACTTGCGCTGGAAGCGTTCCACCCGGCCAGCGGTGTCGACCAGCTTCTGCTTGCCGGTGAAGAAGGGATGGCAGGCCGAGCAGATCTCGACGTGGATGGTCTTGAGGGTCGAGCGCGTCTCGATGGTGTGGCCGCAGGCACAGACGATCGTGGCCTTCTCGTACCGCGGATGGATACCGTCCTTCATGGGAAGGTAGAGGTATAACATCGCGGTTCCACAGGTGCAACGAACCGCCCGGTCCGGTGCTCAGCGACCGTCCGCCCGGTCGTACGAGCGCCACGACCACCTCTCCAGCCGGTGGACCGGCCCCCTTCCGAGCGTGAAAACCCGGTCCAGGATGCGGAAGCCGGGGGGAAAGTCCATCCCGGCGGGGAGCACCACGGCGATGTGGTCCTGCAGCGCCACCCGCTCCACGACCTCCGGTCGACGATTGTAATGGTTGCTCACGCCGTCGATCGTACCGCCGCTCAGTGCCGCCACGACCCAGGCGTTCCAGGTGGGCATCCACACCCCCCGTTCGCCACTCGTGGAGAGATCCCGGGTGAGCAGGCGATAGTCGCCGAGCTCGTCCGGCAGGCAGAGCATCCGCGCCTGCGTGGCGACGGAGCCAACGAGCACGAGGCCGGCGAGCAGACGGCCCCCCCAGCGCACCGCGCCGTGGCGCGTGCCTTCCGCGACGACGACCAGGTTGGCGAGCAGGAGCGGCAGGACGAGGAGGGAGGCGAACCAGTACCGACGTGCGGTGTAGTAGCCACCGGCCGTCTGGGCGCTGAGGCCGATCAGCACGAGATGAACGAGAGGCACGAGGCAGAGGGCGAGGAGCGCGAGCTCCCGTCGTCGCCACGCGGCGACTCCCGTCCAGATCGCCGCGGCGAGAAGCGCCGCCAGCGCCACCCGCGCCAGTTGATCGACGATCGTCGCGACGGGAAGCGGGAGGACACCGCCCGTTGCCGGGGGCTCGGCGCCGGTCGCCAGGGCCTCGGCGAAGCTCACGCCCTCGGGCAGGCGGGCGCGCGGGTCGCCGTTCAGGTAGGCCGGCAGCGACGCGACGGCCTGCCAGAAGTTGGTTGCCAGCTCGGCCTCGCCGGCGAGGTCGAACGAGGGCGCATCCGCGTCGAACTCGTGGGCACGGTCGCGATGGATCCTCTCGGGATATCCGCCCAGGGGGGCGGCCAGGAGGAGGAGCACCATGCCCGTCGCCGCCCGCTGCACGACGACCCCCCGCCAGCGGCCGCGGAGCAGGACGGCGAGCGCGACGGCGACCAGGCTGGGGAGAAAGAGCCGCGTCGTCCACCACCCGAAGCCGAGGAGAAGGCCGAGGGCGATCCAGCCCGCCGCCGTGCAGGCGTCGAACGGTCGGCCGACCCGACGCTCGGCCCAGGCGAGGCCGGCGATGGCGAGGAGGGCGAGGACGGGAGCCGTCTCGTAGCTCGAGTACGGCTGCGTGACGTAGTGGTTGGCATACGGTGACGCGATCGCAGCTGCCACCGCCGTCCACCAGGCGGCTCGTTCACCGAGCAGACGGGCGGCGAGCGCGGTCGCGAGCCCGACACCGCAGGCCCAGATGACGAGCGAGACGAGTCCGGCGAGCACCACCGAGACCCCGAAGAGGCGGAAGAGAAGCGCGGTCAGGTAGCAGCCGTAGGTGCCGAGATACGACTGCGCCCAGAAGAAGATCGGACGATCGCCTTCCACCACGATCGCCCGCGACATGAGCACGGAGATCGCGAAGTCGGGCTGGAAGTGGAGATCGTAGCGGAGGACGAAGGGCAGGTGCAGGAGGAGGGCGAGGAGCGTGGCGCCGAGGGCGCGGCTCATCACACGCTCGCCGCGGCGCTAGGCCGTCGGCCGGCTGCGCACGCGGTCGACGGCCGCCTGCCAGCCGCGGTAGAGCGCGTCGCGCGTCTCCGGTCGCATGCGAGGGCGGAAGCACCGATCGATCCGGCGCGCGCGCGCCAGCTCGGCCTGCGAGCGCCAGAAGCCGATCCCCAGTCCCGCCAGGAAGGCCGCGCCCATGGCCGTCGTCTCGACCACGCGGGGTCGCTCGACCGGAACGCCGAGCAGGTCGGCCTGGAACTGCATGAGAAAGCCGTTGGCGGCGGCGCCCCCGTCGACTCGGAGAGTACTGATCGCGTCACCCGCGTCACCCGCCATCGCCTCGACCACATCGCGGGTCTGGAAGGCGAGCGACTCGAGCGCTGCCCGCACGACGTGCGCGCGCCTCACCCCGCGCGTGAGCCCGAGCAGCGCGCCGCGCGCCTCGGGATCCCAGTAGGGCGCGCCGAGCCCGACGAAGGCCGGCACCAGGTAGACGCCGAGCGACGAATCGACGCTGCGGGCCAGCCGCTCCGACTCGGCGGCCTTGCGCAGCAGTCCCAGCCCGTCGCGCAGCCACTGGATCGCCGCGCCGGCGATGAAGACCGATCCCTCGAGCGCGTACGCCGGCGCGCCCCGGGCGTCGCAGGCGATCGTGGTGAGCAGGCCGTGCTCCGAACGCACGGGCCGGGACCCGGTATTGAGGAGGAGGAAGCAGCCCGTCCCGTACGTGTTCTTCGCCATCCCGGCGTCGACGCAACCCTGACCGAAGAGCGCCGCCTGCTGATCCCCCGCGATGCCCGCGATGGGGATCGGCACGCCGAGGATGTCGGCGGTGGTCTGACCGAACTCTCCGCTCGAGGGATGGACGGCCGGGAGGATGGCCTCGGGCACCTCGAGGAGAGCGCAGAGCGAGGCGTCCCAGGCGCGAGCGTGGATGTCGTACAGGAGGGTACGCGACGCATTGGTGGCGTCCGTCGCGTGGACCTTCCCGCGCGTCAGGCGCCACACGAGCCACGTGTCGATGGTGCCGAAGCAGAGCTCGCCCCGGCGCGCCCGCTCCGCTGCCCGCGGGACGTGCTCCAGCAGCCAGCGGAGCTTGGTCCCCGAGAAGTAGGGATCGAGGACGAGCCCGGTCTTCTCGCGGACCTGGGCCTCGGCACCGTCCGCCCGGAGCGTTTCGCAGAGCGGCGCCGTCCGCCGATCCTGCCACACGATGGCGCGATGGACCGGCTTGCCGGTGGCGCGGTCCCACAACACCGTCGTCTCACGTTGGTTGGTGATGCCGAGCGCCGCGACGTCCCGCGCATGGACCCTTGCGCGCCGGCACGCCTGCCGCAGGACGCGGAGCGTGACCCGCCAGATCTCCTCCGGATCGTGCTCCACCCATCCGGGTCTGGGGAAGTGCTGTTTGAACTCCGAGTACGCGCGGCCGACGATCCGGCCCGAGCGATCGAAGACGAGCACGGTCGACCCCGTGGTCCCCTGGTCGATCGCGACCACACACCGCGGCGGGCGACTCACACGGAGGCTCCCCTCAACCGAGGAAGATCGACCGGCGACGCCGAAGCCCTTCGAGGACGAGCCCCTGCAACCGCTCGCGCACCTGATGGCGGAGCCGACCGACCCGCTCGGTCCTGCCAGCGTCCTCGGGTCCGTACGACGCCGCCACGTGCAGCGGCTCGCCGAAGTGGAGCGTCCACTTCGTCGGCAGCGGCACGAGGGTGGGCGTGAGCGGAAGCGTGGGCAGGCCGAGGAGCTTCCCGGCGGCGTCGAGGCGCGCCACGACGGGTTGTGCCTCCTCGGCACCGATCACGGCGACCGGCACGATGGGCGCCCCGGTCTCGATCGCGACCCGCGCGAAGGTGTCCGTGAAGCGGCCGAGCCGGTATCGACCGCGGAACCGCCGTCCGAACCCGTGCCGACCCTCGGGAAGCACGATCACCGCCTGCTCGCGCGCCAGCAAGCGGCGGAGATTGACGATGGTCGCGGCCGTGGCCCCGCTCTGGTGGAGGAGCCGGCCGAGCAGCGGCAGCTCGAGGAACCACCCGTCGACGAGCGGGGCGGCACCACGGTGCGCCGGGTGCGCATGGCGGAGGGCGTCGGCGATCATCAGGGTCTCGTAGGGCAGCGGCCCGCCCCCTCGGTTCGCGACGAGCAGCACGCGGCCGCGGGGCGGGACCCGTTCGAGACCGACCGTCTCGACGCGCCACCAGTAGCGGTAGAGCGTGTGGAAGAACGACGGCGGGTCGCTGCGCAGATCGGCGAGCGCGCCCATCGCGTCGTGAAGCGTCGTGCGGCGCAGGCGGGCGACCGTGGCGAGCGTCCCGTCCAGCGCCGTGCGGAGGACGCCGAGGGTCGCGTCGCCATCGAGGCCGCCCGTGGTGAGCGCCTCCTCGACCTCGCGCTCGAGCGCACCGAGCGGATCGGACGGGCGTCCGTCGCCGAACCGGAAGGATTCGCGGCCATCGGGCCCCGCGCCGGCAGGACCGCTGGGGCTCGTGTCGCGGTCGCCGTGTCGATCGCCCTCGGACATGGGACGCCGAAGCTAGGAAACGCGCGGCCACCTGTCAACGCGCGGGAGTACGAAATTGACACCCCGCACGACGCGCGGCTATGAGGCGGCCGTGCCGCCCCGGTTCCCGCTCACCACCCAGCGCCTCGTCGTCATCACGGGAAAAGGCGGGGTCGGCAAGACCACCGTGACCGCCGCGTTCGCCCAGGCAGCGGCCGCCGCGCGGCGGCGCGTGCTGGCGGTCGAGGTCGGTCGCGGCCGGCTCGGCGCGTTGCTCGGGGCCGGGGCGGTCACCCACGAGCCGACCCGCGTGGCCCCGCGGCTCTCGGTCGCGCGTCTCGAAGCGGACGCCGTACTGGGTGACTTCATCCTGAGCGCGCTCCGTCTCCGCGTGCTCGCGCGACGGCTCCTGGAAAGCACCACCTTCCAGGTGCTGGCGGCCGCGGCGCCCGGGCTCCCGGAGCTGCTGGTGCTCCACCGCGTGGCCGGCTGGCTCGAGGAACGGCGCCTCGGACGTGCGACGTACGACCTCGTCCTGCTCGACGCGCCGGCATCCGGGCACTCCCTGCCGCTGCTCGCCGCGCCGCGCACCCTGGGCGCGCTCGCCCGCTTCGGCCCGGTCGCCACGATGCTGCGCGACATGGAGCGGGTGCTCCACGATCCCGCCGCCACGCTCATCGGCCTGGTGACCACGCCCGAGGAGCTGGCCGTGCGCGAGACGCTGGAACTGCACCGGGAGCTGCACACCGGCCTCGGGCTCCCGGTCGCGCCTCCGATCCTGAACGCCATGCCCCGGCGGCGCTTCACGCCGAGCGACGAGACCTCGCTGGCGACCCTCGACCCGGACGATCCGTACGTCGTCGCGGCGCGCTTTCACCTCGAGCGTCGGCGGCAGGCGCAGGCGCAGTACGTGGCGCTGCGGCGCGCACTCGGCGTGGCACCCGTTCGCCTACCCCTCCTCTTCCCGCCGCCGGAAGCGCGCGACGGGATCGACCACCTCGCCAGCGACCTCGCGCGGGCGGCGGGCCTCGCCGCATGACGGCCCTCGCGCGCGCGCTCGAGACGAAGCGCATCGTCCTCTGCGTAGGTAGCGGCGGCGTGGGGAAGACCACCACCGCGGCTGCCCTGGCGGTCGAGGCGGCGCGGCGCGGCCGCCGGACGGCCATCCTGACCGTCGACCCGGCACAGCGGCTGAAGGACGCCCTCGGCCTCGGCAGCTTGGAGCCGCATGCGCGGCGGGTACCCCTCGGCAGCGTCGGCGCGCGCAGCGCCCACCTGGACGCGCTCCTCCTCGACGTCAAGCGGACCTTCGACGACCTCGTGCGAGCGCTCGCCTCGACGCCGGACCAGGCCGCCCGCGTGCTCGAGAACCGCCTCTACCAGAATCTCTCCGGGACGCTCGCCGGAACCGCCGAGTACATGGCCGTCGAGACCGTCTACCGTCTGGCCGAGGAAGGCAACTACGATCTGCTGGTGGTCGATACGCCACCGGCGCGCCACGCCGTCGACTTCCTCGACGCACCCCGTCGCCTGCTCGCGCTGCTCGACTCCCGCGCCTTCGCGATCCTGAAGGACCCGACCACCATTCTCCCCGCCGCCGGATCGCGGCTGGCGCATCTCCTCCTGGCGGCGGTGCTGCGCGCCCTCGAGCGCTTCACCGGCCTGGGGCTGGTGCGCGAGGTCGGAGAATTCGTGGGCGCGATCGAGGCCCTCACCGGCGCCCTCCGTGACCGTGTGCGACGTGTGGCCGGGCTACTGCACGCGGAGAGCACGTGGCTGCTGCTCGTCACCGCACCGGAGCCGCGTCTCGTCGGCGAGACCGACACCCTCGTGCGTGCGCTCGCCGCGATCGACCTGCGCATCAGTGGGATGGTGGTGAACCGCGCGCTCCCGCGTGCGATGTTCGGAAGCACCACGCCGTCGCCTGCACCGCCCGTCGGGCTCACGCCCCAGCTGGCGGCTCGCCTGCGCCGCGGCTACCAGGACCTGCGGGTGCTCGCCGCGCACCAGGAAGCCGTGCTCGCGCCGCTGGTCGCGACCGCCGGAGCTCCGGTCGTGGCAGAGGTGCCGCTCTTCCCTGCCGATCCCGGCTCGCTGGCGGATCTGGTGAAGATCGGGAGCCACCTCTTTCCCGGCGGAGTCGCGACTGAGGTATCGGTGCGCGGACTCGGGCGGTGACGCTCGCGCGCCCTACTCGCGCGAGTCGTGCGCGTCGTCCGTCGGCGGCTTGCTGCTGCGCCGGCGGGGTGGCCCGCTCGCCAGCAGGCGATCGACCTTGAGGTTCAGATTGACCAGACTCCCCTGCATCGCCTCCATCTTGGTGAGCAGGCGATGGATGTCCCTCCGCGACGGCATGTTGAATAGCCCGAGGAGCAGGTGCATGTTGCGGTCGAGCCGGCCCTTGGCCTCGACAGCTCGCTGCAGGCCCCACGACAACGCATCGGCGACGCGGGGATTTCCCAGCACCGCACCGGCGAGTCGCGCGACCCCCTCCTCGCCGAGGCCATACAACCACTTCAGTATGGGCTCGTCCTCCGCACCCCGGTCCTCGCCCGCGCACTATAGGGATGCGTTCGCGCGAGCGTCAATCGTCCTTCGGGGCACCTACGACGAGGCGGGATGACGCTGACGACCTTCATCGCGTACCTGAGCGGGCTGCGCTTCGTCGCGCCCGACCTGGATGGGCCGGCCGTGCTCGGCACTGCCCTCGCGCTCCACGTCTGCGAGGCGATCGTGTGCCGTCTCTTCGCCCACAACAACGGATATCCGAAGAACCTCTGGACGCTGCTCGGGTTCATCGGCGGGCTCTGGGCCGTGGCCGTCCTGATCCTCCTCCCGCGCCGCGGCGACGGCGAGCGGCCGTCGCCCCGGCCGTTGCCGTGACACCCGGGCCGTCCTCGACCACGACCGAGGCGACCGCGCCCGTGCGCTCGTGGCTGAGCGCCACCAGCCAACGGATCATCCGACGCTGGTGCGCGAGCTCCGCCGCGCGTCCATGGAGGACGAGGCGCGGCGCTTGGCCCTCGGCGCGCACCACCTCGAAGTCCTGCCAGGTCACGCCCGCGCTCCAGCCGGTCCCGAGCGCCTTCATGGCGGCCTCCTTGGCCGCGAAGCGCGCCGCGTAGCTCGCGAAACGGGCCCGGCCCCGCGCCTCGCAGTACGCCTGCTCGGCGAGGGTGAAGACGCGCGCGCGGAACCGGGCCCCGGTAGACGCCTCGAGCGCGCGGCGGATGCGCCCGACGTCGCAGACGTCGACGCCGATCGCCACGATCACCGGGTCACCGCGCTCCCGCCGCGCTCAGCACGCGCCGCAGGTGTGACAGGTCGCGGTGTCGCAGGGCGACGTCTGCAGCTCGGCGAAGGCCTTGCGCCGCTCGGCGAGCAGGTAGCGCTTGTCCACGGCGTGGTCGATGAAGTCCCAGGGCAGGAGCGCGTCGTGCCGATACGTCCGATGGACGACGCGGTCGGGATCGATCCCCGCCCCGCCCTCGCGCAGCGCCTTGAGGGTCGGCCACCATGCCTCCGGGCGGGCATGCAGCCGGCCGAGGATGGCCGCCGTCCGCCGATCGCCGCGCGAGAGGAGCGTCTGCAGGTAGGCCTCCCGCGGACTCTCGGTCTCGACCGTCACGCCCGGGATGGCTCCGAGCGTCCGGCGCAGCGAGGCGAGCTTCTGCTTCAGCGTCGGCAGCGACTCCATCGGCTCCCACTGGAACGGTGTCCACGGCTTGGGAACGAACGGGTTGATCGAGACGAGGATGCGTCCCACCTTCGGGCGTCCGCCCCGCATCAGCCGGCTGCGCACCTTGCGCGCGAGGTCGACGATGGCGGCCACGTCCTCGTCCGTCTCGGTCGGGAGCCCGACC
>DATILR010000194.1:0-2553 GCA_035476275.1 Binatus sp. (SeqCode) | reverse complement strand
GACCGCGCCCGACGGCGTCCGGCATGCCTTCACGTCGATGTTCCAGTTCGGCGTGTTCGACAAGTTCCCTCGCCTGAAGGTCGTCGTGCTCGAGTCGGGGGCGGGCTGGATCGGCTACTGGCTCGAGCGGATGGACACGGTGTACGTCTCGCCGCTCGGCCGCAACACGGGCCTCGGCGAGAAGCCGAGCGTCTACTTCCAGCGCCAGTGCTGGATCTCCTGCGACCCGGACGAGCGCTCACTCGCGGGCGTCATTCCGCTCGTCGGCGAGGACAAGTTCTTCTGGGCCTCCGACTTCCCGCATCCAGACCACGCCCCACGCTACCTGACCGAGCTGGCGGAGCTGGTCGAGCTGCTCCCGCCCTCGGCGCGCTACAAGCTGATGGGCGACAACGTGCGGGCGGTGTACGGCCTCCGTCCGCGCGCGCTCTGAGCCACGAGCGACCGTCAGTTCGCGAGGCGCGCGACGAGTGCCTTGGCGTCCTCGGCGGCGCGTGCGTCCGCCTTGCGCTTCGCGAGTGCGAGCGCGCGCTCCGCTTCGGCGCGGGCCATCTCGTGATCGCCGCGGTCGGCCAGCGCCTTCGCCAGCGTGAGGTGTGCTCCGAGGTAGTCCGGATCGACCTCCAGCGCCGCCCGCATGAAGCGCTCGCCTTCCTCGCGGTCGCCGCCGAGCAGGCGTGGCAGATCCCAGAGCAGCGCGCCCTTGGCGAGGAGCGCGTCGGCGTAGTCGGGCGCCAGCTCGAGGGTGCGGTCGATCTCGCGGCGCAGCCGCCGTAGTGAGATCAGGTTCACCACGCTGGCACCGCGGAGCTCCATCTCCTTGCCGAGGTTGCAGACGACGGCGAAGTGCGCCTTGGCGTCGCCGTCGTCCGCCGCGACGGCCTGCTCCGCCAGGGCCAACCCCCGCGCGAGGAGTGCGCGTCTCTCGTCGGCGGAGTCCGCCTCGCGCTCGCAGAGCGCGAGCGCCTTGTTGGCGCGGCGGGACCCCGGAGGGTCGGCAGCGAGCGCGCCGGCGCTGAGTGCTGCGAGAGCGAGAGCGGCGATCCGCATCGTGGATCTCACGCGGCGAGCTGCACCATCACGAGGACACCTGGGTCCTGTAGCAGCACTCGAGACGGTGGGCGAACAGGTGAGCCGGCCGCGGCCGCGTCCCTACTCGTCCTTGACGGCGTCGGGACGGTGGCGGAGGATCCCACGATCCGTCCGGGAAGCGGGTAGGGAGGTTCGCCATGCGCTTCCTCGCGAGTGCCCTGGTCGGCTGCGCTTTCGTCTTCGCCGCCGTACGCGTGGCGTCGGCGGACTGCGGCGATCGTCCAGGAGACGCGGAGGCCGTTGCGGCGACTCGGGCCGCGGCCGACGTCCACTGCGATTGCGCCACGGCAGCCCGGCACGGGACGTACGTCGAGTGCATCGCCGGCGTCGCGGACGATGAGATGCGCGCTGGTCGGCTCCGCCGGCGGTGCCGGGCGGCGGTCGTGCGCTGTGCAGCGCGTTCGACGTGCGGGCGGCTGGGCGCCGTCGCGTGCTGCGTCGAGCCGGGCGGCGCACCCACCGGGGTCTTCAAGTGCGCCATCCGATCGAGCACCGCGCAGTGCACGCCGCTGCCGCATCGGGGCGCGTGTCTCAGCGATCGCCCGAGCTGCTGCGACGCATGCACGAGCGGGACCTGCACACCCGTCACCACGTCGACCACGCCAGGCAGCGCCTGCACGGGCGACGCCGCGTGCGACGACGGCAACGCCTGCACCGAGGACCGTTGCGTCGACGGCGGATGCGAGCACGTCTGCCGCTGCCTCGGGTCGACCGGCCTCGTTTCCTGCTGCCCCGGCCCCGGAGCCCTGTGCCCGCGACCCGCCTGGTACAACACCTGCGGCGATCCGGCGTGCGGCGGCCACCGCGATCATCCCGGCATCCCACCCTGCGGCCCCGGCGAGACGCCCGGAACGGCGTGCTCGCCCGAGGGGAAGACGTGCGACCCGGGCAGCTTCTGCAACCAGCTCCTCCGCTGCGCGACCAGCGATCCCACGCACGGGGGCATGTGCCCCATCTCCCGGGCGCGCTACAAGAAGGACGTCCGCTACCTCGGCCCCGAGGACGTGCGGCGCCTGCACGACGAGCTCATGAAGTTCCCGCTGGCGACGTACCGCTACAAGGGCGATGCGTGCCGCGAGCACCTCGGCTTCATCATCGAGGACGTCGAGCCGAGCCTGTCCGTCGACGCGCCCGACGACATAGTCGACCTCTACGGCTACACGAGCATGGCCGTGGCGGCGCTCCAGGTGCAGGCGCGCCAGCTGGCCGCGCTCGAGCGTGAGGTGGCCGCCCTGAAGCGCGAGCTCGCGAGACGCCGCGCGCAGTGAGCCGGCCGCGTGTCGATGATTGCGGCCGTCACCTCGGCTAGTATCCCGGCCGTGCGCATCGAGCCGATCGACGATGTCGACGACGTGCGCCTCGCGGACTATCGCGCGGCGATCGCCGGGACCGGCGGTACGCAGGGTGTGTTCCTCGCGGAAGGTCGCCTGGTCGTGCGGAAGTTGCTCGCGGCCGACCGCT
>DATILR010000193.1:0-2922 GCA_035476275.1 Binatus sp. (SeqCode) | reverse complement strand
CCGCCGAGCGCCTGCGGGAGCTGCGCCGTCTCCGCGCCGTGAACGAGCCGGTCGAACACGGCACGCACCAGCGCGTCGGTGTCCTCGGCGATCTCGTAGCTCGGATTGATCCCGGCCTCGACGGGGCGGAGGCGCAGCAGGCGGTCGGCGAAGCTATGGATCGTGCCGATGTAGGCAGTGTCGACCGCGCCGAGCGCCAGGCGTAGCCGCGACGCGCGCGCTTCCGCGGCACCCGCATCGCGCAGCGCCTCCAGCAGCTTCTGCCGCAGGCGGTACCGGAGCTCGCCCGCGGCGCGCCGCGTGAACGTGATCACCGCCAGACGGTCGAGCGGCACGGGCGTCGCCCCGGCCACGGTCGGGGCCACCATCTCGACGACGCGGTCGATGACGAGGGTCGTCTTCCCGGTGCCGGCTCCCGCGTCGACGAGGACGTTCCGCACTCGCTCCCGGATCGCCTGTCGCCGATCGTCCTCGTCCGGCAGCAGCCGCGGCTCAGTCGGCATCATCCTCCTCGGCGGCGCCCTCGATGGCGGTGATCGCGGCGAAGCGCGCGGCGAGGCTCGAGGGTTTCGCGGCGGCCAGCTTCCGCTGGCTCACCGCCGGCTCGTCGGTCCCGCACACGGCCTGGAACGCGCAGTACCGGCAGCGCTCGGCGTCGGCGGTGTGCGGAAAGCTCCGGGCGGCGAGCAGCTCGCGAGCGAGCCCGAACCAATCCCGTGCCCGCCGGAGAAGCTCCTCGAGCTCGGCTCCCTCGAATGCCCGCTCGCTGTCGCCCGCCGCCACCGGATACACGTACGCGGCGCGCGCCACCTTCTCCCCACCCATGACGCCCGACGCGACGAGGGCGTAGAGCCCGATCTGCGCGTCGACGACGGGATCGATGTCCGTCTCCTCGCGCGCCTTCGGCTGGCCGGTCTTGAAGTCACGGACGACGACTCCCACGGATGCGCGATCGAGCCGGTCGATGAAGCCCCGCACGTGGAGCGTCACGTCCCCGTCCACGGGTAACGGCACGGGCACCGGATAGCCGAAGGATGCCTCGACCTTCCCGAACGACAGTCGGGCGCCGCTCTCCCATTCGGCGCGGACGAGATACCCCACCTCCCGCCTCAGACGCTGGCGCTGCGCCTCGACGGCGTCCCCGGCGAGGGGGTACTCGCCGAGGAGCTCGAGGAAACATGCATCGGCGGCCTCGTCGGCGATCAGCCTCCACTCGGCGAGCGTGCGCTCCCTGCGGCAGAACGCTTCTCCGTTCGCCCGAAAGAAGCGCTCGAGGACACGGTGGACGAGAGAGCCGTAGCTCGGTTGCCCGACCTCGCGCAGCGACAGCCGCTCCTCGCGAGGTTTGAAGGAGAGGGCGTTCTCGAGCAGGTAGCGATGGGGGCATCCCAGGAGCACCTGAAGCGCGGAGGCAGAGATGCCGCGCTCGGGTGTGAGGCCGGGAAGAGCCAGGCCGGCCGCCAGCGGGCCGAGAAAGCCGTCGGAGCGGAGGAGATCGTTGCTAGCGCGCTCGGCCGCGATGGTGTGCAGTCGCGAGAGCGAGAAGAGGGCGTCCGCCGGCCCGAGCCAGGCTGGGTGGACGCGTCCGTTGGCACGGGCGACCAGGCGGAGAGCCGACCGGACCGTCGCGGGTTGCTCCGCGTCGCGACTTGCCCGCCCGTCGTTGCCCGGTCCGACGTAGAGCCGGCGGAGCGAGCCGAGCGACGGCACGAGCTCGCGCTCGCCGCCGTCACCCGGCCGCCCGAGCGCCACGGCGGTCTCGAGCATCGCGCCCGCCAGCTCGTGCTCCGTCCCGTCGACCCACTGCCGCGAGGCGCTCATCGCCAGCCGCTCGCTCGCCGCCGTCGTGGCCAGGAAGATCTCGTGCGTCTCCCGCAGGACGCGGTCGGCGGACGTTGGTAGCAGGCACCCCGGCGTCCGCTCGGTCAGCCGGAGGCGCGCCGCATCGGGGAGGATGGGGTCCTCGCGCGGCGCCCCGGGGATGACACCCTCGACCGCGCCCATCACGCGGACGGCGCGGAACCGGAGGAGCGCGACGTCCGCTCCCGTGCCGATGAAGACCCGGGGCTCGCCGTGGCGTCCGTGGGGGTGGCGGAGGGTCTCGAGCGTCGAGAGGAGGTACTCGACCGCGTCGCGCCCGCGAAGGTTCGAGGCGATCGAGCTCGCAGCGACCTCGCGGACGGCTTCGTCCAGCGCGCGCGCGGCGTCGGGAGGCGGCGGCTGGGCGAGGCACCAGTCGCGGTAGAAGGTGAGGATCGCAGGCCAAAGGTCGGGGAGCGGCGTGCCGTCGAGCATCGACGCCGCGAGGGTCGTGAGCGCCTCGGCCGCTGGAAGGACGGCCGCGATCGACTCCCGGAGGCGTCTCGCTTCCTCGAGACCGCGGCTGCGGCGCACCTTCTCCGGATCGTCGTCGGCCAGACGGTCCGTCTCCTCGAGGAACATGCGCAGCTGCGCCTCGCGATCGCGGAGACGGCCGCCGAGGTCGCGCGCGCGCTCGAGGTTGCCCGGCGTGCCGCCGACGACACCGCTCCCCTGGACGACCTTCCTCGCCTCGGCCACGGAGAGATGCTCGGAGCCAGTAGGCCGAAGGTGCGGCAGGAGCGCGATCGTCCGCTCGCTCTCGAGCCCGTCGTGGAGCGCGACCAGGAGCTGGCGGAGAAGCGTCCCACCGGGTGCGTCGGTGAGAGGGAGGCCGCCCGCCACGTACGCGGGCAGGGGCTGCCCGCTCTTGTCGGCGCGCTCGAGCGCGCCGGCGAGGAGCCCGGCGAGCGGGTCGCGGCCGGGAACGACGACCGCGATCGCCTCGAGCGGCGTCCGCCGCTCCGTCACCTCCTCCACTACCCAGCTCACGGCCCCGTCGATCTCCTGCTGGACGCCGGGATGCTGCTCGAGCGCGACGGTGCCGTCGGGCCCGTTCGAGCG
>DATILR010000192.1:0-6018 GCA_035476275.1 Binatus sp. (SeqCode) | reverse complement strand
CGCACGGCGACGTAGACGTGATCGATGCCGATGACCTCGACGCCCATCGGGTCAGCGCGGAGACCCGGCGGGCTTGGCGGCGGCCAAGCGCAGGCGGACGTAGTCGGCGGTCCACTTCCCGTCGCCGTCGGCGAGCTCGGGCCGCAGGGCCTCCGTCACCTCGTCGAGGTAGGCCGATCGTTCGGCGGGCGGCACCATCGAGATGAAGCTGGCGCCGAAGATCTCGAGCCAGTCGCGCAGATGGCTCGGGAGCGGCGTCGGCCGGGGGATGAGGGCGATGAAGTCGACGCGAAATCCCCGGGCCTCGAGGCGCGCGCGGTAGTCCTCGACGGTGGGAAAGTACCAGGGATTCGCCGCCTCGCCGTCGATCCCCCGCCGGTCGAGCGCCGCGACCAGCGCGCGCTTGATCTTCGCGACACAGCCGTGACCACCCAACTCGGCGACGAAGCGCCCGCCCGGTTTCAGCGCCCGCCACACGCCCGCGATCACCACGTCGGGCCGCTTCATCCAGTGAAGCGCGGCGTTGCTGAACACGGCGTCGAACTCACCCGAGAAGTCGAGGTGCTCCCCGTCCCCGACACGCGCATCGATGCCGAGCGCCTTCGCGGCCTCGATCTGCTCGGCGCTCGAGTCGATGCCCACCACGACGCACCCGAACGCCGCGAGCTTGGCGGTGAGCGCACCGTCCCCACAGCCGAGGTCGAGGATGCGCTCGCGCGGCTGCGGGGCGAGCAGCTCCACCACCGGCGTTCCCAGCTCGGTGACGAAGCGCGCGTGGCGCGCGTAGCGGTCGGGGTCCCAGGTCTGGCGCGAGCTCACGAGGTCCGCCCTCCGCGCCGCTCCCGCTCACGCAGCTCGACGCGGCGGATCTTGCCGCTCACGGTCTTGGGCAGGCCGGCGACGAACTCGATGGCGCGCGGATACTTGTACGGCGCCGTCACCCGCTTCACGTGCTCCTGCAGGGTGCGCACCAGCTCGTCCCCCGGCGCATGGCCGGGACGGAGGACGACGAACGCCTTCACGATCTCCCCCCGGACGGGGTCGGGGCTCGCCACCACCGCCGACTCGAGGACGGCGGGGTGCTCGAGGAGCGCACTCTCCACCTCGAAGGGCCCGATCCGGTACCCCGCGGAGATGATGACGTCGTCGGCACGCCCGACGAACCAGAGATATCCGTCCTCGTCGCGCTGGGCACGATCCCCGGTCAGGTAGTACTCGCCGCGCCGGGAGGCCCGAGTCTCCTCCGGGTTCTTCCAGTACTCGCGGAAGAGCGACGGCGGCGCGCCGCGCAGGGCGAGCTCCCCGATCTCTCCCGGAGGGAGCTCCTCGCCCGTCTCGCCGACGACGCGGAGATCGTGGCCCGGGAAGGGCTTCCCCATCGAGCCCGGCCGCACCGGCATGCCCGGGAGGTTGGCGGCGAGGAGGACCGTCTCCGTCTGCCCGTAGCCGTCGTGCACGAAGAGCCCGAAGGCGTCGTGCCAGGCGTGGATCACCTCGGGGTTGAGGGGCTCCCCCGCGCCGGTGCAGTGTCGCAGCCGCGGCAGCCGCCAGCGCGCGAGGTCCTGCTTCACGAGCAGCCGGTACTCGGTCGGCGGCGCGCAGAAGACCGAGATCTCGTGGCGGGCGAGGAGATCGAGCTCGCGCTCTGGATCGAACCGGCCGTTGAACATGAACACCGGGACCCCGTTCATCCAGGGGCCGAAGAGCACGCCGTACGCCGCCTTCGCCCAGCCGGTGTCGGAGGTCGTCCAGTGGAGGTCGGTGCGCTGCAGATCGAGCCAGTACTCGCCCGTGTAGCGATGGGCGAAGGTGTAGCCATGCGTGTGCAGCACCGCCTTCGGCTCCCGCGTCGTGCCCGAGGTGTAGAAGCAGAGCGCGGGCTCGTCCGTCCGCGTACGGGCGGGGACGCCGGTCGAGGCGGCGCGAGCGAGGACCGTCTCGAGCTCGTGCCAGCCGGCCGGGGCGCCGCCCAGCGCGACGCGGACGGTGACGCCAGGAACGTCGGCCAGCGCCTGCTCGACCTCCGGGATCTGGTCGACCGTCGTGACGATCGCCCGTGCGCCGCTGTGGCGCGCGCGGTAGGCGATGTCCTTGGCGCGGAGCGACGCGGTGCACGGGATCACGAGCGCGCCCATCTTGAGACCGCCGATCACCGCCACCTGCCACGCCGGCACGCGAGGCAGCATCACCAGGAGCGGCTCGCCGCGGGCCAGCCCGAGGGTGCCGAGCGCGTTCATGAAGCGGTTGGTCGCCTGCTTCAGGTCCCAGAACGTGTGCCGCTCCCGCCGGCCGCTCTCGTCCTCCCAGTAGAGGGCGACGCGGCTCCGGTCGGTGGCCCAGGCGTCGATCAAGGCCCCGAAGTTGAACTCGTCGGGGATCTGCCAGCGGAACTCGGCGACCAGGTCCTCGTAGCGACGACGGACGGTGATCATGCGGCAGCGATCCTCCCGTGCCGGGCCGACGCCTCGATGTATTTCCGCGAGACGGGCGACAGGTCCTCGGGGCTGACCACCGCCTCGATCACCACGAAGGACGGGATGCGCGCGGCCTCGGCGAGCGCGGCCCGCAGCTCGTCGACGCGCGTCACCCGGAGGCCCCGTCCGCCCCAGTCCTCGGCGAGCCGCGCATACGGCCAGGGCGGCACGTCGAGCAGCTCCCGGCGCGCGATCACGGGACGGAAGATCTGCCAGCCGCCGTTGTTGACGAGCAGCACGATCGGGTTGAGACCGTAGCGCGGCGCCTGGGCTATCTCGGGCCCGGTCATCTGGAAGGCGCCGTCGCCGCAGAGGACAAGCGGCCGCGCTCCCGTCCCGAGCTGCGCCCCCAGCGCGCCCGGGATGCCGAAGCCCATCGAGGCGTAGAATCCCTGCGCGAGGTAGCCGCCGCCGCGTTCGACGCGGACGTCGAGTCCGCCGAACAGCATGTCGCCCGACTCGGCGACCACCAGGTAGCCGCGGCGCCCGCGGAGGAACCGATTCACCTCGTGAAGCACGTCGGTCACCCGGATGCGCCGGTCGATCTCCTTGAGGGGCGTCGGCAGGTTGTCACAGTAGCGGACGCGCTCGTGATGCTTCTTCAGCCGCGCCCGCAGGAGCCCGCGCAGGAAGTCGCGGATCTGGACGTCGGTATAGGTGTGGAAGCTCACGTTCACCCGACCGCCCACCGCCCAGACCGACCGATCGCGCGTGATCTGGGGCGGCGAGCTACCGAGGTTCATGTCGGTCAGGAGGGTGCCGAGGTTGAGGACCAGATCGGCGCGGTCGACGCGCTCGACGATGGGGCGCGCGCTGAGCGGCCCCATGTGGACTCCCATGTGGAGGGGATGGTCCATGGGAAACGCGCCCTTGGCGAGCACGTCGGTGGTGACGGCCGAGCCGATCCGCTCGGCCAGCTGCCGCACCTCGCGCTGCACCTTGAAGCGGAACGTCTCGATGCCGACGATGGTGAACGGGCGGCGCGCACGGTTGAGGCAGCCCGCGGTCTCGCGCACCGCCTCGGCGACCTTGCGCTCGTCGGAGCGCGCGAAGTGCAGCGTCCCGTCCCAGTCGATGATCTCCCGGGGGACGGCGATCTCGCGATCGACCATGTCGCGGTGGACCTCGAGGTACCCGGGCCGCTGCTCGCGCCAGATCGCCTGCACCACCTCGTGGACCGCCTCCGCGGCACTGTGCGGGTCGTCGAGCACCCGCGCGGCACAGGATATCTCCTGGTAGATACGGAACTGCGACTCGATCTCCTTCGCCTGATGGTGAATCAGGACACCGAGCTTGTGCTCCTCCTCGCCCGGCCCGCCGCTGATGACGAGCACCGGAACGTGCTCCGAGAACGACCCGCCGACGGGGTTCACCATGTTGTGCCCGCCGGCGCCGTAGGTGACGCACACCACGCCGAGCCGCCCGGTCGCGCGCGCGTAGCCGTCCGCGGCGAAGCCGACACCCGGCTCGTGCGAGAAGGTGACGATCTGGAGTCCGCGCGGCTTCCCCAGCCGCGCGAACAGCCGGAGCACGAGATCACCCGGAATGCCGAAGAGGTGGCGGACGCCGATCTTCTGCAGGTAGGCGACCAGGAAGTCGCCGAGGCGCATCCGCGATTTCATTGCTTTCCGGGGGGCCCGTCCGCTGCTCGCGCGCGGCGCGGCCGCGCGCTCCGCTGCTCCGATGCCCCCCGGGCCCCCGTCGCCGCACGCTGGCGCGAGCGGCTCCCTCGGGATTGCTCGCGCGCTGGTGCGCGCTCGGGGCGTGCCGAGCGCGGCAAAGCCGCGCTCGGCAGGCTAGGCAAAGAACTCCTCCACGTCGCCCGCGGTGACACTGATGGTGTGCTGCTCGCGGCCGCGGAAGATCTTGAGCGCGACGTGATCGCCGGAGCCGTGCGCCCAGAGGAGGCGGTAGAGCGAGCGCCGGTCGCCCACGGCTTGCTCGTCGACGGCCAGGATCACGTCACCCACCTTGAGCCCGGCCTGCTCCCCCGGACCACCGGGCAGGACTCCCGCGATCACCACGTGGTCCTGGACGGCGTAGCAGAAGACCCCGAGCCAGGCCCGTCGTCGGGTGGGGTGGCGACCGGCGAGGAAGGCGGCGCGCCCGTCCAGGTAGTAGTCGGCCGGGATGGCGAGCGAGAAGCGCCCGATCTCGTTCAAGTTGAGCGATACGGTGCCGACCAGCCGGCCTAGGGTATCGAGCAGCGGCCCGCCCCCCAGGCCGGGGTTCATCGCGGTCGTCATGATGGCGCGCTCGAGGACGTACTCCCAGTTGGCATCGAACGGCCCGATGTAGCTGACCGCTCCGCTCGAGACGCGCGCCCCGCCGTCGCCGATGCTCGCCACGATGAAGACCTCCTCCCCCGGTGCGAGATCCGTCGTGTGGCGGACGGGAACCGCAGGAAGGTTCTGCTCCGCGATCCGGAGCAGGGCGAGGCCCGAGTCGAAGTCCTGCCGCAGCACCTCGGCGACGTAGGACCGCTCGTCGCGCAGCGTGACCGTCACCCGCTCGGCGCCGACCACGATGTAGTTCACGGTGAGGACGAGCCCTGCGGCATCGACGATCGTGGCCGACCCCATGCGCTCGTTTCCGAGCAGCCGGCACGAAGGATGCGACTCGGGGATGGTCGCCCGGACATGGGCCGTGGAGCGCAGCGCCCGCTCGATCAGGTTGACGGCCGCGTTCACCGGGCACGACGCTAGACGCTCGTCTTGCGGGACGCAAGCGTCGACCGCGAGCGGCGTCGCTTGACGCACCCCGAAGCGCCTCCTACGATCCGCCGCTCCATGCGCGTCGTCCCGCTGGCGCTGCGTCGCGACCCGCTCGACGTGCTCGCCAGCATCGCCACCGAGCCCGGGGCCTTCCTCCTCGAGGTGCCCGACCCGCGACATCCGGCGACGCTCCTCGGCTGCGCGCCGCGTGTCATCCTGGGCGTCGGTGCGGACGGCGCCTCGGAGCGGAGCGACGGGCTGCCGACGCCTGCCGACCCGCTCGCCGCGATCGAGCACTTCGTCCGCGAGACACCGGCGCTCGATCTCCCCTTCCCGCTCGGCGGCGGTGCGGTCGGCTACCTGGCGTACGAGCTCGGCCAGTACACGGCCTGGCCCGCGCACCGGCGATCATCGCAGGCCGCCCGTGACGTGCCGCTCGCCGTGCTCGCTCGCTACGACCCGCTGCTCGTGTACGAGCGGAGCCGGGGCCAGTACCTCCTGCTCTGTGACCACCCGGAGAGCGCGAGCGCCGCTTGGCTCGGGCGCCTGACCACCTCCGCATCGCACCCGGAGGGTCCACTCGCCACGAGCGCTCTCGCAGCGCCCTGGTCGGTCGATGGCTACGACGCGGCCGCATGGCGCATTCTTGCCTACCTCGCCGCCGGTGACGCCTACCAGGTGAACCTGACGCAGCCCTTCACGACCGCCCTCGCCGCCCCGGCCTGGGCGCTCTACACGCGGCTCGCGACGCGGCACCCGGTTCCGTACGGCGCCTACCTCGACCTCGGCGGCAGCCAGCTCGTCATGAACTCGCCCGAGCTGTTCCTCCG
>DATILR010000191.1:0-2005 GCA_035476275.1 Binatus sp. (SeqCode) | reverse complement strand
GCCCTGGCCGCCCGGATCCGCCACGAGGTCGAGGCGGAAGGCCTCACGCTCATGAACACCGCGGCCAACCTCCTCACCCCGGAGGCGCGCCAGTCGGCGCTGCGCCGCCAGCTCATCGACAAGCTCGAGGGCATCATCCGCGAGTCGGTGAAGCCGATGGAGCGCATCGAGGGCATCCGCATCATGCACGTCGAGGGGCTGGGAGGCCAGGGTGGCGGTGGCGGTCAGGGCAACGGCGGCAACATCGCCGACACCGTGGTGAACTCGGCGTTGCGCTTCCGCGCCCAGGCGCCGCTCATCGACCAGCTGCTGCGCGAGATCGGCGTGGAGGGCGGCGACGTCGGCCTGGCCGCGAAGGCGCTGCTGGAGCGCGGCGAGAACGGATGATCAAGGTCTACACCTCGAGCGTGATCGAGGCGCCCGCCGACGCCGTGTGGGCGCGCGTACGCGACTTCAACGGGCTCCCACACTGGACGCCCTTCGTCGCCGAATCACGGATAGAGGAGGGCCAGCCGGCCGATCGCATCGGCTGCGTGCGGAACTTCCGGCTGCGGGACGGCGGCGTCATTCGCGAGCGCTTGCTGACGCTGTCGGACTACGACTACCAGTGCAGCTACGCAATACTGGAGAGCCCGATGGGCGTCGAGAACTACGTCGCCACCCTCAAGCTGACCCCCGTCACCGAGGGCAACCGCACATTCGCCGAGTGGTGGGCGGAGTTCGAGTGCGCCCCCGAGCGCGAGCAGGCGCTGGCCGAGCAGATCGGGCACGGCGTGTTCCAGGCGGCCTTCGACTCGCTGAAGAAGGTCGTCGCCGGTCGGTGATCCGGGTTCGCCGGTCCGCCGTGATCGACGCGCCGATCGAGCGCGTGTGGACGGTGCTGCGAGACTTCAACAGCCACTCGGCCTGGCACCCCGCGGTTGGACCCTCCGCGATCGAGCGCGGCGAGGCGCCTGACCAGGTCGGCTGCGTGCGCGAGTTCACGCTCAAGGACGGTAACCACATCCGCGAGCAGCTGCTCGCGCTCTCCGACCGCGACCACGTGTCGACGTACTGTATCCTCGACGCCACGCTGCCGATGCGGAACTACGTGGCCACCGTGCAGCTCAAGCGCGTGACCGATGGCGAGCGCACCTTCTGGCGCTGGGAGTCAACGTTCGATGTGCCGCGCGGCCGCGAGCGCGAGTTCGAGCAGCTCGTCGGCGGCCAGGTGTACGAGGCTGGCTTCACGGGCCTCGCGGCGTTCCTCGGACGGGGCGGCCGCCTGTCCCCTCCCCGGCCGACGGTGGACTCGCAGGGTGTGGTGGCGACGTCGTTCGGAGGTCCCGAGGTGCTGCAGCTGCGACGCCTCGACGCCCCTACGCCGAGGCGGGGCGAGGTGCGCCTGCGCCAGACGGCGATCGGCGTGAACTACATCGACGTCTACATCCGTAAGGGACTCTACCGCATGATTGAGCCCCCGGCGCCGATCGGCATGGAGGCAGCCGGGGTCGTCGTCGAGAGCAACGCCCCAGCGTTCAGCGTCGGCGACCGCGTCGCGTACGCCTGCCCACCGCCGGGGGCCTACGTGACGATGCGCACCCTCCCCGCGGAGCACCTGGTGCTGCTGCCAGATCACGTGGACGAGGAAACAGCGGCGGCGCTCATGCTGAAGGGCATGACCGCTGAGTACCTGCTGCACCGCATCCACCGGGTGCGGCCCGGCGACACGGTGCTGGTGCACGCCGCGGCGGGCGGCGTCGGCCTGCTTCTCTGCCAATGGGCCCGGGCGCTCGGCGCGCGCGTCGTTGGTACGGTGTCGAGCGAAGCCAAGGCGAAGCTCGCGCACGCGAACGGTTGTGAGCATCCGATCGTGACGCGGTCCTATGCGTTCGCCGAGCGCACGAAGCAGATAAGCGGCGGCCGCGGCGCCGACGTGATCTACGATGGCCTCGGGCGGGAGGCAGCGTCGGAGAACTTGGCGGCGCTTGCCGCGCGCGGCCATTGGGTGAGCTACGGCCAAGCG
>DATILR010000190.1:0-10329 GCA_035476275.1 Binatus sp. (SeqCode) | reverse complement strand
TCTGCCCAAGCCTCCGCTGTGGATTTTGCCCGAGCTTCTTCCTGAGATACTTCCCTAGCAAACTTCACGGATTTCTCTTGACGGAATGCTACCGTGCATCGTAAGGACATCCGCAGGGCACAACGCACAGGCCCTGCGAAGGACGACAAGAGACAGATGACAGAGCCAACTCGACCGATCACGAGGACTTGGGGTCATGGCCCTTCAGCGCCCTCCTGTGCTGGCGGCGCTGGTCACGCCGGCGAGCGCTGCGTTCCTGCTGCGGACGCCGTTCCCGTGCCTTGCCGGGGAGGACCCGAGCGTCCCCGCACCCGGGAGATAAGATGACGCACAAAAGAGCGCGACATCTGGCCGGAATCGCGATCCTGGCCGGGGCGCTTGCCCAGGCCCACTCAACGCACGCGGGCCCGGGCGACACGCCGCTCCCCACCTTCGCCGACGGCAAGCCCGCGCAGACTGTCTACGTCGCGCTCGGGGTGATCAAGAACAACAACCTCGAGACTGACGTCGTCTGCACGAGCCTCGACGGGAGCCCGGTCGACATCGGCTTCCAGGTCTTCGACGAGACCGGTGCGCTGCGGAACAACGTCGGGGCGCCGGGGACGCTGTGCAACGGCGGCACGCGCTCCGGGCTAGCGTGTACGGTGGACAACAGCACCGACACCGTTAACGGGTGCCCGGGGGCGATCTGTCCGGCGTGCTGTGTGTTGGGGAGCGGGGCGATCCTCGCCGTCGGCCCGGGGCGGACGGTGACGATCGGCACGGCGGGGACCGCGCAGCTGCACGAGGACGAGACGATGGTCCTGAACACGGCGGGGAGCGGTATCCCCAATCTGCGCAACGGCTCGGGGCGGGTGGTGGCGACGTCACCGAACGTCTTCTGCACGGCGATGGTCGCCGACAAGCTGCACACGATTTGCGATCCGGCGGCCCCCTGCAGCCTACCGCCGCCGACCGTGGTGACCATTCCGCTGGTCCGCGTCCCCTGAGACCGGGCGCCGGGAGGCGGGCCTCATGACACTCAGCCGCGCGTTCTGCCTCGCCGTGACCGCCTGCCTCGTGGCGGGCGCGGCGGAGCCCGTGCACAGCGGCGTGGCCGACACGCCCCTGCCGACCTTCGCAGACGGCAAGCCCGCCCAGCTCGCCGTGCTCCTCCCGGCGGTGGTGAAGGACAACAACCTGCGGACCTACGTGATGTGCACCAACCTCGGGGCGACCCCCGTTGACGTGGGCCTCGAGGTGTTCGACCAGAGCGGCGTGCGCGGCAACACCATCGCTGCGGGGAACGGCGCGCTCCTCGACGTGGCCGCGGGTGGTACCGTCACCTTCAGCACCGGCACGACAGTCGTCCTGCACGAGGAGCAGGTGATCACCTTGGAGCCGCCGGTGACGGTGCTCGGGCAAGGGAGCGGCCGCGTGGTGACGACGGGCCTGCAGGTGGCGTGTGCCGCCTACGCGGTCGATCGGCTGCATCAGATCCGGGACCCGCGGCGCTCGGTGGAGCGCCCCCCGACCATCACGGTGCTGCCCGTCCGCCCCGCCTGCACGCCGGCGGCCTGTGCCGACGCCGATCCATGCACGCTCGACGGCTGCGATCACGCCGGGGTCTGCACGCACACGATCGTGCCCGATGGGACGCCGTGCGACGACGGCAACGCCTGCACCACGGCGGAGACCTGCCTCGCCGATCAGTGCCTCGGCAGTGCCGTCAGCTGCGACGACGGGAACGGCTGCACGACCGACACCTGCAATCCGGCGAGCGGTTGCGCGCACACACCCGTCGCCGATGGGACGGCGTGTGACGACGGCAACGCCTGTACCGGCGCGGATGTTTGCGCCGCGGGGCAGTGCGGCGGCACCCCCGTCAGCTGCGACGATGGGAACGGCTGTACGACCGACACCTGCGACCCGGCGAGCGGCTGCCTCCACACACCGGTGCCTGCCTGCTCCAGCACCACGACGAGCTCGTCGACGTCTTCCTCGACGACAGTGACGACGAGCACGACGAGCACCCTCTCCACGACGACGACGTCGACGATCGTGGGCGTCGCGACCACCACCAGCACCACGGCCGAGACGTCCTCCTCCTCCACCACCACGTCGTCCACCACTACGATGAGCGTCCCGCCATCCACCACCACGACGACACTGCCCGGCGAGCCGGCGTGCGTGCTCGGGACGTCGAGCGGCTGCGAGGACGGCGACCCGTGCACGGTGGACACGTGCACCGCGGACGGGTGCCTCCACGAGCCGACGACCGGCTTCGCGGCTGTCGCCTGCCTCCTGCCCGAAGCGGGTCTCGAGATCGCGCCGTGCGCTGGTGAGCGGATGCCGCGCAGCATCGCGCTGCGCTACGCCCAGGGGCGGAGCCTGGTCGGGCGCGCCGCGCAGAGCGGGCGGATCGAGCAGAGCCGGCAGCTCATCGGGAAGGCCGCGAAGGTCCTGCAGCGGGCCGCCGGGCGGGTCACCACGGCCGGCTCGCACGGCCGCCTCTCGCCGGCCTGCACCGACGTGCTCGGGGCAACACTCGGGGAGGCGGCGGCCCTGGCTTCGCGGCTGGCAGCGGCGCCCTAGCGGATCACCCGAGCCGCAGTGCCGCGCGGTGGAGACGTCGTCACCATTTGGACTGGGCGGCGTTGGACGGCGAACACCATCACGAGCCAGCCACCACCCGCCAGTGGCGGGACTACCTCGGGAATCTCACCGTGGCCGACCCGATCTACGATCGCCTCTCGACAGCGGCAGATAGGAAACTCAAACCGGACTCGCGGTACCAAGTTGTCCCGACGTCGACCGGACCACGACGGGACCCCCATACCGCAATTTCGTCCTGCGGGGTGAGCCGCAGGCTCATGGGGACTCAAAAGGGGTATTCGCCCGGCGTAGGCGACGTGCTCCTTCGAGAAATTCGACCGCTTCCATCCGGTGCCTCCTGGGGTTTGAGGGACCGCCGAAGCCGGCGCCTACTCTAGTTTTGCGGTGCCGTCGATTTCGGGGGAGACGTCATCCCCTTCGCGCAGTCGACAGAGGCCGTGCCGCCGTGGCGGCTGATTGAGCCCGTTGCGGTCAGAGTGGCGCATCATGGTCGTTTGCCTCGCCGGCCGGGCGCACGCCATTGGCGCAACCCCCGGCGCAGATAGTCCGCGTCGAGGTCGAGGACGTCGCAGATGCTCTCGAAGGAGAAGATTGCGCGGTGATCTGTCGACTCCAGCCATGCGCGCGTCTCATCGAACAAGAGCCGTGTTGTCGGGTCGCGCGCCAGTACGCCCCTGCGATAGCAGTCGACGGCGTCCTCCAGCACCGCCAGCATGAGCCGGCGCTCTCCCCTGGAGCGGCTTCCTCCGAGAGAGCGTCCAAAATCGAGCTGGCCGGCGAGGAGGATGTCAGGCTCGAGCGCCATCGTCTCTGCCGGTCATGCGGCTTGATTGACCCGGTGCCCGCGATCCCGATGAACGTCGACCGCGACGCCACGCCCGCTCAGCCATGCGAACTGTTGCTGAACCTGCCGGAAGCCAGCGTCGCCCCCGTCCTCTGCCACGGTGACCTCAAGCTGGGCTCCGGGCCCAGCGCGCAGGGTGTGCTCGATGATCGTCTCGGCGGCGTAGGGCGTGAGCCACTCGGCGCACTCGAGCACGCCCCCGAAGCCACCGGGAGTGACCACCCGCACCCACACACGAACCGGCTCCGCCGCCGGGCGCGCCACGGCCCCGTGGCGCGCGAGGGTCACGGTCGCCGCGACCAGCTCGCCGTAAGTCCGCACCTCCGCCATGGTGCGCTCTGGAACGGTCAGCCCAAACTCCTCCTCGAGGGCAAGCGCCAGCTCGACGAGGTCGAGCGAATCCGCCGCCAGATCGTCGGTGAGGGACACGTCGGGGGTCAGATCATCGACGCTGACGCCGAGGTTCTCGGCGACCAGCCGGCGAACGCGCGGCTCGAAGAGAAAATCCATCGTTACCTCATCATGCTCCGCGTCAGCGGCACGGGCCGACCGGGGGGAGCCACCCCGGTCGTCTCGTGATCTTCCCGTTCAGGCGACGGCGCGGCCGCCCACCACACGCGTCCGCACTCTCGGCCGCTCGACGGCAGGAGGCCGCACGAGCCCGCGCCGTCGCCACAACTCGCGGGTGGGTGCCGGGATCACCGCGCCATCCAGGCGAATCAGGCGGGTCCCCGCCGGCCAGGGTCCCTCGAGCGGCTCCAGCTTGAGAATCTGCGCGAGACCGTCCCTGACGTTGAAGGATTCGACCTGCTCGACGCGGCAAAGAAACCGATGCGGCAAGTCGGACGGGCAGACATGGTCGCCAGGCTGATACAGCATCACGGCACCTCCACCTCAGCAGCACGCGCCATGCCAAGGGGCAACCCTCCCTCGGGACCGAGGTCACCCCATCGCTATCGGCTGTCATTGTCACAACTTGCGAGGACTGCGCGACCTGGCCTGGTTTCCTCGCATCGGCAGGCTCACGTTCAGGAGTGTTCGAATGCCTGCTAAACACCCCTTAAAATGTACAGCCTGCTAGCTAGCATATACCACGCGCGAATTCCTGCGTACGAGGTTCTACGGAGGACCAGAGCGCCAACGGGCCGGGACTCAACGCTCAGCGGGATGCGACGGCCAGCGTCGGGCTCCTGACGCGATGCTCCTTGAGGACCAATGTCGATCTGTCGACTGAGCGACGGGTCGTTCAGCCCACGGCGTCGGCCAGCATCGCCGCCGTACGCTGCCCGTCGATCGCGGCCGACATGATGCCGCCGGCGTAGCCGGCGCCCTCACCGCAGGGAAAGAGACCGGGCGCCTGCGGGTGCATGCGCGTCGTCGGATCACGCGGGATGCGCACCGGCGATGACGTGCGCGTCTCGACGCCCACCACCACCGCCTCGTTGGTGAGGTAGCCGCGCATCGTCCGTTCGAAGGCGCGGAAGCCCGCACGCAGGCGCTCGCCGATCGCGGGTGGCAGCAGCTCGTGGAGATTCACCGGACGGATGCCAGGCCGGTACGAACATCGCGGCAGGTCCGACGAGGCGCGGTCCTCCACGAAGTCGACGAGCCGTTGCGCCGGGGCCACGAGTCGGGCGCCTCCCGCGACGAACGCCGCGTGCTCGAGCGCCCTCTGGAAGGCAATCCCGGCGAGCATGCCCTCGGTCCGGTACGGCGCCAGGTCGTCCGGCCTCACCTCGACCACGATGCCCGCGTTGGCGAAGCCGAGCCCGCGGCTGGATGGCGACCAACCGTTGACGACGACCTCGTCGCCCGCCGTCGCCGCCGGGCAGATCACCCCGCCCGGGCACATGCAGAAGGAGAACACCCCGCGGCCGTCCACCTGGTGGACCAGCGTGTATGACGCCGCCGGCAATCCGTGCGGTCGACTCGTGCAGCGATACCGGAGCTGGTCGACGAGCGCCTGGGGATGCTCGACGCGGACGCCGACCGCGAATGGCTTTGCCTCGAGGGCGAGACCGCGGCGCTGGAGGAGCGTGAACACGTCGCGGGCCGAATGCCCGGTCGCGAGGATCACGCCCCGTCCCGCGACATGCTCGCCCGCGGCGGTCACCACGCCGGTCACCACGCCGCTCGCGAGCGCGAGATCCGTGACCCGCGTCGCGAAATGCACCTCGCCGCCACAGTCGGTGATGGTCGCGCGGAGCGCCTGCACCACCTGCGGGAGGCGGTTCGTCCCGACGTGGGGGTGCGCGTCGATCAGGATGTCGGGCGGCGCGCCGTGGCGCACCAGCACGTCGAGCACGTCGCGGATGGAGCCCCGCTTGGTCGCGCGGCTGTAGAGCTTGCCGTCGGAGAACGTGCCGGCGCCACCCTCGCCGAAGCAGTAGTTGCTCTCCGGGTCGATGATCCCCGCGCGTGTGATCCGGGCAATGGCGTGACGGCGTGCGCGGACGTCCATTCCGCGCTCGAGGACGATCGGCCGGAGCCCGCGCTCGATCAGCGTGAGCGCTGCGAACAACCCGGCCGGACCCGCGCCCACGACCACGGCCGGTGGCGCACCGCGGACGTCACGGAGAGCGAGCGGCGGCGCCGGCTCGGCCCGGGACGGCTCGTCGATCCACACCCGGACGCGCAAAACCCACACGGGTGTTCCCTTCCGCGCATCGAGCGAACGCCTCACCACCACGTGGTGCGTGATCGCGCTTGCCGCGACGCCGAGGCGATGCGCGAGACGGGTCGTGCGCTCCGTCGCGTCGTCGTAGGCCTCGGGGGTAAGTCGGATCTCGGTCTCGGCGATCACGCCCGGAGCTCGTCGAGGGCGGGCTGGAGCTCGAAGTCGTAGATGCTCAGATCCTCTGCCATGTGCGTTGCCGAGGTCGTTCCCGTGAGCGCGATCATGCCCACCTGCAGGGCAAAGCGGAAGATGACCTGCGGCACGGTCCTGCCGGCCCTCGCCGCGACCTTTCGAGCTCAGTCCTCGAACGCTTCCCCCACGATGCGCTGAAGTTCGCCACTCCGGTGCAGGTCGCGGACGACGTCGCAGCCACCGATGAACTTGCCGCTCACGTAGACCTGCGGGATCGTCGGCCAGTTGGAGAAGCGCTTGATCGCGTCGCGCTTCTCGGGAGAGCTCAGGACGTCGACCGTGTGGAACGGCTTGCCGAGGTCCTGGAGGATCTTCGTCGTCGCCGCCGAGAACCCGCACTGCGGGGAGGCCGGTGTACCTTTCATGTACATGACCACCTTGTGCTTGCGGATCTCGTTCTCGATTTCCGTCATCATGTCTTCGGCCATGAATGGACCTCCTTCCGGGCCACGCCTCATCGCCAAGTCCTCTCGGAGCGCGACATGCCTACCATGGCCGACGAGTAGCCGTGTCATTGTCATGCTCTCGCCGTCGCCGCGGCCGAGAGGTTCCCCACACCCGGGTAACGTGGGGCACTGCGAACCGGGCGGAGAATCGAGGCCGTGGGCAGGCGCCGGAAAATTCTCCGCAGTCCGATGAGCGGCAAGACGAGCAACACTGCGAGCCCCAGGTATCCCGTGATCACGAATGGAGCCACGAGAATGCCGGCCATCGGCAGTAGGCGACCTCGGAGGCCAACCATTCTCTCCCGGAGCAGCGCATGGCGATGCACCTGAGCGTGCGCAAAATGCACGGATTCCCCGTGGACCTGACGTTCCATGGCCACGCCTTCCTGGGCTCGGGGAAAGAGAACTGGCGCCTCGGTGCGCTACTCGCTGTGACAAGCGTGGGAGCCGTGCGCGGACATCAGCAGCGAACGGAGCCAGGGTACGCCCTCCACGCCGCGGGGGCAAGGTGCGCTTGAATCAGCTTCGCTGCCGGTCGATAGTCCGCCGCGGAAAGTGAGGAGCTCGATGAAGCTCTACAACACGAACCTCAGCAACTTCGCCTCGAAATGCCGGCTCGCGATCTACGAGAAGAAGGCGAAGGTCGACATCGTTCCGATCCCCGGCGGTGACCTGAAGTCGCCCGAGTACCTGAAGATCTATCCGATGGGGAGGACCCCGGCCCTCGAGCTCGACGGCGAGATCATCGGGGAGTCCGAGGTCATCAACGAGTTCCTCGAGGAGAGCTTCCCGAATCCGCCGCTCCTGCCGAAGGAGCCGAACGCCCGCGCCCGGGTGCGCGGTATCTCGCGTTTCCACGACCTCTACCTCGAGCCGCCGCTCCGCGCGCTCTTCCCGCAGGCGAGCGCGAAGGAGAAGGACCAGAAGCTCATCGCGGAGAAGCTCGCGGAGCTGAACCTCCGGCTCGACCAGCTCGAGTTGATGCTCTCGATGGGGCCCTACGCGATCGGCAACGCCTTCACGTTCGCGGACTGCGCTCTCGCCCCGACCTTCTTCTTCGCGAACCTCATGCTGCCGATGCTCGGCTCGAAGCCTTTCACCGAGGGCCGGCCGAAGCTCGCGGCGTGGTGGGGCCAGGTGCAGAAGCGCCCGACGGTCGAGAAGGTGCACGCCGAACAGCAGCAGGCGTTGATGGAACGCATGCAGCAACCGGCGCACTAGCGTCTGATGCCCGAGCCCCTCCGCTAACGACTCGTATGGCGCGCTCCTGGCCGCGGTCGGCGCTTCGGCGACGAGGCGGCCCCATCCAGAGAGGCCTGAACCGCCGCCCGGGGGCGAGGAATCACATGCTTGCCCTTGGCGCCCCCACTCGCCCCTGATAGGGGCCGCCCGGGGCGCGCCCCAGCGGGAGGACTTGTCCATGCAGCCGTCGCAGAGCTTGGCGCCGCGGGAAGGGCTCACGACCACGGAACTGCGCGACGCCTGGCCGGTCCTCTCGCAGGCCGAACGCGCCGAGGGCTTGGGGCTGCTGCCCAGGGACGCGGCCGAAGACCTCTTCTTCTCTCTCGACGCCCACGATCAAGCCGAACTCATCCGGTCACTTCCAGCCGGCGAGCGACGGTCTTGGATGCGCCTTCTGCCGCCGGACGACGCCGCCGACGTGGTGCAGCAGACCCCGCTCCCTGACCGCGAGGCGATGCTCGGTCTGCTGGACGAGCCGACGCGCAAGGAGGTGATGGGGCTGATGGCCTACGCGGAAGACCACGCGGGCGGGCTGATGAATCCGCGCTTCGCGCGCGTGCGACCCGACATGAGCGTCGACGAGGCCATCGCCTACCTTCGCAAGCAAGGGCGCGAGCAGGTCGAGACGATCTACTACACCTACGTTCTCGACCCCGAGCAGCGCCTCCTCGGGGTACTCTCCTTCCGGGAGCTATTCGATGCCGACGCCACGCAGCGGGTCCGTGACGTGATGCGGACCAACATCGTGTCCGTCACGGATCGGATGAGCCAGGAGGAGGTGAGTCGCCTCTTCGTGCGGTCCGGCCTCATCGCCATCCCGGTTATCGATGGCGAGGGCCGCATGAAGGGCATCGTCACGATCGACGACATTGTCCACGTCATCGCTGAAGAGGCGACCGAGGACATCCAGAAGCTAGGAGGCAGCGAGGCCCTGGGAGCGCCGTACCTGAAGGTCGGGTTCCTCCAGATGGTCCGCAAGCGGGCGGGGTGGCTGTCGGCGCTCTTTCTCGGGGAGATGCTCACGGCAACGGCCATGGGCTACTTCGAGAAGGAGATCGAGCGGGCCGTGGTGCTCGCCCTCTTCGTCCCGCTCATCATCAGCAGCGGCGGAAACTCCGGCTCTCAGGCATCGACGCTCGTCATTCGGGCGATCGCGCTCGGGGAATTGCGGCTTCGTGACTGGTGGCGGGTAGTCCGGCGCGAGGTGGCCGCCGGCGTCGCGCTCGGCTCCCTGCTGGGCACGATCGGCCTCGCGCGCATCCTGAGCTGGGTGGTGCTCTTCCACGCCTACGGCGCGCACTACTTGCTGGTCGGGTTCACCGTGGCGGGTAGCTTGGTCGGCGTCGTGACCTTCGGGACAATGGCCGGCTCTCTACTGCCCTTCGTCCTGAGACGGCTGGGCTTCGATCCGGCGAGCGCGTGCGCGCCCCTGGTCGCCACACTGGTCGACGTCAGCGGTTTAGTGATCTACTTCTCCGTGGCGAGTTTCATCCTGAGAGGCACCCTGCTCTGAGGCACGAGGACGAGCGGTACAGAAGGCGCAGACGGACTCGAAGGTGCCATCGGCAAATGGTAGGGCGCCCCGAGAGCCGCTGAAGGGAGACAGCGATGCTTGGTGCATGGGCGGCAATGGCAATCCTGGTGGCGTTCGTGCTGAGCGGGCTCAAGGTCCTGCGCGAGTACCAGCGCGCGGTCGTCTTCCGGCTGGGGCGGGTCGTCGGGGCGCGCGGACCGGGGATCATCTACGTGATCCCCGGCATCGAGAAGGCGCTCCGCATCGACCTGCGCACGATCACGATGGACATCCCGTCGCAGGACGTGATCACCAAGGACAACGTCTCGTTGAAGGTGAGCGCCGTCCTCTACTTCCGGGTGGTCGATCCCAACCGGGCCGTGGTCGCGGTGGAGAACTACCTCTTCGCCACGTCCCAGAATGCCCAGACGACGCTGCGCAGCGTGTGCGGCGAGGTGGAGCTCGATCAGCTCCTCGTCGAACGGGAGAAGATCAACGCCCACCTGCAGTCGATCATCGACCAGCATACCGAGCCGTGGGGCATCAAGGTGGTGCAGGTGGCGATCAAGTTCATCGACCTGCCCGAGGAGATGCGACGCGTGATGGCCCACCAGGCCGAGGCCGAGCGTGAGCGGCGCGCCAAGATCATCGCTGCCGAAGGCGAGTACCAGGCGGCGCAGCGGCTCGCCGATGCCTCCGCGATCATGGCGAAAGAGCCGATCGCCCTCCAGCTGCGCTTCCTGCAGACCCTGGTGGAGATCGCCTCGGGGAACAACTCGACTACCATCTTCCCGGTGCCGATCGACATCCTGCAGCCGTT
>DATILR010000189.1:0-10642 GCA_035476275.1 Binatus sp. (SeqCode) | reverse complement strand
GCAACTTCTCCGCGGATGTCTCGCTGCGCCGGAACGCCCTCGAGCGTGACCTGCGCGCGACCGAGAGGCGCCTCCGCGAGCTCGACACGCGCCTCGCGACCCTGGCCCGCGCGCGGGCCCGCAACGCCAACGGCAGCGCCGCCACCGGCGGCCTGCGCCCGCCGGGTGCCGACCTGCCCTCCGAGGAGGAGAAAACCCTCACCGAGGAGCGCGAGCAACTGGCGCAACATGCCATCGAGGTGAAGGGCGAGGCGGTCAAGCTCCGGGACGAGGTCACCGCCCGCCTCGGGGAGACCCCCGCCTGGTGGGTCGACGTGCACTGAGTCCGGCGACCCCCCCGGCGCCGCCGCTCAGCCGCCTTCGCTCCGCCCGTCCCCGGCGCGCTCAGCCGTTGCGCTTCACGAGGGTCGCCAGCAGGGCCAGCATGTCGCCGAGGTGGCGGGTGACCAGGAAGTTCTGTCGAACGTGCTCGCGCGCCGCCTGGCCGAGACGGGTGCAGAGCGTCGGATCGGCGAGGAGCTGACGGGCGCGGAAGGCGGCTCCCTCGACCGAGTTCACGGTGTAGCCCGTCACGCCGTAGACGACCTGGGCCGTGATCCCGCCCGCGAAGCCGCCGATCACCGGCTTCGACTTCCACATCGCTTCCGCCACCCCCAGCCCGAACCCCTCGCGCGTCGACTTCTGCAGCACGATGGTGGCCGCCCGCTGGAGGGCGTTCACTTCGACCCGCGCGCTCGCCCCGAGCTCGAGCACGTGGAGATCCCGATCGCGCTCGGCGGCCTCGCGCACCTCGGCCGAGAGCTCCACCCCTTCGGGATCGTCGCTCTCCGCTCCGCCCACGAGGACGAGCCGGCAGTCGTGCTGGCGCTTCACCAGCCGGTAGGCCTCGATCACGCCCAGCGGGTCCTTGAACCGGTCGAACCGTCCCACCTGGAGCAGGATCGGCTTGTCCCGCGGCACACCGAGCCGCTCGCAGATGCTGTCGACGCTACGCGCAGGGAGCTCTCGGTTCTTGTCGCTGAGCGGATCGATGGCGGGGTAGATCATGAACTGCGGGATCGGCAAGCGCTGGGCGAAGGCGGGAAGCGAGAAAACCGCCGCCTCGTACTTGACGACGTACTGGCGGAGGAACGTCCACGCCCGCCGCTGCGGATGCGACACGTCGATGTGGCAGCGCCAGACCCAGGCTCCCTCCTGCGGCCGGACCTCCACCAGCCCGGCCGGGAGGGCGTCGTGGGTGAGCACCATGTCGGCCGTCAGCTCGAGCGCGGCGGCCCGCGCCCGCGTGAAGGCAAGGAACTGCTCGAAGATCTCCTCGGGCAGACGTTCCTCTCCGCCCTGCAGGGCGTGGTGCAGCCGCGCGGTGAGCGGTGCCGCGCGACCGTCGCCGTCGAGCGTCTCCCACGCCGACTCCACCCCCACCTCCTCGAGGAGTGGCACGAGACCGTGGAGGATCTCCGCCACGCCACCCACCTCGCGGCTGACGCTCACGTTGAGGATCCGACGACCACGGACCCGCTCGGAGAGGCGCCGGAGAAAATCCACCGTCCCGGCCGGAACGACGGACCGGTAGTCCTCCAGGGTCGGGCGCCGCGCGGTCATGCCCCCGCCGCGAGGACGCCGTCGCACAGCGCCACCAGACGGCGGCGTATCTCCTCGAGACCGAACGGGAAGGGATTCATGCGCGCCATCGCGGCCGCCAGCTCCGGCAGGCCGAGCTGCTCGTCGACCCAGGTGGCGAAATCGTGCCGGCGACGACCCTTCCGCCCACGGGCCTCCACCACGTGGAGGTAGACGACCGAGCTGTCGACGGTGCTGAGCACGTCGCGAAATTCCTTCAGGGTCCGCACCTTCACGCCCGTCGGGATCTCGAGCACGCGGGACTGCATGAAGTAGAACGGCTCGCCGAAGATCACCCGCGGCACCGCCCCCAGCTGCGAGAGGTGATCGTCGATCAGGCTCACGACCTCGGTCCGCAGACTCTCGAGATCGGACAGGTCGTGGGGATCGATGATCCCGAGCTTCTCGCCCAGCACGCGGTCGCGCACCTGGATTGCCGCCCAGGAGGCGAAGTCGTTGGGATACGGCCCGGGCAGCCCCCGCTCGCGCAGGAAGACGCTGTGGGTGTGGAAGTAGATGCTGTCGAGCGGGACCTCCTCGAGATGTTCGAGGAGCTCGCGCTCGTCGTAGGCGCGACGGCCGAGCATCTCCTGCAGCTCCCAGCAGCCCAGGAAGGGAAAGGGCGTGCGCGCCGCGCGCTCGCTCATCGTCGTCCGCGCCTCATGGACGGGTCGTGGCCGATGGAGCGAGACGCAACCGCTCCCGCAACGCGCCGAGCGTGACGCCGCCCGGGCTGATTTCCCGCAGCGCACGGAACGCCTGGACCTGTGCCGGACCGAGATCCAGCTGGACGCCGGCGGCGGCAGCCACGTCGAGCACGAGCAGGGCGTCGCCCGCGCCCTCGGGCAAGCTCGCGAGCCGCCCCTCGAGCGCTCCCACGAGACGGCACGCCAGCCACCCGGCCGGGAAGATGGCGCCCTGCTCGCGGAGCTCCGCGACCTCCGCGATGATGGGGGTCAGCGGGGCCCGCTGCTCGAGGGCGGCGGCGATCTTCTCGGCCCCCTCCCAGCCGAGGAGCTCCGCGAGCCGCGCCGGGAGCGGGCAATCCGCGACCAGGAGCTGGTCGACCAGAGGACGGACGCCCACGAGCGCCGCGCGGCGCGCATCCGCTGCTCCCGCCACCTCGTTCTCGAGCGCCGCCAGCACGCGCTCGCGCTGTCCCCCGAAGAGGTCGGAGAGCACGAACCCTGCGTCGCCCACGCGACAGACGACCGCGCCCCGCGGCGGCCGCTCCGCCACGACGGGAACCGTCACGACCGCCCCGGTCGCCTCCTCGGTGATCTCGGCATCGGCGGCCAGACGTCCCGCCGCCGGCCGGCCGTTGAGGTGTACGGTGTAGCCGGGTACCTCGGCCGGATGACCCAGCACCTGCATCATCGCGGCAGTGGCAGCGATGCGGCTCGGCGTGGCGCGCGCGCGGAGCACGACCCGACGGTAGAAGTCGGCGCCGTTCTCGTGGCTCGCGAGGTTGCTCCGGGCCGGGGCGAGACGCGCCACGAAACCCTCCTCGCACTCGCGCCCGAGGTGCCGCGCGAGCTCGATCGCCCGCGCCGCATGCCGCAGGACGAGCACCGGCTCCACGCCGGTCAGCTCGTCGAAGAACCAGCCGCAACTCGTCTGCATGAAGAGCGCGTGGCGGCCCAGCTCGAGCGCGCGCCGCGCGTGGAGCGTCGCCGATGACGCGAGGCGCCCCGCCCCCTCCGCGGCGAGAAACTCCGCCACACGACCGTCGAGGAGGCAGTCGATGTAGCGGTCGCGCGCGCCCCACGGATCGCGCAGCACCTCCCCGCCACGGGTCGCGTACACGTCGGCCAGCTCGTCGCGCAGCCAATCGATCGCCTGGCGGAGGGGCGCGCGCCATGCATGCGGCACGGGTGGGCCGACGCCGCACGCGCAATCGCCCCGCCAGCGCTCCACGCCGTGCGGGCAGCTCCACGACGTCCCCTGGGCGATCTCGACCTCGAGCGTGGGCGGGTGGCGGGTCCGGAAGGCCGCCGGACCCGCGAGCGTGATCTCCCGGTCGGCCGCCAGCGCGGAGAGAGCGAAGGCGAGCGCCATCTCGCCGAAGGCATGGTGATGTCCGAAGGTTTCGCCGTCAACCGCCACCGTGACGATCGTCCCCTCCCCGCCCGCCGCCGCGCGCAGACGCTCGGCCAGCGCGGCCCCGTCGCGCAGCAAAGGACCGAAGGCGATCTCCTCCGACAGCCCCGCGTCCCGGAAGGCGATGTCGACGGCCAGCCCCGGCGCGGGGAAGCAGCGGTAGAGCTGCTTCGTGTCGAGCGAGTGAGCCTCCACCGGACGCCAGGCGCTCTCCCCCGCCCCCACCGGGCGGATGCGACGCGCCTGGTGCGGGGCGAGCATGGTCAAGCTGATGCCGGCCTCGGCGAGTGCGGTGAGCGTCGTCCGGTCGACTGCCATCTCCGGGAGCCACATCCCTTCGGGCGATCGGCCGAAGCGGTGCTCGAAATCCCGCTTGCCCCATCGGACCTGCGTGCGCACGTCGCGGGGCGTCGAGAGCGGCAGGATGGCGTGGCCGTACGCCTGCGCCCAGGCGTTGCCATGACCGGTCCGGCCGCGGCTGGTCACGTCGGCCTGCCGGATCGCCTCGAGCACCGCGGGCGCCTGCGGCGCGAGCCAGTTGAGGAGGGTGGGGCCGAAGTCGAAGCCGGTCCAGGCATACGTGTTGACCAGATCGCTCAGCCGCCCCTGGGCATCCAGGACGCGGGCCGACGCGTTGGGGGCGTAGCACTCGGCGGTGATGCGGGTGTTCCAGTCCCGGGCCGGCGCCGCCGTCGCCTCCGGCTCGACCACGCCGAGCCACGGATGCTCTCGCGGCGGCTGGTAGAAATGGCCGTGCAGGCAGAGCGCGCGCAACGGATTACGGGCTCACCGCCTGGGGTAGCGGGCCGGCGGGCTCACCGCGCGACACCACGACGATCCCGGATGGATCGCGGTGCACCGTGAGGCCGTTCACGTCGCCCCCCTCGGGTTCCAGCCGCCCACCTGGCGGAATGCGGTTGTAACGATCGACGATCGCGTGGATGACCCGGGCACCCGCACCGATCTCGGTATAGTCCATCACGATCGATCCCTCGACCACCGCGCCGCGGGCCACCCGCACCCCGCGACCGAGGATCGAGCGGACGACCCGTGCCTCTTCCACGAATGTTCCCTCGCCGAGCATGCTGTCCTGCACCTGCCCCGAGATGATGCGCACCGGGGGGCCGTCCACCGAGCGTCCGAGGATCGGCCAGCGGGGGTTGTCGAGGTCGAAGCGGGGCCGTGTCCCAAGCTGGTCCATCTGGGCGTCGTAGTAGGCGCGGATGGCGCCCACGTCTCGCCAGTAGGCGGGCTCCTCGTAGGGCCGCGTCCCCGGGACGTGGTTGTCGCGGAAGTTGTACGCGAACACGCGATGGCGCGGCACCAGCTCGGGCACGATCGTCCGGCCGAAGTCGTGCTCGGTCGGACGCCGCGCATCCTCGGAGAGCGTGTCGACCAGGACCTCGGTGGAGAAGACGTAGTTCCCCATCGACGCGAGCGCCGCACCCGGGTCGCCCGGCATGGCCTCGGGGGAGCGCGGCTTCTCCGCGAAGCCGACGATGCGACCGTCCGGGGCGCTGGCGATGACGCCGAAGGCCGAGGCCGTGCCGAGCGGCACCGGCCGCGCCGCCACCGACACGTCGCAGCGGCAGCTCACGTGGTAGTCGATCATCTGCGCCAGGTCCATGCGGTAGATGTGATCGGCGCCGAACACCACCACGAGCTCGGGCGCGAAATCCCGGATGAGGTTCAGGTTCTGGAAGACGGCATCCGCCGTTCCCTGGTACCAGGTCTCGCTCGACCGCATCTGCGGGGGCACGACGGTGACGAAGGTCTCCGGCAGGCGACCGCCCAGCCGCCAGCTCGTGCTGACGTGCTCGATCAGCGATTGGGACTTGTACTGGACGAGCAGGTAAATCGCATAGATGCCGGAATTCACGAAGTTGCTGAGGACGTAGTCGATGATGCGGTGGCGGCTGCCGAACGGCACGGCCGCCTTGCTGCGCGAGCGCGTGAGCGGCTGCAGCCGATCCCCCCGCCCCCCCGCCATCACGATGCCGAGTACACGCGGCACGACCGCCTCATTTAGGCGGGATTGCGTCGCCATCGTCAAGGCCACAGCCTGTCGGCGTGAAATGGCGCCTCGTGTTGAACCGGCGGGGTCGAGCGGCTAAGAAGACCGCGGCGCGCGTCCGTGCCGACGCGCTCGGAGGGAGCATGCGTGAGTCGGTTCGACGCGTCGCCCGGGCAGCGATCGTCGGCAGCCTGAGCGTCGCCCTCCTCGGAATGGGCGGGTTCGGCGGCCGCGAGCCCGAGGCCCCCGCGCGCGACTTCCACGCCAGCTTCGTCGACGTGGATGGTGCCCACATCGACGTCAATCGTGTCACGGCAGGTGGAGATGCGAGCCTCGAGGGCGAGCTCGGAAGGGGTCGCCTCCGCGTGCCGTTCGAGAACATCGCCCGCATCCGCTTCCACCCCTCGGACGCCGAGCGCGACCGCGTACGGGCGGAGGTGCAGCTGCGCGAGGGAGAGCCGGTGACGCTCTCCGTGCGGAGCTCGACGACCTTCTACGGTCGGGTGCCCGGCGGCGCCTACCAGATCCGGGCTCGCGACCTGCAGTCCGTTGAATTCACGCAGTAGACGCGCTGCGCTCACCCTCCTCGCGGCGCTCGCGTCCGCGACGCGCGCGTCCGCGCTCGACGTGAAGCTCTGGCCGTTCTTCCGCTACGTCGAGACCGGCAATGGCGACGAGATGCGGTGGACGGCGCTGGGCCCCCTGCTCGAGTTCACGCGGACGGCCGAGTCGCGCGATCTCTACGTCCGCCCACTGCTCCACCTTCACCAGCGGCGCGGCCCCACACCCGGCGATCGGGCCGATATCCTCTATCCGCTCGCGGCGAGCCGCTGGGACCCGGACCACGAGAGCTTCCGCTTCCTGCTCTTCACCTATCGACGCACCCGCGAGGCGGAGACGCCTCACCCCCCGGACACCGCCCCGCCGCCTGCCGAGTGGCCGAGTCGCTTCACGCTCTTCCCGTTCATCTTCTACCGCCAGAGCCCCGAGCGCGGTGTCCGCCTGTCCGTGTTCCCGTTCTACTTCGACCTCGACGATTTCCTCGGCTACGACCGGGTGACGGCGGTCATGTTCCCACTCTACCTTCGCCTCGAGGAGCCGCGCGTGGAGCGCCGCTACTACGTGTTCCCGTTCGTCTCGACGGTCGGCGGCCCCGACGGTCGCGGGTTTCGCGTCTGGCCGTTCTACGGGACGACGGAGATCGTTGGCCAGAAGCGGAGCACCTACGTGCTCTGGCCCTTCCACCTGCGTACCGCCCAGCTGGTCCCCGGCTACGGGTGGGAGTACCGACGCGTCAACTTCCCCTTCTTCGCCGCGATCGACGGGGCTGGCCGCGAGACCCGCAGTTACGGCGTCCTCGCGTACATCCACACGATCGACACCCGGCACGGCATCGAGTCGACGGGCGCTCCCTGGCCCTTCGTCGTCCGCGAGCGGCGGCTGGGGGACGAGGAATACCGCGTCTGGCGTGCCTTCCCCTTCTACGGCCGCAGCGACGTGGGCGGCGTCTCCTCGCACTTCTACCTGTGGCCCGCCTACCGACGGAAGACGCAGGACGTGGAGGACTTCCACTACCAGCGCGACGACGTGGGCGTCCTCGTCTGGCGCCGGCAGAGCCTGGCCAACGAGACCTCGGGTCACCGCGAGCATCTCCTCACCCTGCTGGGGGGCCTGCGCGGCGAGCAGGACGACGCCCGCCGCTTCGGCCAGACCCCCGCGCTCTTCGACAGCCTCCTCCCCAAGAACGTCGGCGTTTTGACCCTGTGGGCGCCTCTCTACGGCCTCTTTCGCTGGGACACGCGGCTCGACGGCCAGGAGGACTGGAACCTCCTCTGGGGACTCGCCGCCCGCGAGGACGGCCGGCTACTCGGTCCCGTGCACATCGACCTCGGCTCGCCGGCGGGCGACGCGAGCGGGATGCCACATGGCGGTTGAGGCGCTGCCCCGCTCCCCCCGCGCCAATCCGTTCGCCCGCATCGGCGCCACCCTGCTCGACGTCCTGCAGGTGCTGGGCGAGGCGACGTCCCTCTTCCTCGCCTCGGTCCGCAGCATCAGCGCCGCGCCGGCCGATCGCCGGCGCTTCGTCGTGCAGATGGTGCGCGTCGGAACCGACACGCTCTGGATCGGCGCCCTGCTCTCCCTCTTCGTCGGCATGGTGCTGGTGGTGCAGGCCGCGGAGCAGGTGCGCGACGTGACGCAGGACATCCTCGGGCCGATCGTCGGGCTCGCCATGACCAAGGAGCTGGGCCCCGTCCTGATGGCGTTCCTGCTCGCCGGGCGCGCCGGCTCCGCCATGGCCGCCGAGCTCGGCTCGATGACGGTCTACGACGAGATCAACGCCCTCCGTACCATGGACATCGACCCGGTACGCTTTCTCGTCGTGCCGCGCTTCCTGGCCGCCACCATCGCCCTCCCCATCCTCATCCTGTATGCCGACTTCATCGGCGTGTGGGGTGGGGCAGCCGTCGTCTCGCTCGATCCGGCCATCACCATTACGGTCAACATGTACTTCGACCGCATGCTCGAGTGGGTGCACTTCAGCGATTTCGTGGTCGGCATGCTGAAGGGCACGATCTTCGGCATGATCGCGTCCATCGTGCCCTGCACCTTCGGGCTCCGCACGCGCGGCGGCACGGAGGGCATCGCGACCTCGACCACAGCGGCGGTGGTGTGGAGCTTCATCCTCATCCTGGTCTTCGACTTCCTCATCGTGCGCATCACCTTCGCCCTCGACTGATGGCAGAAGCAGCAAGAGAGCGGCGCGGCGTCGGAGTGGAGCTCACGGGCGTGAGCAAGACCTACAACGGGCAGGGCGTCCTGCGCGGCGTCGACCTCGTCGTCGAGGCGGGGGAGCTGCTGGCGATCGTGGGACAGAGCGGCACGGGAAAGTCCGTGCTGCTGCGGCAGATCATCGGTCTCGAGCAGGTCGACGCAGGGCAGATCACCGTGGGGGGCATCGCGCTCGAGCGCTACCGGGCGACGCCGCACGAGGAGAAGTCCTTTCGCGTGGCGATGGTGTTCCAGAACGCGGCCCTGCTCGGCTCGCTGACGGTGGGCGAGAACGTCGGGCTTCGCCTGCGCGAGCGCGGCCGGCAGAGCGAGGCCGAGATCGCCGCCATCATCCACCGCGTGCTCGAGCAGGTCGAGCTCGCGGGCACGGAGGCCAAGCTGCCGAGCGAGCTCTCCGGCGGCATGCGCAAGCGCGTGGCCATCGCCCGCGCCCTGGCCATCGACCCCGAGCTCATCCTCTACGACGAGCCGACGGCGGATCTCGACCCGCTGCTCACCGAGCAGATCGGGCAGCTGATCCTGCGCATCCGCGACGCCCGCGGCACCACCCAGATCGTCGTCACCCACAACCTGCCCCTCGCGCGCGCCATCGCCGATCGCATCGCGGTGCTGGCCGAGGGGCGCATCGCCGAGTGTCTCACCCCGGCCGAGCTGCCGCATGCCCGCCATCCCCTCACGCGGGCGTTCCTGCGCGCCTCGGCGCTGGAAGCCTAGGAGGTCTCATGCTGACGAGAGAACAGCGGATTGGCGCCTTCTTCGTGATCGGCCTCGTGCTCCTCTTCCTGACCATCGAGCTGACGCTCGGGGTGGGGCTTTTCGAGCACCGCTACCCGCTCTACGCGGTGTTCACCGACGTGCAGGGGCTCGACAGCGGGGCCGACGTGCGCCTCGCGGGCATCAAGGCGGGCCGCGTCGAGTCGATGCGGATCGAGCAGGGCCGCGTGGTGGTGAAGATGGCGATCGACGCGAGCCTGGTGGTCAAGAAGGACTCCGTCGCGCGACTCGACTTCCGGGCGCTCAGCGGCGATCGCTTCGTTGCCATCTCGCTCGGCACCCCGACCGCCAAGGCCGCGGCGTCCGGCGACACGATCGAGGGGCAAACCCCGGCCAGCTTCTCCGACGTCGTCGACCAGCTCTCGCACGTGGCGGAGAACGTGAGCGACCTGGCCCAGAGCCTGCGCGACAGCTCCGACCGCCTGCTGGTGAACCTCGCGGATCTCGTGGAAGAGAACCGCGCCGCCCTCGGCGCCACGGCCCAGAACCTGGCCTCGATCACCGGCAAGCTCGACAAGGGGACGGGGACCCTCGGCCTCATGCTCAACGATCCGACGCTCTACGAGCGGGTCACGGCCACCATGAGCGACGTGCGCGAGTCCGCGCACGACCTCGGGACCGTGGCCAACGACCTCGCCGCCGGCAAGGGCACCCTCGGTAAGCTGCTCACCGAGGACGGGGGACTGTACGAGCAGGTGCGCCAGACGGTGGACAACCTGAGTGCCAGCGCGCGGAATGCCGAGGAGATCACCGACGCGATGCGGAACGGGGAGGGAACCGTCGGGAAGGCGTTGACCGACGACTCGCTCTACACCGAGGCCAAGGACACGCTCCGCACCGTCAACCGCGCGACCCAGTCGGTCGAGGACCAGTCCGCGATCTCGCTCCTCGGCACGATCGTCACCAGCCTATTTTAGGCCGACCCGAGGTACACCTCGGGTCGGGGACGGAGCGAGGTTGGGGCGTTCGTGGCCCACGTTTCTTTTCGTGGCGGGAGGCCGGCGCGCTCCGTCCCGCGCACCTAACCGGTCGCGCGTGCCACCGAACGTTCCACGCTCGCTTCCGACCCCGCGGCGGATTTACCCGACCATCGTGAGGCCGCCGGACACGCTCAGCACCTGCCCCGTCACGTAGCTGGCCTCGTCGGAGACGAGGTAGGCGACCGCACCCGCCACGTCCTCCGGTTGCCCGAGGCGACCCAGCGGGATCGCGCGGCGCATGCCGTCGAGGATCTTGGCCCCGCGCTCACCCGCCATCGTCGCCGCGAGAAGCGCGGTCTCGGTCGGACCCGGGCAGACGACGTTGACCGTCACGCGGTGGCGGGCGACCTAGCGCGCCAGCGCT
>DATILR010000188.1:0-2383 GCA_035476275.1 Binatus sp. (SeqCode) | reverse complement strand
TTCAGGTCGAAGTACCGGCGGAGCGGGTCTGGGACGCCATTCGCGACGTGGGTGCGATCCACACGCGGCTGGCCCCGGGCTTCGTGGTCGATACGCGCCTCGAAGCGGGGGCGCGGGTGGTCACATTCGGCAGCGGGGTGGTGGCGCGTGAGCTGATCGTCGACCTCGACGACGAGGGACAGCGCCTCGCGTGGTCGGTGGTGGGTGGCAAGATGACCCATCACAACGCCTCGCTCCAGGTCTTCGTCGATGGCGAGGGGCGGAGCCGGGTCGTGTGGATCGCCGACCTGCTCCCGAACGAGCTCGCGGGCTATATCGCGGGAATGATCGAGCAGGGCATGGCGGTCATGAAGAAGACCCTGGAGCTGCAGCCCGCGAGAGCCTGAGGCCTACCCCTCGGGATCCGCCGATCAACTCGAGAAGAACTCCAGCATCAGCCGATTGACCTCGGGGGCGTTCTCGTAGGCGGACCAGTGGCCGGCCCGGGGAATACGGTGCAGATCGAGCGCGCCCACCATCGCCGCGCGGATCTCGCCGATCAGGAGATCGGCGGGACGGAACTTCGAGTCGTCGCCCTCCCCCCACAGGAGGCGGATCCTGCATCTGAGCTGGGCGAGGTCGCCGAGCAGGGTCCCGCCGCCGCTCACCTTGCGGCTGTTGAAGCGGGTGCGGCGGACGCAATCGGCCTGGATGTCCAGAGTCTCCTCCGTGATGGTCGCGGGGTCGCTCAGCATGTTGATGAGGAGGTTGTGGCGGCAGATCTCCCGGAAGAGCGCCTCGTCGTCTCCCGCCTCCCGATAGCTCCGGGTGGGCCGCTCCCCGAAGCTCCGCGCCGGGAACCCCGCGGGCGAGACGAGGCAGAGGTGGGTCACGCGCTTCGCCAAGCGACGGGCGAGGTTGGCCGCGATCGCCGCGCCGAACGAGAAGCCGGCGAAGCGCAGGGGAGCCTTCCCCGGGAACATCTCGACGAAGAGGCGGTGGACGAGATCGAGATAGTCGGCGCCCGAGGTCTCGCGGGGAACGGCCGCGGAGGCGCCATACGACGGATGGTCGAGGGCGTGCACGGTGAAGCGCGCGGCGAGCGGCTCGATGTTGCGCGTCCAGTGCTTCCACGAGCCCATGCCGCCGTGGAACAGCACCACGTCGGGCCCGCGCCCGCTGCGGCGGACCGCCATGGCGGGAGCGGGAGAGCTGGACACGGTCGAGTTCGGCGAGATCAGGCGAGCTTCGGGCGCACGCGCTCGGCGAAGGCGGCCATCTGCTCGTCGAGCTCGCGACCGTCGCCGGCGAGAAATTCCAGCACGAGGTGCTCGACGCCGCAGTCGGCGAGCTCCGCGATCTGTTCGACGAGGCGGGCCGGCTCGCCAGCGAGCACGCGACCGCCGTGGGTGGACGCGGGCACGCTCTCCCCGGGCCGGGCCACGCGGATGTCATTGCGCAGGGTGAGCGCGGGCGGCGTCGCGCGATCGCCCTCCCCGCAGAGCCGGGCCAGCTCGGCGCGGCCCGCGCGCAGCTCCTCCGGCGGGCGATTGATGGGATGCCAGGCGGCCCCGAAGCGGGCCGTACGGCGAAGGGCCGCGCGGCTATGGCCTCCGACCCAGATGGGCGGATGCGGCTTCTGCACGGGCTTGGGCTCGAAGACGAGATCGCTGAACTGCGTGTACTTTCCCGCGAAGGACGGCGTGGCGCTCGTCCACAGCTCCCGCATCGCCTCGAGGAATTCGTCGGTCATGGCCCCCCGCTCCGCGAAGGGGACTCCCAGCATGGCGCTCTCCGCGGCGACCCACCCCGCGCCGACGCCGAACACGAACCGCCCCCCGCTCAGCGCATCGAGCGAGGAGATCATCTTGGCCGTGACCACGGCGTTGCGGTACGGCACGATGAGCACGGTGGTCCCGAGCTGCACCCGGCTCGTCGCCCCCGCGATCACGCCCAGGGAAACCAGCGGATCGAAGATGGTCTCGCCGAAGTTCACGATGTTGGCGCGGGGCACCACCACGTGGTCGCTGACCCACACGGACTCGTAGCCGAGCTGCTCCGCGCGCATCGCGGCGCCCCGGATGATGCCCGGGGTCGCCAGGTGCCGGCAATTCGGAATCCAGACCCCGAACTTCACGCCTTCAGCGCCTCGTAGACCGCGCCTTCGAACTGCCCGTAGAGCTTCACCACGCGCGGGTCGGCGAAAGGCAGGACCTGCGTCATGATCAGCCCCGTCACACGCTTTGACGGGTCGAGCCAGTAGTAGGTGTTGAAGATCCCGCCCCAGCTCACCGTGCCCGCGCTTCGCCCGTTCGGCCCCGGCTGCATGTTGAGCATGTAGCCCAGCCCCCAGCGGATCTCGGCCCCGGGAAAGAAATCGACGTCGTTCGACCGCGTGGGCATG
>DATILR010000187.1:0-3079 GCA_035476275.1 Binatus sp. (SeqCode) | reverse complement strand
CGAGATGCGCTTCAGCTACTTCGATCCCGACGCCCGCGCCTATCGCACGATCTCGCGTCCGCCCGTGGCGCTCACCGTGCGCGAGTCGGCGCACCCACAGGGGGCGCCACAGATCCTGGGTGCGGTCGGCCGACGGCCGCCGGCGGAGCAGCTCGGTCGGGATCTCGTGTTCATCAAGGATGCTCCGGGCGCGCTGGTGCCGCTCGGCGCGCGTCGCTACCGGAGCGTCTTCTTCTGGGGCTTGCAGCTCCTGCCGCTGATGGCCTGGCTCGCCGCGGTGGCCGTCAATCGCCGCCGGCGCCGGCTGACGGGCGACGTGCGCTACGCGCGCTTCACCCGCGCCGGGCGCGCGGCGCGGCAGGCGATCGCCGGCGCCCGCCAGCAGCTCCGCGCCGGCGACCACGCCGCCTTCCACGACACGCTGGCGCGCGCCGTCGGCGACTACCTCGCCGCCAAGCTCGATCTGCCGCCGGGCGCCGTGACGGCGGACACGGTCGGCGATCGCCTCCGGCAGCACCAGCTCGCCCCGGGCGTCGTCCGGGATCTGGAGGAGTTCTTCGCCACCTGCGAGCGCGCCCGCTTCGCGCCCACGGCCGACGCGAGCGCCGACCTGGAGCACACCCTCGAGCGGGCGGTGGGGATCGTCCGGGCGCTCGAGCGCGAGCGCCGGCTCGCGCGCGCGGTGGCGGCGGCATGCCTGGTCCTGGCGATCGGCACGCGCGTGTGGGCGGCGCCCGCGGCCGAGAGCCCCAACACCATCTTCTTCCGGGCCAACACGCTCTACACCGAGGAGCACTACGCCGACGCCGCTGCGCAGTACGAGCAGCTGCTCGCTGCCGGGCTCGAGAGCGGGAATCTCTACTTCAACCTCGGCAACGCCTACTTCAAGGCGGGCGACGTCGGGCGCGCGATGCTCAACTACGAGCGGGCGCGCCGCCTCATGCCGGGGGATCCCGACCTGCTCGCCAACCTCGCCTACGCGCGCTCGCTGGCGGACGTGAGCGAGGACGTGCCCGTCTGGACCCGGCTCCTCTTCCCGCTCGCCGGGCGCTTCTCGACCGACGGCCTGCTCCTCGCGGCGAGCGGTCTCTACGTCCTCCTGATGATGCTGCTGATCACGGCCCGGCTCCTGCCGACGGCGGCGCGCGGCGCCCGCGGAGCGGCGGTCGCGACGGCCGTCACGCTGGCACTCGTGCTGACGTCGTGCGCTTACCGGCTGGCGACGATCGATCTTCCCACCTACGCGGTGGTGGTGGCCAGGGAAGACGCGACCGTGCGCTTCGAGCCTTCGACGGGTGGGACGGCGCACTTCCAGGCGAAGCCGGGAAGCGTGCTCCGGCTGGTGGCCGAGCGCGGTGGGTGGAGGCAGGTGCGACGGGCCGACGGCCGGCGGGGATGGATCGAGCGGGACGCGGTGGCGACGCTCTGAGGAGCAGCTGTCATTCTCCGAGCAGCTCGCCGACCGGCTTGAGATCGTCTACGCGATCGCAGATCGCCTTGATGATCATCATGATCGGCACCGCCAGGAGCAGGCCGGCGCTACCCCACATCCAGCCCCAGAAGAGCAGCCCGGCGAAGGTGGCCACCTCGTTCATGCGCGCCGTGCGGCGGATCAGCAACGGAACGAGGACGAATCCATCCAGGCTGGCGAGGACGAGCGAGGCGCCCCCCACGAGGAGTGCCATCGAGATGGTCCCGTGCTGGACGAGCGTCGCGAGCGTCACGCCGACCGTGACGATGCCCGGTCCGAAGTACGGAATGGAGTTGAGGAGCCCCGCGGCGATCCCCCAGAGGATGGCATGATCGAGACCCAGTGCGTGAAACGCCAGGGCCGAGCCGGTGCCGATCGCGAGGCTGGCGAGGAGCCGGACGACAAGGAAGCGCTGGATCTGCCGATCGATGTCCTCCAGCACCTGCAGGGTCACACGCTTGCGGGCGAGCGAGGAGCCGATGAGCTGGACGAGCTTCCGCTTGAAGAGATCCCCGGAGGCGAGCAGGAAGTAGGTGAGGAAGAGGAGCAGCGCGGTCTCGGCGGCGAGGGCGACGAGCCCGAGGGAGCCCGACCAGAGGTAGCCGCGGACGTCGATCGGCTTCGTCTGGATCTGGACGGGCGTGACGCCGTGGGGAGGGGGGGCAGGAGCGGCGGCCTCGCTGGCGCTCTTCTCGATCGCGTCCGCGAGCTTCTCCATCTTGCCCACGGCGTTCGCCGCCGCCGGGCGGGCGGCCGTGATGACCTCGCGTAGCTTGTCGGCCGTCAGCGGAACGGTATCGAGGAAGGCCGCGGCGTCGTCCTCGATGACATAGACGGCGCTTCCGAGACCGCCGACGAGCGTGAGGAGGACCAGCGCGGCGGCGAGCGAACGCGGGACCCGGTGGCGGGCCATCCACCCGACCAGGGGCTCGAGCGCATAGCTGATCATGAGCCCGATCACGACCGCGATGCAGAAGTCCTTCGCCAGGCGCATGGCGAACAGGACGGCCAGGAGCGCCAGGGTCACGATGGCGGCGCGCGGGACATCAGCGGGCGCGGGCGGTTGCGGTTCGGTCGCGGGGGAGAGAGTGGTGGCCGGCCCGGAGGCCTCGAGGCTTTCCGCGGCGGAGAGCTTGGTCACCGTCACGCGCCCGTCATGGCGGCATCGCCGTCTCGACTTCTCGGCGAGGCGCTAGGCCGCCGAGCATGCAGGTCACCTTCATCGCGTACCCTCCTCGACCGCGGATGCATGAGCAACTCGCGTACCACGCTGGCGATCGACGGCCGCGGGCTCGCTTCCGGTCACGTCCCTTCGCCGCTTCGCAACCGGAAGGTGCGTCGATGCACTCGCGCAGGGGGCTCGCCGCGGCGCTGACCATCACGCGCCGCGTCCGTATCCCGACCGCCTCGACCCGGGAGCGTCCGATTCCCGGACGGTACCGGTGTTGACGCGGCCGTCGAAAGCCTTCAAAGCGGAACTAGATGGCTTGGTCCCGAGGCCGCGACGTAGCTGGCGCGGACGTTGCTGCCGGTCGGGTGGACAGCGGAGAGGGTCGGACCCTGCCCGGGCGCGAAGGTGCTCTCCGCTCGACGGACGCGATGTCCGGA
>DATILR010000186.1:0-2034 GCA_035476275.1 Binatus sp. (SeqCode) | reverse complement strand
TCAAACGCGCAGCAGCACGCCGCGCGCGGGCGCGCCGGTCGCCTGCGCGATGGCGCGCGCGTAGAGCCCGACCTGCCGCCGGTACTCCTCGAGGCGCCCGGCGATCTCCACGTCGGTCTTGAAATCGACGATCGTCCAGCCCGCGCCGTCCTCCAGGAAGGCCGCATCGACCACGCCCTCGACGATGACGCCGTCATCGAGCCTGAGGAGCACGGGCGTCTCCCGGCGACAGCGTCCGGCGCGCGCTGCCTCGGCCGCCCGTCGCATTAGCGGATGCGCCAGGGCGCGTCCGGCCGCCTCCACCGCTGCGGCGATCTCGTCGGCCGTCGCGCCGAGCAGCCGCCCCTGGAGTCCGGCCGCATCCGCCACACCCGTGCGCTTCGCATCCAGGTTCACCGTCGCGAGCACGGCATGGAGCAGCGTCCCGAAGCGCCTTCCGTGGGGGCGATCCGGCGCGGGGGAGGCCGACTCGAGCGCGACCTCCGCTTCCGGCGCCGTCGTCACCGCCGCACGCTCCGTGGCCGTGACCACGCGGATGGTGGGCGTCGCGCCTTCGCCGCGCACGCGATCCCGCTCCTCGCGCCACGCGGCGTGGGCCCGCACTCCCTCGTCCGCTCGTGCGCCACGCTCGTCGGCAGCCAGGATCTGCTGCTGCGCGAGGCCGACCGACTCCTGCACGTCGAGCGACAGCGTCGAGGGGTCCCACCAGACCACCCGGTGCCGTCCGACGTCGGGGCGGTGCAGACCGGGGACGACGGCGTCGGGCGGCCGCGCCACGTTGTCCGGCCGGCGCGTCGTGGTCTCCCTTCCGAACGCCGGACATCCCGGCGGCTGTCGCGTCTCCGGCGCATGCACCCGGGCCGGCGATGGATAGATCACGGGCGTGAGGGCCTGCAGCCACCCGTCGTAGCGTCCGTCCCCCAGCGCCGGCACGACGAGCAGATCGCGGGCGCGGGTCGCCGCCACGTACAGCACGCGCGTTGCCTCCTCCTCTTCGCGTTTCATCTCCTCGGCGGCGTGCTCGTGCAGCTCGGGCGGCGTGCAGCCGGCCAACCGGAGCACGCAGAGTCCGCGATCCGGATCCACCCAGCGCTGTGGCTCTCCCGGGGTTTCCTTGCGCGTCAGGTCGGCGAGGATGACGACCGGGAACTCCAGCCCCTTGGCGCCGTGAACGGTCATCATCCGCACGCCCTCGGTGCCCTCCTCGACGATCGGGGCGTCGCCCGCTTCGCCGTGCTCGGCCTGCTCGGTGAGCCACTCGACGAAGGCGCGGAAGGAGGTCAGGCGGGTGCGCTCGGCCCGGCGGGCGAGGTCCATCAGGCGCGTGACGTTGGCGAGCGCCTGCTCGCCGGTCGGCCAGACCGCGAGGCCGGCGTGCGCGCGCGTCGCGCCGAGGAGCTGTCCGATCGTGTCCGCGATCGGGCGGCGGTTGCGGCCGCGATGGAGGTTCCGGAGCACCGCCAGGGCATCGCCAACCTCCCGCAGCGAGGCCGGAGCGTCGTCCGGGACCTCGCGGAACGGGTTCAGCGACCGGTAGCGCTCGCGGAAGGCGAGCAGCGCGCCGTCGCCGAGGGCGAAGAACGGCCCGTGCAGCGTCGCGAACACCGCCAGCTCGTCCTCGGGACGCTCGATCGCGGCCAGCGCATTGCGAATCGCCTCGACCTCCTCGCGGACGTGGAACGACGTCCCCCCGACGAGGAGATGGGGCAGGTGGCGGGCCTCGAGCGCCCGCACGTACGGGCGCGTGACGTCGCTCAGGTAGGCGCGGAAGCGCCGGAAGAGGAGGCAGACGTGGCGCGGCCGGACGGGAACCCGCTCGGTCGGGCGCTCGCGCTCGGTGACCGTCCAGCCGCTCTTCTCGACCAGCCACTGGACGAAGGCGGCGATCACGTCGGGCAGCGACTCGTCGATGCGCCAGTCGACGATCGTCCTGTAGTCGCCGTAGGGGGCCGGCACGGGGAGCGCCACCACGCTGGGCTGGGTCTCGACGCCGGGTCGATACGGCGAGAGCGGGACGTAGCCCGGCTCGCCCGG
>DATILR010000185.1:0-7343 GCA_035476275.1 Binatus sp. (SeqCode) | reverse complement strand
CCGAAGGCGTCGTAGAGCGCGTCGTCGATCGCCCGGGAGGAGATGCCGAGGCGCGCCGCGGTGTCGCGATCGATCGCGAGCGACGCCTCGAGACCGCGGTTCTGCTGATCGGTGCTCACGTCCGTGATGGCGGGGAGCGTCTGCAGCTTCGTCAGCATGCGCGGCGCCCAGCGATTCAGCTCGTGGAGGTCGTCCCCCTGCAGGGTGAACTGGAAGAGGGCATTGCTGAGGCGTCCGCCGACGCGGATGTCCTGGATGGCCTGCAGATAGAGGCTCGCGCCGACCACGCTCGCGAGCTTCGGGCGAAGCCGGGCGATCACCTCGTCGGCGCTCACCTTGCGCTCGTCGAGCGGCTTCAGCGACATGAACATCCGCCCCGTGTTGGAGGTCCCCTGGCCTCCCCCCGTGAAGCCCGCCACCGTGTCCACCGCGGGATCCGTCATGACGATCGCGACGAACTGGGCGAAGCGGTCCTGCATCGCCTGGAAGGAGGTGTCCTGATCCGCCTGGATGGCGCCCATCAGGCGGCCGTTGTCCTGCTCGGGGAAGAATCCCTTCGGCACGATGATGAAGAGGTAGACGTTGAGGGCCACCATGCCGGCGGCGACCAGCATGGCGAGACGCGCGTGGCGGAGCACCCAGGAGAGCGTCCATTCGTACTGCTGGAGGAGCCAGGCGAAGGACCGCTCGCTCGCCCGGTAGAGCCGCCCGTGCCGCCGGCCCCGCTCCGAGCGCAGGAACTTGGCGCACATCATCGGCGTCGTGGTGAGCGAGATGACGAGCGACACGGTGACGGCCACCGCGAGCACGACGGCGAATTCGCGGAAGAGGCGGCCGACGATGCCGCCCATCAGCAGGATCGGGATGAAGACCGCCACCAGCGAGAGGCTCATCGAGACCACCGTGAAGCCGATCTCCCGTGCCCCCCGGAGCGCGGCCTGGAGGGGTGGAACGCCCTGTTCCAGGTAGCGGGAGACGTTCTCGATCACCACGATCGCGTCGTCGACGACGAAGCCGGTGCAGATGGTGAGCGCCATCATCGACAGGTTGTCGATGCTGTACCCGAGCAGGTACATGACGCCGAACGTCCCCACCAGCGAGAGCGGCACCACGACGCCCGGGATGGCCGTGGCCCAGGGGTTGCGCAGGAACACGAAGACCACCAGCACGACCAGCGCGATCGCGATCAGGAGCGTGATCTCGACGTCGCGGATCGACGCGCGAATCGTCGTCGTGCGGTCGATCATCACGGACAGGTCGATGGCGGCCGGGATGGCGGCGCGGAGCTCGGGGAGGAGGGCGCGCAGGCGGTCGACCGTGGCGATGATGTTGGCGCCGGGCTGGCGGAAGATGATGAGCAGCACGCCGGGCTTGCCGTTCGCGATGCCGGTCGTGCGCACGTCCTCGACCGAGTCCTCGACGTCGGCCACGTCGTCCAGCCGCACCGGGCGGCCGTTCCGATTGGCCACAACGAGCGGGCGGTACTGCGCCGCGCTCAGGAGCTGATCGTTGGCGCTGATCTTCCAGGCCGTGGTGGCGTTCGCGAGCTCTCCCTTGGGGCGGTTCGCGTTGGCCGCGGCGAGCGCCGCGCGTACCTCGTCGAGCCCGATGCCGTACTTGTGGAGCACGATGGGGTTCAGCTCGACGCGTACCGCCGGCAGGGAGCTGCCGCCCACGACCACCTGACCGACGCCCTCCACCTGGGCCAGCTTCTGCTGCAGGATCGACGAGGCCGCGTCGTACAGCCGGCTCGTGTCGAGCGTGTCGGACGTGAGCGCGAGGATGAAGATCGGCGCATCGGCCGGATTGACCTTCCGGTAGTTGGGGTTGTTCGGCAGGTTGGTGGGGAGCTGGCCGCGCGCCGCAATGATGGCCGCCTGCACGTCGCGCGCCGCGGCGTCGATGTTCCGGGAGAGATCGAACTGCAGGACGATCGCGGTCGAGCCGAGCGAGCTCGTCGACGTGACCTCGGTCACGCCGGCGATGCGGCCGAACTGTCGCTCGAGCGGCATCGCCACCGCCGAGGCCATGGTCTCCGGGCTCGCGCCCGGGAGCGCGGCCGAGACCTGGATCGTGGGGAACTCGACCTGCGGCAAGGGGGCGATCGGGAGGAGGCGGAAGCCGATCGCGCCGGCGATCGCGAGCGCCGCCGTGAGGAGCGTCGTGGCGACCGGCCGCCGGATGAAGGGGCCGGAGATGTTCACCCGGCCTCCCGCGCCCTTTGCTCGACCAGCTTGGGCGGCCGGCGCCGCGCCGTCCGCCGCGCCATGCGATCGAAGGCCAGGTAGACCACGGGCGTGGTGTAGAGGGTGAGGACCTGGCTGAGGAGGAGGCCGCCGACGATGGCGATGCCGAGCGGACGGCGCAGCTCTGCGCCCACGCCGCTGCCGAGGGCGAGCGGCAGGCCGCCGAGCAGTGCGGCAAGCGTCGTCATCATGATGGGCCGGAAGCGGAGGAGGCAGGCCTCGTAGATCGCCGTCTCGGGTGACTTGCCCTCCGTGCGCTCCGCCTCGAGCGCGAAGTCGATCATCATGATCGCGTTCTTCTTCACGATCCCGATCAGCAGGATGATCCCGATGAGCGCGATCACGCTGAGGTCGGTGCGGCAGAGCAGCAGCGCGAGGATCGCGCCGACGCCGGCGGAGGGGAGCGTGGAGAGGATGGTGAGGGGGTGGATGTAGCTCTCGTAGAGGACGCCGAGGACGATGTAGACGGTGACGAGCGCGGCGAGGATGAGGAGCGGCTCGTTGGCGAGGGAGGCCTGGAAGGCCTGGGCGGTGCCCTGGAAGGTGGCGCGGAGGCTCGCGGGAAGGTCGAGGCCGCGGGTGGCGGTCTCGATGGCGGTGACGGCGTCGCCGAGGGCCACGCCGGGGGCGAGGTTGAAGGAGAAGGTGACGGCGGGGAACTGCCCCTGATGGTTGATGGCGAGCGGCGCAGTCCCCGAGGCGAACCGCGCGATCGCGGCGAGCGGTACCTGCGCGCCGTTCGTCGAGCGGACGTGCAGATCCTGCAACGTCGCCGGACTCTCCTGGAAGCTCGGCTTCACCTCGAGCACGACGTGGTACTGGTTCAGCTGGGTGAAGATGGTCGACACCTGACGCTGCCCGAAGGCGTCGTAGAGGGTGTCGTCGATCGCCTGGGGCGTGATGCCGAGGCGCGACGCGGTGTCGCGGTCGATCGTGAGCGCCACCTCGAGCCCGCCGTTCTGCTGGTCGGTCGCCACGTCGCGCAGCTGCGGGAGCGCCCGCAGCGCCTCGAGGAGGTGCGGCACCGCGGCGTGGAGCTGCTCCGCGTCGGGTGACTCGACGGCGTACTGGTACTGCGTGCGGCTCACCCGGTCCTCGATCGTGAGGTCCTGGATCGGCTGCATGAAGAGCGTGATGCCCTCCACCGCGGCGAGCTCGGGCTGCAGACGGCGGATCACGTCGCTGGCCGAGATGCGGCGGACGTCGAGGGGCTTCAGGTTGATCTGGATGCGGCCACTGTTGCCGGTGGTGTTGATGCCGTCGATGCCGATGAACGAGGCGAGGCTCTCGACCGCGGGATCGCGGAGGATGATGCGGGCGAGGGCCTGCTGGCGCTCCGCCAGGGCAGCGAACGACACCGTCTGGGGCGCCTCCGACACGCCCAGGATGGCGCCCGTGTCCTGCACCGGAAAGAAGCCCTTCGGGACCACCACGTAGAGGAGGAGCGTTCCGACCACGGTGGCGGCGGCCACCACGAGCGTTGCCGTCTGGCGCCGGAGCACCCAGCGCAGCGAGGACGCGTAGCGGTCGATGAGCGTCGTGAAGAAGCGCTCGGAGGCGCGATAGAACCTGCCCTGCTGGTCGGGGGTCCGGAGCAGGCGGGCGGACATCATCGGGGTCAGGGTGAGCGACACGACGGCCGAGACGAGGATCGCGATGCTGAGCGTGACGGCGAACTCGCGGAAGAGCCGTCCCACCACGTCGCCCATGAAGAGGAGGGGGATCAGCACCGCGATCAGCGACACCGTGAGGGAGAGGATGGTGAAGCCGATCTGGGCGGAGCCCTGGAGGGCGGCCTGTAGCGGGGGATCCCCGCGCTCGATGTAGCGTGCGATGTTCTCGATCATCACGATGGCGTCGTCCACGACGAAGCCGGTCGAGATGGTGAGGGCCATCAGCGAGAGATTGTCGAGGCTGTAGCCGAGCAGGTACATGACGCCGAAGGTCCCGACGATGGAGAGCGGCACCGCGACGCTCGGGATGATCGTGGCCGAGGCGCTGCGGAGGAAGAGGAACAGGACCATGACCACCAGGACGACCGTGAGCAGCAGGGAGAACTGCACATCGCGCACGGAGGCCCGGATGGTCGTGGTGCGGTCGGTGAGGACGCTCACCTGCACGGAGGGCGGCAAGGCGGTGGCGAGCTCGGGCAGGAGTCGCTTGATGCGGTCCACGACGCCGATGATGTTGGCCCCCGGCTGCCGCTGGATGTTCATGATGACGGCGGGGACGTCGCCCATCCAGGCGGCCTGCTTCACGTTCTCGGCGTCGTCCTTGACGTCCGCGACGTCCGAGAGCCGGACGGCGGCGCCGCCCCGGTACGCGATCACGAGGCGCCGGTAGTCCTCGGCCGCGAGGAGCTGGTCGTTGGCGTCGATCGTGTAGGACTGCTGGTTCCCCTCGAAGTTCCCCTTCGCCTGGTTGACGTTCGCCTGCTCGACGGCGGCCCGGATGTCCTCCAGGCCGAGGTCGTAGCTGGCGAGCGCGGTCGGGTTCGCCTGGATGCGCACGGCCGGCTTCTGTCCGCCGCTCAGGCTGACGAATCCCACGCCGGGAAGCTGGGAGATCTTCTGTGCCAGGCGGGTGTCGGCGAGGTCCTGCACCTTCGACAGCGGCAAGGCGTCCGAGGTCAGCCCGAGCGTGAGCACCGGCGCGTCGGCGGGATTCGTCTTGCTGTAGATCGGCGGGTTGGGCAGGTCCCGCGGCAGGAACGTCGCGGCCGCGTTGATGGCCGCCTGCACCTCCTGCTCGGCGACGTCGAGGCTCAGGTCGAGCGCGAACTGCAGCGTGATGATCGAGCTGCCGAAGGAGCTGGTCGACAGCATCTCATTCAACCCCGGCATCTGCCCGAACTGCCGCTCCAGTGGGGCGGTGACCGACGACGCCATCACGTCGGGACCGGCACCGGGATAGAAGGTGAGGACCTGGATGGTCGGGTAGTCGACCTGGGGCAGGGCGGATACCGGCAGCTCGTGGTACGCGATTGCCCCCGCCAGCATGATCGCCGCCATGAGCAGCGAGGTGGCGACCGGTCGAAGGATGAAGAGCCGCGACGGGTTCATCCGCCTGGCTTCGGACTCGCCCCCTCGTGTTCCCCGCCGCGCACCTGCACGGGGGTCCCCTCCCGGAGCTTGTCGGCACCCTCCACCACCACCACCTCACCGGCCGCCAGGCCCGAGTCGATCGCGACCTCGGTACGCCCCGTCGGACCGAGCGTCACCGGACGCATCTCGACCGTGTGGTCCGGCTTCACCACGTAGGTGAAGCTGCCGCGTGCGCCGCGCTGGATGGCGGCGACCGGCGCGATGACGGTGCCGCGCTTCACGTCGAGCAGCAGGTGCACGTTCACGAACTGGTTGGGGAAGAGGACGCCGTCGGTGTTCTCGAAGATCGCCTTCAGGCGGAGCGTCCCCGTGTTCGAATCGATCTGGTTGTCGGTGCTCAGCAGGGAGCCCGAGGCGATCTGGTTCTGGTCGGCCCGATCATAGGCCTCCGCCGGGAGCTGCTCGCCGGCCTTCAGCTTCTTGATGACGGGCGGCAGCTCGTCTTCGGGGATGGTGAAGACCGCGGTGATCGGCTCCTGCTGCGTGATCACGACCACGGGACTCTGGTCGTTGGCGTGCACCACGTTGCCCACGTCCACCAGCCGGAGCCCGGTACGGCCGCTGATGGGGGCGGTGATGTGGGCGTAGGTGAGCTGCAGCTTCGCGCTGTCGATCGTGGCCTGATCGGCCATGATGGCGCCCGTGAACTGGTTGAACCGCGACGCCTGATCGTCGTACTCCTGCTGCGAGACCACCTTCTCCGCGCGCAGCTGCTTGAACCGTGCGAGCGTCAGCCGGGCGTCTTCCAGCTGCGCCTTGTCGCGCGCCAGCTGTCCCTGCGCCTGCTCCAGCTGGACCTGAAACGGCCGCGGATCGACCTCGGCGAGCAGATCGCCCTCGTGCACGAGCTGGCCTTCGTGGAAGGCGACGTTGACGAGCTGGCCGTCCACCCGGCTCTTCACCGCCACGGTGTTGTAGGCCGTGACCGACCCGAGCCCGGTCAGGTAGACGGGCATGTCGCCCTGACGCGCGGTCGCCACCGCGACCGACACGGGCGGGCGCGCCGGCCCCGACGTCGCCTGGGAGGCGGCGCGCTGCGAGCTCGCATGGTGGCGGTAGAGGCCCGCCGCCAGGATGACGAGCGCCAGCACCCACAGCCACCGGCGTTGCAGCCAGGGCCTGGACGCGCTCCGTGCCGGGCCGGTGTCGACCACCACCGGCTTCGTTTCCCGTGAGATACTGGTCCCCTGGAGAGTCATGCGTCAGCCGTCCAGCGCCCGGTCCCATTTACGGACCAGCCGGTTTCATAAATATCCCCGCCAGCGCCTGGGTCAAGCAGGTTGATCGGGTCGATAATCGTGCAGGGCTGCCGAGGCTTGCGAAAGCGGTCGGTGCGCTTCCTCGATCGTCGACCGGCGTGGCTTGACCGGGGTCCCGCGGAGGGCGTACCGGGTGCGCGTGCCCACCGTCGGGGGAACCTGCCTCTGCGCTGACGTGGCCTGGGAGGTGACGCAACCATTCGAGTTCATGTCCCACTGTCACTGCTCGCGCTGTCGCAAGACCCACGGGGCGGCGTTCGCGACCTTCGTGATGGGTCCGCCGGATGCCTTCCGTCTGCTGCGCGGTCGCGAGCGGATCGTGCGCTACCCATCCTCGCCCGGTTTCTTCCGGCCCTTCTGCGCACGCTGCGGATCCGTCGTGCCCGATGGACAGCCGACACAGGGACTCGTCGCGGTGCCCGTCGGTCCGCTCGACGACGATCCCGGGGCACGTCCGCTGGCGCACATCTTCCTCGCCTCGCGAGCACCGTGGTTCGAGGTGCGCGGTGAGCTTCCGTGCTTCGAGGCGTACCCGCCGGGCGTCGACCTCCCGGTGCTGCCGGATCCGCCCGTGCGGGACGCGGTGAGCGGCCGGCCGCGCGGGAGCTGTCTCTGCGGGGCGGTCGGGTACGTGGTGGAGGGCGACCCGCTTCGCTGCGTGAACTGCCATTGCTCGCGCTGCCGGAAGGCGCGCGCGGCGGCCTTTGCCTCGAACCTGTTCACCACGGCCGACG
>DATILR010000184.1:0-15731 GCA_035476275.1 Binatus sp. (SeqCode) | reverse complement strand
GAGGTGCTCGTCGACGTGGTCGTCGAGGTGCTCGTGCTCGTCGAGCTTGACGTCGAGGAGCTGGAGGTCGACGTCGAGGAGGAGGTCGAGCTGCTCGTGCTCGAGGTGGTGGAGGTGCTCGTCGACGTGGTCGTCGAGGTGCTCGTGCTCGTCGAGCTTGACGTCGAGGAGCTGGAGGTCGACGTCGAGGACGAGGTCGAGCTGCTCGTGCTCGTCGTCGCCGTCGTGGACGTGCTCGTGCTCGTCGTGGAGCTGCTGCTCGAGGTCGACGTGGAGGTCGAGGTGGTCGTGGTGGTGACGCAACCCGCGATGGGCGCGTGCTGGCAGCCGCCCGCCGGGGCGCAGCTGTCGGTCGTGCAGGGGTTCGCGTCGTCGCAGCTGACCGGGGTGTGCGTGCAGCCGCTGGCGGGGGCGCAGCCGTCCGTCGTGCACAGGTTCGCGTCGTCGCAGCTGATGGCAGTGCCGACGCACTGGCCGGCGAGACAGGCGTCCCCCGTCGTACAGACGCTGGCGTCGCTGCAGAGCGCCCCGTTGGCGACCGGGGCATACGAGCAGACGCCGGCGCGATCGCAGCCGGGGGTCGTGCACGGATTCCCGTCGGCGCAGGCTGCTGGCGTGCAGGCGGGCCGGACGGGCAGCACGGTGATCGTCGGCGGCCGCTCCGCGGAGCGCACCGGATCCCGGATCGTGTGCAGCCGATCGGCTGCGTAGGCGTTACACGCCACCCGCAGGGCCGTCGCCACCACGCGGCCGCTCCCCTGGCCGAGCACCGTCACGGGCAGCTCCAGGGTGATGACCACCTCCTCGTGCAGGACGTTCGTCACCCCGGTGCTGAAGGTGACGGTGGCGTCCGCCGGGACGCCGAGCAGCGCGCCGTTGCCCGCGGCGATGGTGTTGCCGCGGGTGCCCGTCGCATCGAAGACTTCGAGGCCCACGTCGACGGGGGTCGTCCCGAGGTTGGTGCACACGACGTAGGTGCGGAGGTTGTTGTCGCTCACGACCGTCGGGAGGAACGCGACGAACTTGGCGGGCTGGCCGTCCGCGAAGGTCGGGAGCGGCGTGTCGGCGACGCCGGCGCGGACGCGTGCCGCCGGCCCGCCGACCAGGCAGGCAGCCACGGCCAGGGCGAGCAGGCGGCTGAGCGTCATGGGATGAAACGGCTCTCGGCGCCGTGCCTCAGGGGACCCGGATGAGCGGAACGTTCACGATCGTCGGCGGCGGGAGGCTGCAGGGGGCCGCCGGGTCACAGATCGTGTGCAGCTTGTCGGCGAGCAGGGCGGTGCAGAAGACGTTCGGGGAGGTCGCCACGATCCGCCCGGAACCGTTCCGGAGGTTGGGGAGCCCATTCCCCGCCGTGTTGAAGACCATCGTCGCGTCCTCGTGGAGCTCCGCGGTCCCCGCGGTGCCGATCGTCACCGTCCGCCCCGGGGCCACGGCGAGCATCGCCCCGCTGCCCGCGACGCAGCACCCTGGACAGCCGGCCCCCGGACAGCCGTTGACGGTGTCGACGCTGTTGTCGACCGTACACGCCTGCGCGACGCGGCTCCCCGTGTTGCACATCGTGGCGGCGGCCCCGACGTTGTTCCGGAGTGCCCCGGTCTCGTCGAAGACCTCGAAGCCGATGTCGACCGCCACCGAGTCGAGGTTGGTGCAGGCGACGTCGGTCTCGAGGTTGTTGTTCCTGATCGCCCCGAGCATGGTGTAGACCGCCTGCGCCGGCTTCCCGTCGGCGAAGGTGGGGAGGGGGGTGTTCACCAGGCCCGCCGCGGCGGAGCGGCCGAGGCCGAGCAACAGAAGCGCGAGTGCTGTCCGGGTCGGCGTCGCCGCCATCACAGGAGACGTACCGCGCCTTCGGTCGAGGCGTCAACGAAAAGGAATCGAGGTACTTAGCAAACCGTACAGCACTCTCTACAGCATCCGTCAGTTTCACTCCTGACGGGCCTGAACTCGCTCGCTGGGCTCGGCACCCACGGGTGACCGGCATCAGAGACGGGTTTGTTTGAAGGCGCTATCTGCCGCGGGAGGGAAGTGGACACGCCGTTCGTTTCCCTTGTCGAATCGGACAGGGGTCGCCCTTCGCTGACGGATTCGGACAGCGGCTCTAAGACCAGCCCGACTTCGGGCGTTCTGACAACTTCACAGGGTTGTCGCGACTACCCGCCGTCATGAGCCGCCCCTCTCCGCCATAGTCGCCCTCGCGGCCGCCGTGTGCACACGCTCGACCAGCGCCGGCCAGCCCGCGAGCGCACGGACCGCGTCCAGGTCGTCGTTCTGGTCGAGGAGCTCTCGGGACGCGAGGCCGCGCTCGGCGGCTTCGCCGAGAAGCGCCAGCGCCGCCTCGGGGGCGCCGTTCGTCGCGCGCAGGCAGGCGAGGTTGTAGGGTGGAATCCACGAGTCCGCACGCACGTGTGCCGCCTGGTCGTAGTAGGCGGTGGCCGCCGGCACGTCGTTCATGAAGCGTGCGCTGTTGCCGGCCTGGATGAGCACCTCGAAGTACTCCGGCAGCACGGCGAGCACGCGGCGGTAGTACTCCAGCGCGCGGGCGTAGTCCTTCCGGTCGTAGAAGAGATCGGCCAGACGCCGATGCACGTGGGGATAGGTCGGATCGATGGCGATCGCCCGCTCGTACCAGGCCTGGGCGCCGGCGTCGTCGCCGCGGACGGCATCGATGAAGCCGAGACTGCTCATCGCGTCCACGTCGCTCGGCGCGAGATCCAGGGCCTCGTGAAACCGCCGGGTGGCCTCGTCGAGGTCGCCACGTCGCATCGCCAGTGTGCCGAGCGCACCGTGGATCCGGTGCTGCCGGGGCTGCTGCGCGAGCGAGGCCACGTACTGTCGCTCCGCCTCGTCGAGGTGGCCGCGCTTCACGGCGACGTAGGCGAGGACATTGCGGGCCGTCACGTTCTCCGGGGCCGCGGCGATCAAGTCGCCGAGCAATGCTTGCGCATCGTCCAGGCGATCGACCTCCACGAGCTGCCGTGCCTCCTGCAGCTTCTTGTAGAGCGCCATCCCATCCTTCGGGTCCCGCCCGGCCATCTCCGCGCGCTGCTCCGGTGGAGCAAGGTAGCCGAGCGCGCGCAGCATCTCTTCGGTCTCGCGGTCGATCTGGCGCGTGGGCGCGGTCAGGGCCCGGCGCGCGCTGTCCGCGGTGACGGCCTCGAGATCCGCCTCGAGGGGCCGCATCGCTGCGGTGTCCCCCGGGTACAGGTTCGTGAGCTCGCGGGGATCGCGTCGGAGGTCGTACACCTCGGGGCGCGGCGCGGCGATCCACTTCCGCCCGCCGTGTCGCACGCCGAAGAGCGGCGCCATCCCGAAGCCTTCCTCGGCGAGGCGCGCCTCGGAGTACTGCACGAGATCGGGCGGGGACGTCCGTCCCTGTAGCGCCGCCAGGAGATTCGTTCCCTGGGTCGCATCGCCGCCTGGCAGCCCGAGAACGCCGAGCACGGTCGGCACGATGTCGACGTGCCGCACCGGGCCGCGATAGGTCGTGTTCGCCGTGAAGACGCGGGGCAGGCGCCAGACGAGCGGCACAAGAATGGTCGCGTCGTAGATGAAGACCCCGTGCGTCGGCTCGCCGTGCTCGTCGAGGCTCTCGCCGTGGTCGGCGGTGAGGACGACGAGCGTTCGGTCGAGCACCCCCTCCTGTCGGAGCCACTCGATGATCCGTCCGGCGCCGCGGTCCGCTTCGGCGATCTCCGCGTCGTACGGCGTGGGTGCAACCGCCGTCAGATCGGGCGAGCGAAGGCGGTAGGGCTGGTGCGGGTCGAAGAAGTGCACCCACAGGAAGAAGGGCTGCCGTGAGCGGTGCTTCCAGCCGGCGAGCCACGCGAGGACCCGGTCCGCCGTCCGCGGCGCCGGCCGCTCCCGGATCATGAAGAGCGGTGGCTCGTCCTCGCTCCAGAGATCGTCGTCATAGGTGTCGAAGCCCTGGTCGAGTCCGTAACGGCGGGTGAGCACGGCCGCGGACACGAACGCGCCCGTGCGATAGCCCGCCGCGCCGAGTCGCTCGGCGAGGGTCACCGCCTCGGGCCCGAGCGCGTAGTTGCCGTTGTCGCGCACGCCGTGGGCGGGCGGGTAGAGGCCGGTCATGATCGAGCAGTGGGCCGGCAGCGTGATCGGTGCCGAGCTCGCGACATCGGTGCAGCGGACCCCTTCTTCCGCCAGGCGATCGATCGCCGGCGTGTGCGCGAGGCCGAATCCGTAGCAGCCGAGCCGGTCCGCTCGCAGCGTGTCGATGGTGATGACGAGCACGTTCACGCGCTCCCGGCGCTCGCATCCGGAGAGCGCCGCGAGGAGGAGCGCTCCGGCGAGCGTCGAGGCGACGAGTCGTCTCGTGGCGCGTCTCCGCGAGCTCAGGAGGTCTTCGCCGTGCCGGACTTCCCCGCCTTGGCGTTGTACGTGAAGGGTTGGTCCACCGCGTACTCGCCAGGACCCGCCATCATGGTGAGCGGGATCGAGACCGCGACGTTGCTGGCGGCGGCGTTCGTGAGCCCGTACTGCGCGAGCGGGGTCTGCAGGTCGCCCTTCAGGTTGAAGGAGAAGTTGTAGGTTCCGGCCTTCGTCACGCCCTTCTTCAGCTCGGCGGCGAGGTTGAACTTGTTGCCGCCCCCATTGTTGGCCGAGCCGCTCTTCTTCAGGATGAAGTTCTGCGTGACGCCGCCGAGGTTGACGGTGACCGGGAGACCGCTGAGCGCGATTCCGGCGCCGATCGTGATCTTGCCCTTCCACTGGGCGGTGTCCTGGTTGGTCTTCTTGAAATTGAGCTTGACGGTTGCGTTCTTCAGCACGGGCGGGGTGATGTGGGCGAAGTTCACGACCTGCGAGAGCTCCTGCTGGCTGATGCACTTGATCGCGCTCGAGGGGAGCGGCGTGGTCACGATGTCGTTGCAGGTGTTCTTCGCCGCCTTGCTCTTCCCCTGGACGGTGACGAAGGTCATGACGACGGCCGCGCCGCCCGCCGGGATCGTCGCCGTGTAGCTGAACGCCGCCTTCCCGGGAGGCGAGCTCGTCGTGCTGATTCCCAAGTTCGAGACGGGCGTCGTCGCGCCGGGGCCCTGCACGACGTAGCCGATACTGGGCTCGAGGGAGGTCGTGCCCTGCGGGACCTTCTGCGCGGTAGTGAACCAGAGGTCGCCGATCGTGAGGCTATTGTCCCCGCTCGACGTGGTGACCACATAGGTGTTGCTGCCCGAGGCGATGAGCCCGAGGAGCGTGATCGTCACCTGGGTCGACGCCGAGCCCGTGTTGGTCACGATGTTGAGCCAGCGTACCCACTCCTGATTGCTCGGCACGTAGACCTTGCGCGTGAGCGTGAGGTTCTGCGCCTCGAACGTCTGGCTCGCGAAGTCGAGCTGCTTGTTATTGCCGTTCCCATCCGGGCAGTCCTGGGCGGCGAGCGCCTGGCCCGGATTGAAGACGAGGGGGGCCGCCAGCTTCTGGCCGTTCACGGCGGTGATGAGGAGACTGTTGAATCCGTCGAAGGCGGGCCTGAGCGGCACGTTCACCTGGTGCTGGGTCGTGTAGGTGGTGAGGAACCCGAACCACGGCGTGAAGCCGACGTAGTAGACCGTCACCGTGACCGGCTTGAGGAACGTGGCGTCGGTGAGCGCACCCGAAGCGTTCGAGAGCGCGCTCAGCGGAACCACCTGCGTGTTGATGCTGTACGCCGTTCCGTTCGAATCCTTGAGGGTGATGGGGAGCGCGCTCGCGAGCGAAGCACCAGCCAGCACCGCGACGACGACCCCGTTGCGCAGTGACCTCATCGGATGGCTCATCATGGGTTCTCCCTTTCGTCAGGCAATCCGGGAGGGACGTGAGCCTAGCACCGCCCGTCAGTCAGGGGGAGATGCCGATGGGATGCCGTGCGCGTCAGCTGTCGAGTGGAGTCGGCGCCGTCTCAACCAGCGCCGATGTCCTCCAGTTGGTCCCCGGTTCGCAAGACGTCGGCGGCGTCACGATACCGGCCCTCGACGATCACCTTCGCGACGGTGACCCATTCATCCGAGCAGGCCACCTGCGCTCCGGCGCCGTCGACCCGACCGACCGCCCCCGGAGACGAATCGGCGCGCGTGCCGGTGAGGGTGGCCTTGATGACGGACATCGTCCGATCGCCCAGCTTCACCCGCGGGCTGCCCCACGGCGACGGCAGCGGATGGTAATCGCAGGCGCGGACGAAATTGACCACCTGCCGAGCCGGCAGCGAGCGAAACAGGCCGTCGATAGTCGGCGGGCCGGGCTTGAAATATTCCCGCTGCGAGAGGTCTTGCGGGACGAGCGGAATGGCCGACGGATCAGCGGACGCGGTCTCGACCAACCGGAGCATCGTGGCGACGCCGTCCTTGATGCATCGGGTCGACACCGTCAGCGCGGTGTCGTTCTCCCCGATGTCGAAGCGCGACTGGTAGACGATGGCGCCGGTGTCGATGCCCCGTTCCATCTTGTGGACCGTCACGCCGTGTGACGTCTCCCCGCGGAAGATCGCCCAGCTCGGCGCATTCAGCCCTGCATAACGGGGCAGCGGCCCGGGATGGAGGTTGAAGCTTCCGATCCGCGGCGCACTGAGTACCTCGTCATTGATGATGAAGAGCGAATGCACGTTGAGCAGAATATCGACGGCCGATTCGCGGATCCGTTCACCGAACGACGCGTCCTTGACCAGCTTCGCATCCCAGATCGGCAGCCCGAGATGCTGGGCGACCTGCCACATGGTCGCGCTGCCGCGCATCGTAGTGTCGTGCGACGCCATCACGGCGACGATGCGATGATCGGTCTTGGCGAGGGCTTGGAGCGTTCGAATACCGGCCGATTCCTCGCCGACCACGAGAATGTTCATCGCGGGTACTCTGTCGCCGAGCGGTCCGGGGGGTCAAGGCACGCCGGCAACACCCGCCCCGGCGGGAGATGCTCGATGCCCTCCTTGACAACCTCGCGGGGCTCGACGCAAGGTAGGTGCTCTCGCGCGAACCGCGCGAGTCGAGGGCGATGCTCGACTGCCGACGATCGTGACCGACGCCGTTTCGGTCTTTTCCACCTGCCCACAGTCGTCCGATTCCGAGCCGGCGAAATACTGCGCGCGCGTGACGGACGTTGCGCGGTGGAGCGAGGCCGCCGGCTGCAAAGGCATCCTCGTCTATTCCGACAATCGGCTCCTGGATCCGTGGCTGGTCTCGCAGCGGATCATCGAGGCGACCGAGAGGCTGTGCCCGCTGGTCGCCGTGCAGCCGATCTACATGCACCCCTACGCGGTCGCGAAGATGGTCACCACCTTCGGGCTGCTCTACCACCGCAAGACCTACCTCAACATGATCGCGGGCGGCTTCAAGCGCGATCTCGAGGCGTTGAACGATCTCACGCCGCACGACGAGCGCTACGATCGGCTCGAGGAGTATTCGACGCTCATCGTGCGCCTCTTGGAGCACTCGGCCAGGGGAGTCGGATACACCCTCGAGGGCAAGTACTATTCGGTCAAAGGGCTCAAGATCTCCCCCCCTCTGCCGGCGGCGCTCGCACCGGAGCTTTTCGTCTCGGGCACCTCGGAAGCGGGCCAGAAGAGCGCGACGGTATTGGACGCGACGGCCATCCGCTATCCCGAGCCTCCAGCGAGCTACGAGGCCCGGACCTTCACGGAGCATCGGAAGAACGGGGTACGCGTCGGGATCATCGCCCGCGCGACGGCGGACGAGGCGTGGCAGGTCGCCGAGGAGCGCTTCCCGCCCGATCGCAAGGGCGAAGTCACGCATCAACTCGCCATGAAGGTGTCCGACTCGACGTGGCACAAGCAGCTGTCGGAGCGGGCCATCGGCAGCCGCGAATCGGATGATCCGTACTGGTTGCGTCCGTTTCAGAGCTATCAGACGTTCTGCCCGTATCTCGTCGGCAGCTACGACCGCGTTGCGCGAGAGATCGCGCGCTACATCACCGCCGGCTTCCGCACCTTCATCGTCGACATTCCACCGGACGAGCACGAGCTCTACTCGAGTCGTGAAGTGTTCGAGCGGGCTGAAGCCTCGGCCCGCTGATGGCGGGACTGCTCCAGGAGTACGTCACCCGTCAGGCGGAGGCGCGGCCCGAGGCGTCGGCGCTCGTGCACGACGCGGAGCGTCTCACCTACGGCGATCTCGAGCGTCGCTCCAATCGCCTGGCGCGGCTGTTGCGGGAGGGCGGCTGCCGGCGGGGTGACCGCATCGGCCTGCTGCTGCCGAAGTCGCCGGCCGCGATCGTCTCGATGCTGGCCGCGCTCAAGGCCGGTTGCATCTACGTGCCCGTCGATCCCGAGAGCCCGAGCGCCCGGGTGGTGCGCATCCTGACCGCCGCCGACTGCCGCTACCTGCTCGTCTCGCGAGCGGACCTCCCGATCGTGCGCGACCTGACGTCGCAGCACGCGGACCTGATCTCCGGCAGGCTCGTCTGGATGGGGTCCGAGACGCCGCCGGACCTCGGCATCGAGCCGGCCCTGTCGCTCTCGGACAGCGCCGCCATGCCCGACTCGGCCCTCGGCTCCGATGGCGACAGCAGCGATCCCGCGCATCTCCTCTTCACCTCGGGCTCGACCGGGATCCCCAAGGGGGTCATGGTCGCGCACGCGAACGTGACTGCGTTCGTCGAGTGGGCGAACGCATATTGCGGCCTCGCCCCGGACGACCGGACGTCGTGTCACTCCCCGCTCCACTTCGATCTCTCCACCTGGGACGTCTACGGCGCCTTCGCGGCCGGCGCGGAGCTGCATCTGGTGTCGCCGGAGCTGAACCTGTTCCCCGGTCGGCTGGTCGAGTTCATTCGCAGCCACGGGCTCACGCAATGGTTCTCGGTCCCTTCCGTCCTCACCTACCTCACGCGCTTCGACGCCGTCCGAACGGGCGATTTCCCCGAGCTGAAGCGGCTGCTGTGGTGCGGCGAGGTCTTTCCGACGCCGGCCCTCAAGTACTGGATGGAGCGCCTGCCCCACGTCTCGTTCACCAACCTCTATGGACCGACGGAGACGACGATCGCCAGCAGCTACTACACCGTGCCGGCACCGCCGCAGGATCCCGAGCAGCGCATCCCGATCGGCGCTCCGTGCGCGGGCGAGGAGCTCCTGATCCTGGATGACGCGCGTGCACCGGTGCGCCCGGGTGACATCGGCGAGATCTGCATTCGTGGGGCCGGCGTGACGCTCGGCTACTGGCGCGACGAGGAGAAGACAGCGCGGGCTTTCCTGCCCTGTGCCGATCGCCCCGGCGAACGCATGTACACGACGGGCGATCGCGGCTTTCGCGGACCGGACGGACTCGTGTACTGCGTCGGTCGCGCCGACTCGCAGATCAAGTCGCGAGGCCACCACGTCGAGCTCGGCGAGATCGAGACGGCGCTGCACACCCTCGCGGAGATCGGACAGGCGGCCGTGGTGGCGCGCCGGACCGACGGCTTCGGCGGCGTGGAGATCTGCTGTGCCTACGTGCCCAAGGACCGCGTCGAGCTCTCGCCGTCCCAGGTGCGCGAAGGGCTCGCGCGCCTGATCCCGAAGTACATGCTCCCGGCGCGCTGGCGGCACCTCGCCGAGTTTCCACGCAACGCCAACGGCAAGGTGGACCGCGTGGCCCTGGTCGAGATGTTCGACCAGGAAGCGGCGGGGCCCGGGACGTGATCAGAGAGAAGGTCGCCGGGATCTTCCGCGACAAGCTCCACGTCGACGTACCGTCGGACGACCTCGATCTGATCGCGAACGGCATCATGGACTCGACGATGCTGGTCGAGCTGATCGTCCACCTGGAGTCGGAGTTCGACGTGACGCCGTCGCTCGACGAGCTCGAGGTCGAGAACTTCGCGACGGTCGCGCGGATCGCCGCGTTCGTGGAATCAAGGATCGCCGCGCGCGAGCGCGGCTAGCGCCTCATCCCGCCCAGCGCCCGCCCCTGATCCAGCGCTCCCCGTCGAAGCAGGTGACGAGAGCCGTGCCCAGGCGAAACGGCTCGAGCAACTCGGGCCGGCGGGATTGCACCAGCATCCACCGCCCCGTGTACACGAGACATTCGTTCTCGCGGTAGGATTGCAGGTCGCGCGGGTCGACGGCGCCGCGCAGCAATGCGAGCCCGCGAGCGGTCGCGTCCTGGATGGCAGCCTGCAGCACGATCCCCAGGTCGTCGCTGGTGGCCAACAGCTGCAGGACGAACGCCACACCGTCCCGCTCGAGAAAGTAGACGAACCAGCCGATCGCGTGTCGCCGGTGATCCCGCACGACGCAGGCTCGCACGTCGTCGTTGCAGGATCGCTGCTTGCCCATGCGCAGCAACCACGCGAAGGACTCGGCGTCGTAGCGCGGCCTCAGGCTGACGTCGTTCAGCTGCCGGACGGCGTCGGGGACAAATCCCTCCTCGAGCGTCTCGATCGACACGTCCGCGAGCGGTTTCGCGACCAGGCCGCGGATGACCCGCGATCCCAGCACGTCCGTCACGCCGCCGAGGAGCCGCAGCACCGTCGTGAACGGCAACGCCCGAGCACGCATCGCTTGGAGCAGCTCCAACAGGCCGCGGACCGGCCGCAAGGGACGGAACCAGTCGAAGCTGTAGAGCGGCATCGCCGACCCGCCGCATCGCTCCCAGATCCGCTTCGAGACAAGTCCGGCGCCGTCCGCGAGGGACAGATCCTGCGGACCGGCGAAGAACGTCTTCAGCAGCCGCACTGCGACCAACGGATTGCGATGCTGTCGCTCGTCGCTGCGCACGAAGAAGTTGCTGGACGCCGCCACCCGCACCGGTCGACCCTCGAACGCCATCGGTCGAGCGACGACGCCGAGGAACCCTTCGATGCGGCCGTCGCGATCCTCGCAGATCAGCGGAGCAATCTCCGGATCGAACCAGGGGCTATCGAAGTAGACCTGCTCGAAGTAGCGCCGCGACTCCGCGAGCGCGACCGCGTCCGCCGGTCGGGGATCGTCCCGCAGGAGCTCGACGATCTCCGGCATTCGATCCCGGGTGCAGGGCACGATTCTCGGCCCGCCGCTCGGCACCGCGCTCGCGCCGTCTGCCGGCGCGGATCGCTCCGGCGGTGGCTCGCGCGTCATCGACACCCGCCGAGTTATGCGACGAAACTTCGTGCAGCGTCCAGCGGGTGTGCGTCGCACCGCGCGCACGCGGAGGCGCGTGTCAGGGCAGCGGCCTGCGGGCACCGGCAGCAGCGGCTCCAGAATCGACGCGTCGAAGCCGACGTGCTGGCGCGCGGCGATCCAGAGCCACGCCGACCAGAACGTCGTCGCGATCAGCACGGCGAGACTTGCGCCGTCCACGCCGTAGCGTGGGACCGGAAACACGTTGAGGGCGGTGAGCGCCACGACGGCAGCCGATCAGGTAGTTGCCCACGCCGCGCCCGGGTATTACGAGTCGTCGCCGGCCCGCAAGAGCCGCCCGTCAATACCTGATCGCCTTTGCGCGGCTAGAGCTTTCGCACGCGGAAGACCAGCTTCTCGGACACGGTCACAGCCACGTTGCTGCACGTCACCCTGAACGTGATCGTGAAGGACTCGCCATCGAACGGTGAGTACCGCGTGGAACTCGAGCATCCCGGGACGTCGTATGCGGCCGCGGCCTGACGAACGGCGTCGCGCAGGGTGTTCGCGAACGTCTGCGCGTCGGTGTTGGTGAACGTGCCGAGCGACGTCTCCGGGATGGAGACGTAGCCGCTCGCCGAGACGCTCAGCTCGTAGAGGCCCTCGGGGAGGTTCCCCGGGATGCCGTGCCCTCCGCCGGACGTCGTGGGGCCGTAGTTGAAGAGGAGCCGGCTGCTGGTCTGCCCGCAGGCGGTGACCGTCACCCGCGCTCCGCCCGCGCCGGCGCCCATCGTCATCGTCACGGTGCCGTCGGGGTGAGCGACGACGGTGGTGAGATCGACCGCGGTCGAGGCGAACTGGTTCTCGACCGCGACCGTCGGCGTCTCGTTGCAGAGCTCGCCGTCCGGGCCGAGGACGCGGAACGTCACCTCCTGTCCCGGCTTGTGGAAGCCGGCACTCCGCGCGTTCGCCTCGGCGAGCACGGGGCTCCCGAGTACCGCGAGCGCCTTCATGCCGCGTGCGTAAACCGCTTTCAGGACCTGGATCTTCCGGCGCTCGCGGATCCGGGGATTGTCAACCGTCACCTGCGCCCTGCGGACCGCACCGTCCATCCTGCGGACCAGCTGCACCAGCCGCCGCGCCGCCGGACCGAGCGCCTGGCGCGCGGCCGGGTCGACGGAGAGCGTGCGGAGCTGATCGAGCAGCACGCGCGCTGCCGCCATGTCGGCGGATGCGGTATTCCCATCCGAGCGCATCACCTGCATCACGGCCCCGCCGACCTGGTCGAGGAAGCCTTCGACTGTCGATTGCAGCGCGGGAGCCTGGGCGCTGGTGGGTCGCGCGCCGAGCAGGGTGAGGGCCAGCGTGGCGATCGCAACCACCCCGCCGCGGTGAAGCCGTGAATGGGTCGTGGGCATGAGAACCTCCGTCATCCGACCTTCCTCGAGCCACCTGCTGGAATCGAACGGGCGACCTACTCGTTACGAACGGCCCTGGCTCAATTCAGAGGGGAGCACGTGAGGGCAGGAGACTCGCTGCCCTCGATGCGCCGGGCACGCCGCGGTGCGCGAGCACGCCAGGGCCGATCAGTGCTTCCGCGCGCAGGTTTCCGCGTCGTCGATCGACTCGTCGGTCGCTTCGAGCTCGGCTGGCTCGACGCCGCGCCAGCGCGCGGGACTATGCTGCCGTCGGCCTTCGGACGTCAGGCGGATTTCGCCTGCTTGCCCGCGAGGCACGAGGCAAGGTGGCGGCCGAATGACTCGAGGGCCATCGCGTCCCTCGGATTCTTCACCACGTGCCGGTGCGCTCGCCCACACGGTTCGCACTGGCCGACGTGTGCCTGTGCGTCGCGCTGTTCGATTCCGAAAGTCGACAGGTCGGGCATCGGAGAGTTGCCGCTGCCGTCCGGAGATACGGTTGGTGGCGCTTCTGCTTGAACCCGTCGCGTCTCCTTAGTGACGGTTCGTGGCGCTTCGGCTTGAACCCGCCGCGTCCCCTTCTCCGCCCGACGAACGGGGGTCGTGTCACGCGCTGCCGTCGCGCTCTTCTTGCTCGGCTGCTTTGTTGTCTGCGCGGCACTCTTCATAACGGTTGCTGTCCTCCGTCCCGCGGTGATGCGGCGCGGCCGTCACCACCGGCTACGGATTGCCGAAGTGCAAGGTGCGTGCCTCTGGACACGGACCTCGGTTTCCCCTCGAATCTGGCCTTCGCGAGCGCCAAGTTCGTGACGAGGCATCGGCGTGCCGCGGTGTTGGAGACGAAGACCTCACTTGACCGTGCTGCCCTGGTCGGTGAGTGGTGGCTAGCGATGCGAGCGGCCGTTCTCCTCACTGTGCTCATCGCGACTGCTGCGGCAGCCACCGACCCACCAGCCGCCTGCGGCTTCGGAGCCGGGGCGCTTCCCGTCGACACGCTGCCCCCCGGCACGCCGCATAGACGAAAATGAAATGATCGGGTGCGGCGTGCGCCACTCCTCTCAGTTCACGACCAGCTGAACGGAGTCGCTGAGCTGCGGGCCGGCTCCGGATTTCGGAAAGACGATGCCGATCGTCACCCCGCCCCGGCGCAGTAGCTGCGCGTCGCCTGCCGGGTGACCGTCCTGGCCGTTGCTGACCGAAACGATGCTGGGATCGGAGGATGACCAGGTGACGAGGGCGTTCGCTCCCTGGGTCGCCCCGCCCTCGAACGCGAGGCGCGCCTTCAACTGCAGTGACGTTCCGGAGCTTCCCGTCAGAGTGCCCCCGGTGGCTGGATGCGGGAAGATGGTCACCGACTGCGGCGCGCCAGGTACCAGGAGCACCCCGTTGCCGCCCGACTGGTCGGAGCTGAGTCCACGGCTCGGATCGGAGGCGACGATGACCGCCCGCCCGGGCTGGGCCGCGGTCGCCAGACCCCGTCGTGCTCCGTCGGGGACGATGGAGACGATACTCGGACTGCGGGAGGACCAGACGACCTCGTGGGTGGCGTCGGCCGGGGCGCCGCTCGATGGAACGAGGAAGGCATGCATCTGACGGGAGGCTCCCACCTGCAGGATGTTGTGTGCCGGTGAGACCTTTATTCCGACGACGGTGGCACCGCAGTTCACCGCGCAGTCACCACCGCTTGCGGTCGAAGTGACGCCGGAGGCGGTATCCGCGACCGAGATCACCGCCGGTCCCTGCGCCACGCAGGAGACGCGGCCCTGCGCATCCACGGTCGCCACGGACGGCGCGCTCGACGACCAGTGGACCGCGGAAACGGTGAACGTCCCCGTCTGCCCCGTGAAGGTGGCACTGACTTTCAACGTGGTCGTCCCGGCCACGGCCAGGATGACGCTGCTCGGCGTGATCTTCAGGGTCGTTGGAGCACCCCCCACCACTGCAAGCAGGGCGCCGCTCTTGCTGTTTGCGGATCCGATCCCCGTGGTGGGATCGACGGCGTCGACGGCAGTTGACCCGAGGGCAAGCCCTTTCGCCTTGCCGGTTGGGTCGATGGAGGCCACTGCCGGATTCGAGACGCTCCACTTGACGCTGCCGGTGAGGTCCTGGGTGGCTCCCGAGCCAAAGTGCCCGGTCGCACGATAGGTGAGGGCGTCCCCGATCCCGATCGCGCGCTTCGACGGCGAGATGGAGATGCTCACCAGCGCATCGCCGGTCGCGCGGGCGAGCCGTGCTGGGAAGGGGACGGACATCGTGGCGGTCAAGACGAGAAGCGCGGTGATGGTGGCGCGTTTCGGGGGCGAGAGAACGTTCGACATCGAAGATCTCCTATGTGACGTGGCGAGCAGGCCGCCATGAGGGCCAGCCCAAAGCAACGCGGATGCCACGCGATTCCGATCGAGCGAGCGCAACGCACGCGGATTTCCTGATCGAATCGAGACGATTCCCGCGGCGCCCCGGCGCCGGTCTGCAGGGCCGCGACCCCTGGGGGGAAGGGCCTCACCCGTGAGTCCCATGCGCCCCACGACTGGCGCTCGAGACGTCCGAGGAGAGCGGCGTTAGGCTTGCTTTAGCGCTTGCTGGTTTTGCGAATGCCGTTGTTCGGATCGGAGACCCCCGCCTTCACTTCTCGGGCAGTCGCGCGAGGGGACCCGCGACAGGGACTCTCAGCCGACGACGGGGACGTTGAGGGGGTTGTGGGGGAAGAGCACCTTGCTGACGTCGCGCAAGAGGGGATTGATGCCTGGTTCATTGCCCGAGTTCTTGTCGGTGTTCTGCACGAGCACGATCGAAGAGTCGATCGTCGGGTTGTAGACCATGTAGGTCATGTAGCCGGGAATCATACCGTTGTGGCCCAGCCAGCCGGTGTTCTCCTCGATGCCGAAGCAGTAGTGCCAGTCGTCGTTGTTGTCGCCCAGGCGCTCCCACTTCATCCGTTCGGTTTTGAGCGTCGGGCTGAGCGCATCGCCGGTGCCGAGGATTTTTTCCCGGCTGCGCGGCTAGTGTGCGGGTCGCTGACGGGTGATGAGCTACCCCGTGGTAACGCCCGGCGGCGAGCAGCGGGGACACTGAGCGCTGCGGAGTGACCACCAGATACGCTTGTCGGCACAATCGAGCGGCGAAACACCGAAGGACCTGGCGACCATCTTGTTCGGCATAGTGCGGTCACTTCGGAAGATGTCGCAGTAGCGGGAGTCTCCCACCGTTACCCTGACGCCGAGGAATGGGTGCAGGTTGTCGAGGGCGGCGCCCAGGGCTGGGCTTTCGATCCTCAGGTGGCCGCGCCACTGGAA
>DATILR010000183.1:0-3466 GCA_035476275.1 Binatus sp. (SeqCode) | reverse complement strand
GTGCTCGGTCACCTCCTCTGCGATCCGAAGGAGCAGGCACCTCCGCCTCCGCCGCCACCCGCACCTCCTCCGCCTCCTCCTGCGCCGCGGAAGATCGAGACCATCTCCGGGCCGAACTTCGACTTCGACAAGGTGCACCTGCGGCCCGCCGGTGAGGCAAAGGTGGAGCACGCAGTACGGGTGATGCAGGAGAATCCGAGCATGCGTGTCGTGGTGGAAGGCTACACTGACTCGATCGGGAGCGACGCGTACAACATGAAGCTCTCGGAGCGGCGCGCCGAGACGGTGCGCGACTTCATGGTGTCGAAGGGCATCAGCCCAACCCGCATCACCACCCGCGGCTTCGGCAAGGCCAATCCGATTGCCAGCAACAAGACCGCAGAAGGCCGCGCCGAGAACCGGCGCGTCGAGATCATCGCCCAGTAACGACTGACGGCGGCCGGGCAGGATCGCCTGCCCGGCCGTCCCGCCTTCTGCCGTCGTCACTTGCTCCCGATGCCGGGCGCGCGCCTGACGAGGTCCCGCAGCACACCCGGCGCGATCGACGAGAGGGGATTCACGGAGATCTGCGGTGCGCCGACGGGGCCGCTCACCGTGAAGTCGAACGCGTGGACGCCCTCGCCCTTCCCGCCCGTCGCCAGCTTGCCCAGCACCGGAACGCGAGCCGCCGCGGTGTTGAGCCCGTAGTAGGAGGGCACGAACGTGCCCCGGAGCGCGCTCGTCCAGCCCGTGCGCTCGATCGTCCCGCTCAACAGGACGCTCAACGAGGGCCCACTCGCGACCGCGTCGGTGATGGTGAGGGTGGTGCCGCGAGACGCGATCCCCGCGCGGAGCTCCCGTATGGCGATGCCGCTTCCCTGGAGGGCGCTCGCGATCCCGGACACCGAGGTCAGGCTCGCGATGCGGGCGAGCAGCGGGGAGCGGAGGATCGTGAAGTCCCGCAGCTCGAGCCGTCCGTCCAGCGACATCCCCTGCGCGTCCATGTCTCCCGTCCCCTCGTACTTGAGCTGACCGCCCACGGCATCAGCGCCGGGTCCCAGCACCCGAAAGAGCGCGCCGGCATCGTCCGACGTGAGGACGAAGTGATGGGCAGCCGCTGTGGGACGGATGGCGAGGTTCAGGTGACCCGACGGCCGGCCAGCCTCCCGCGATGCGATGGTCGCGGCGGCGTCGAGCGTCCGCCACCCGCCGCCGTCCTTGGTGCGCGTGGCGCGGGCCGTCGCCGAAGTCCCGCCGGCACGAAAACCGAAGCGCTCGACCGCCGTCACCACGTCACCCGCGAGGGCGATCTGCGCGTCGGCGGTGGCCGGGCTCCCGGCCGACTTCTTCACGGCGAGCAGCGGGAGGTCGAGGGTCGCGCTGCCGAGGTCTGCGGTGACATCGAGTCTGCCCTGCTGATCCTGCTGTGCCAGGCGGGCGCGCACGTCGACCGGCCCCTGCAGGTACGGCTCGAGGTCGGCACCGAGCGCAGCGCGCGCGGCCGAATCGAGCCGCCCGCTCACGTCGAGCCGCCGGCTCGGACGCGGTGTGAGCTGCTCGTGCCAGGAGACCGTGATCGGTGCGCCCTCGAGCGTGGCGCGCCCGGCGAGATCCAGCGATCCGCCCCGCAGATCGAGGGCCAGATCCCCGTCAGCGACGGACCATCCCCGCAGGACCTTGCGCAGCGCGACCTCCCGCATCTTCGCCGAGACCACGACGTCCACGTCGCGTGCCGCCAGCTGGCGCCGGAGCGGGAAGTCGAGCCCGACGTCGGCCGCGATGACGCCGGCCGCAGCCGCCGGGTCGATCCCGAGGCGCTTGCCCGCCAGCGGCTCGGCCTGCGCCAGCGCGAGGGCCGAGGCGACCGGTCCGTTCACCGACGCCCGCACCGCGACCCGCGGCGTGCTGCGATCGAGGCCGGTTACGTCGACCGTGGCCCGCACGACGTTCAACCGGTCCAGCATGCCGCGCGCGACGCGGAAGCGGCACGCCGTCTGCGTGATGGTCCCCGTGCCGCCCACTCCTTGCACCCTCGGCAGCCCGTCGAGGTACTGCACCCCCAGGCCGTCGAACACGAGCGATCCGTCGAACGCCTCGAGCGCGACGGCGCCCGTTTCTCGCGCGCGAGCGCTGAGGCGGACGTTCGCCTCGCGAACGACTCCCCCCGCGACCCGCGACGTCACCCAGTCGCGCACGGCGGGGATGGCCGTGCGTGGCCAGTACGCCCGCAGGTCGTCAGTCCGGAGGTGCGACGCGCTGACGACGATGTCGGCCCGACGTCCATCGCCGGGTCCCTCGAGGCGGCCTTGCACCCGTACGGCCATGCGCTTCTGGTTCAGCTGGAAGTCGTCGACGACGACCGTTCCCGCGTCCGGATCGAGCGCGGCGGCAAGGCGCAGTCGATCGACGGGCATCTCGGTCGCGGGCAGCTCGGGGGTGATGATCTTCCCGGGACCGCCGAGCGCCTTCACCTTCACGCGTCGCGCCCGCAACCCTTCACCAAATGTCGCCCGGATGCTGCCACGCACCGGCAACGCGAGCCGTCTGAGCAGCGCGGCCACCTCGGCGCTCGAGACTCGCTCTGCGACGGCCGCAGGATCGACGCCCGCGAAGGTGAGTTGGCCGGCCAGGGTCGCCGTTTGCAGGCCGTACACGGCCCCGGCCCGGAACGGCACCACGGCATCGCCGATCTCGACGCCGCCCCGGAGCGCCACCGTGATCACGTCCGCCCCACGCTCGAGGTCGACATCCACACCGGGCGCGCGCCAGAGCTCACCGTTCATCTGATCGTCGATGACGATCTCGCCGTGGCGCACCTCCACGCGGCGAAGCGACACCCCCGGGCCGCCCGCGACGAACCGGCGGACGAGGACGTCGCCACCCGCCCCCGCACCGCCCTCACCTACTCCCAGGTGCACACCCCCCGTCGTGCGGAGGAGCCGGAGCCGGGGGCCGATCAGGTCGATCCGGCGCGGGGCGAGGACACCCTCGAGGAGCGCCTCCGCGTCGATGTGCACCGCGACGACCGGCAGGCTCGCGACGGCTTCACCCGTCGGTCCGAGCAGGTGAACGTCGCGGGCCCGCAGCTCGAGCTCGTGCGCGTGTGAATCCCACGCCAGCTCCGCCCCGGCGATCCGGGCGACCACGGAGTCGGCCCGGCTGAGCGCCTGCTCGAGATACGGAACCAGGAAGGCCAGGTCGAGCGGACCGTGTGCCAGCTGCCAGGCGACGACCCCGACGGCGCACACGACTCCCGTCAGCAGGAGGCCGAGGGCTGTCAGGACACCCCGCACCCGCTAGCCTGACGCCATGGCGCCCTGGCGGGTCGCCCTTCGGACGAGGTGGACCGCGCAGCGTCCCAGCCGCCCCGGGAGGTGGCCGGGGGTGGACACGCGCACGGCGTGGTGCGGCATGCGCAACGCTTCCCGGTGCCTGCCGACCCAAGCTGAGCCACCATGCGGGTGCGTTTGAAAGACCGTCTGAGGAC
>DATILR010000182.1:0-8732 GCA_035476275.1 Binatus sp. (SeqCode) | reverse complement strand
AAACGGAAGCGGCGCCTTGCGATAGCAGGGCGCCGCTTCACGGGCGGAAGTTCTGCGAGACTGGCGAGCTAGAGCGTCGTCGTGGTGTTCGTCGTACTCGTCGTGGTGGTCATCGCGCACGGATTCGGGTCGCACGATCCCGTGCCCATGGGGGTGCCGTTCTCGTCGGCACATTCGGCCGTGCTGAGCTGCTCGCACTCGGCCTGGTTGTCCTCGTTGTCGTCCTCTCCGTCCCCACTGTCCCCACTATCCTCCGCGATGCAGCAGCGCACGATGTCGGGGGACGTCGGGGGAGGGCACGGATCGGGCTCACAGCTGCTCGCCATGACGGTGACCCCGTTCTCGGCGGCGCAGTCCGCAGCGTCCGTCTCGTCGCACTCGGGGCCGTCCTCGTTGGGGAGACAGCAGACCACGTTCTCCGGGGGCTCGCTTCCCCCGCAGGGATCCGGGAAGCACGTCCCGGTCCCCATGTTCACGCCGTTCTGCGCCTGACACTCCTCGGGAGTCTCTTCCTCGCATTCGGACTCCCCGTCCTCGTCCGCCACGCAGCACTGGATGTCGCCCGCGTCTTCCGTGTCCTCGGGCATCTCGACATCCATCATGTCCTCGCCCTGATCATCCATCACCTCGACGAGGTCACCGTGCGGGTCCACGCCGAGAAACTGATCGTTCCCGTGGCGCGGGTTGCTGAATCGGGCCAGCCCGGCTCCCGCGGCGTTGGTCGTCAGCGTCCCGATGTGCACCCCTGCCACGTTGACGGAAAACGTGGCGCCCGGAGTCAAGTTGCGCGCGACCACCTTGAATTGCCCCTGACGAGTCTTGCCGTGATGTTTGACGGTCAAGGTGACCTGGCCCCGGCCACCCGGAGCGTGCACGGTCGGGTTCAGATTCCGCTTGACCTTGGTCCCCGCGAAGCCGTTGGCGCTCGTGAGCGCAAGGGCGGCGATCACCCCTATCGCGATCTTCGTGCAATGCCACGTCCTTCGATCGTTCTCCCGCACCATGATCAGCTCCTTTCGGCGATGATCGTGGAGCCTACTGCAGCTCCTGATCGAGGGGCAATCACCGACGCGCAAAATCCGGGCGCGCAGCGATGAGAATTCACGCAGCTAACGCGCCGTGCTTCATCGTCCTGTAACCGATAGCGCGCCGCGCAGGTGGATGTCCCGCGCGTTCGGACCCTGGACAGCGGTGCGGTGCCGCCCCGAGGCACAATACCTCACCTTCCACCACGGCGAACGACCGGCGAGCTCAAGTCTCTGCCAGCAATGCCTCGAAGAACTTCCGGTCCGCGAGCAACGACACGTCGGAGAGAAACATCTTGCCGTAGCGCTCGAAGTACGCCAGCTGCTTGCCGAGGAGGAACGTCCCCCGATCGAACTCGCTGCCGATCGCGCCGGCGACGTCGCGGTGGAGGCGGCGCTGCTCGCGGAGACGGCCGAGGCGCGCCCGCCAGGAACGGGCGTGAATCGCCTGCCCCTGCGCCTTCGCGACCTGGCCCTGCATGGCGGCGAGAAAAGTGGCCAGGCTCGCCTCGCCGAACGGTCGGGTGAGCATGGGCTCCATCACCCCGCGGATGAAGCCGGCGAGCTCGCTGTCGTCGAGCCCGAGACCATCGCGGATGGCGGGACCGTAGACCTGGACGAGGCGCGCCGCGACCTCGTCCCAGGCGGTCTGGTCGCCGAGCGCCGCCTGGAGCACGCGCCGGAAGAAGCGGTGCGTGTCGGGATCGAGCTGGCCCATGATCCCCCAGTCGATGGCGGCGATGCGGCCGTCGCGCAGCAGGAGCAGGTTGCCGGCGTGCACGTCACCGTGAAAGACGCCCCAGCGGATGGTGGTGAGAAACCAGCCCCGCACGCTCTGCTCGATCAGCGGCCGGGGATCGATGCCCAGCTCCGCGATGCGCGGGAGATCGTCGATCGGGACGCCGTCGAGGAACTCCATGGTCAGCACGCGCGGCCCCGAGAGCTCCGGGTAGGGCTCGGGCACCACCACCAGCGGCAGGTCGACCCGCCGGAGGAGCTCGCGGTAGTGCGTCATGGCGCGCGCCTCGTTCCGGAGATCGAGCTCCTCGGACACCTGCTGACGAAAGCCGTCGAGCGCGCGCACGAGCTGACCGGCGGCCGCCACCCCCACCTGGCGCGAGAGGAAGTCCAGGAGCGGCTCCATGAGGCGAAGGTCGGTGGCGACCGAGAGCTCGATGCCGGGACGCAGAACCTTCACGGCCGCCAGCCGGCCATCGTGGAGTCGCACCCGGTGGACGACGGCGATGGACGCCCGCCCGATCGGCGTCTCCTCGAAGCTGGCGAACGCGTCTTCGAGAGGGCGGCCGAGCGTGGCCTCGATCGCCGCCCGGACCTCCGCCAGCGATACGGGAGGGCCGGTGTCCAGACAGGAGCGGAATTCGCGTGACACCGGGTCGCCGAAGATCCCGGGCGCCGAGGCGATCAGCTGCCCGAACTTCACGAATGTCCCACCGAGCTCCTCGAACGTGCGCCGCAAGGGCCGGGCGAAGGCATGCTCCGAGACGGGACGGTGCAACAGCCGGCGGGCCGCCAAGCGACGGAAGTGTCGCGCGGTCACCCGGAAGGTCTGCAGCGCGCGGCGCCGGAGCTGCCGGCCGGTGGGATGGGGAAGCGGAAGCGGGGTTGGGCGGGGGTAGTCGGTCACGCCGAGGGGGAAGCGCGCGAGGCTGGACGACCGATAGTCCACAACCGGAACCCGCGGCAAGGCGGGTCACCGGGGCGCGCGCGGGAGAGGCGTCGGGCCTAGAGGGCCAGCTCGGACGCGGGAGACTCGACAGAGGCGACGGGGCGGGAGACCATCGTGGGCGCCGGCAAGCGGACCGTGAAGGCCGCTCCCCGGCCCGGCGCGCTCTCGACGGCGATCGTCCCGCCGAGCTGCTCCACGCACCGCCGGACGATGTAGAGGCCGAGACCCGATCCCCCGAAGCGCCGGCGATCCGAGTTGTCGGCCTGATGGAACATCTCGAAGATCGTCTCCGCGTCCTCGGCGCGGATGCCGATCCCGGTGTCGGACACGCGCAGCAGGAGGCCCTGGCCGTCGACCTCCACCTCCACGCACACCCAGCCCTGCTCGGTGAACTTGAGGGCGTTGCCGACCAGGTTCCGCAGGACGAGCGTCAGCTTGCGCGGATCGGTCAGGACGATGACGTCGCCCGGCGCCACCGGCCATTCGAGCCGGACGCCGTCCCGTCGGGGCAGCGAGGCGCACGCGCGCCGGACCTCGTCGCAGAAGGCCGACACCGGCACGGGCTCGAGCCGCACGCCGTCGCGTCCCGCCTCCATCCGACCGACCTCGAGCGTGCTCTCGATGAGGTCCAGGAGATCCCGCCCGGCCCCCTGGATGCGATGGACGTAGGCCAGGCGATCGCGCTCGCCGAGGTTCACGTCCTGCGCCATCTCGGCGTAGCCGAGCATGACGTTGAGGGGCGTGCGCAGCTCGTGCGACATGGTGGAGACGAACTCCGTCTTCACCCGGTTGGCGGCCTGGAGGTCGGTGATCAGTCGGGCGTTCTCGAGCGCCAGGGCGGTGGCGTGCGCGATGCCGAGCACGAGGCGGCGCTGCTTGTCGGAGAAGGGCCCCGTGCTCCGTCGGTAGCCGACGACCAGGCTGCCGACGATCTCGTCGCCGCGCGAGATCGGCACGGCCAGCATCGAGGAGATGCTCCAGCGCTCGAGAAGCGAGGCGAAGAGCGAGGGTTGGCCCGCCACGTCCGCCACCTCGATGACCTCGCCGGGACGGAATCCCTGCAGGCCGGGGAGGCGGTCGGGGGCGAAGTCGATCTGTGCGACCGAGTTGCGCACCTCGGGGGTCGCTCCCGCGTTGGCGCGCAGGCGGAAGACGCGGCGCTCGGGGTCCCAGAGGTACGTGCTGCTCCAGTCGCACCGGAGCGCCTCGACGGTCAGGCGGTTCACGCACTCGAGCACATCGGGCTGATCGAGGTGTCGGGTGAGCGCCTCGCCGACGTGCAGGAGCACCTCGGCGATCTCCGCTTCCTCGCGGTGGAGGGCGCTCCGCCGGAAGGCTTCGTAGCGGTAGCGGTCGAGGAAGAGCGCGCCGCAGACCGACGTCGTGGCAGCGGCTGCCAGGACGAGCACGCAATGGATCACCATGCCGCTCTGGGAGAGGTAGGGGACCGTCAGCGTGAAGGTCGCGAGCGCCGCGCTGCCCACCACCAGCTGGCAGAGCCAGCCCCAGGGCAGGAGGACGACGAGGCTGGTGACGAGGCTCACCAGGCCCATGGCGAGCGGCTCGGCGGGATTCCCGATCCAGGCGTCGTAGGCGCTCATCAGCGCGGCGAGGACCGACATGAGGACAGCGCCGATCACGCGCGGCGCGAGGCGAAGGCGGGGCAGCCGGCAGGCAGCCATCGCGAGCAGGCAGGCGGCGAGGTCGGCCCCGTACACGACCCCGACCATGTGCGCCCGCTCGGGATGCGAGGGCAGCTCGGCCAGCATCGCGGCGCCCATGAAGAGCAGGAAGAGCGATGCCGTGAGGTCGAGACGGCGGCGGAGAATGCTGGCCGCGTCGACCCAGTAGGCCGCGCGGAGCATCCGCTCGTCGCGGCTGGCCGCCCCGTGACCGGCTGCGCCCTGCCTGAGCCCCAGCCTAGGCATCCACTGACTGTAGTGCGGGTGACATCGAGGGTCCCGGCTGGAGTGCACGTTCCGGGCCGATCCGGGTCGCCTCGCGGCCGCGGGCGGTGGGCCCCGAGCCGCGCGGCATCTCGGGGGTTGTTGCAGAATGCCCCAGCCGGCTCTGTGTCGCGCTTGCCTCACGCAGATGTGCGCCCTGTGCCAGCGTGGCCAACGCCGTCTGCTGCCCCCGACGCGTTGGCCGGCGCGTCGCCCTCCGGGTGATCACGGCGGTCGCCATCGCGTCCGCCATCCGGAACGGAGGCCCGGGCGCGCCGCGTGTCCGATGATCAGGGGATGAGGACGATCGAGCCGGTCGTCCCGCGCTGCTCGAGCGCGCGATGGGCCGCCACCGCCTCGGCGAGCGGGTAGCGGTGGTTGATCGTCACCCGGACCGCGCCCGACGCGACGACGCCGAAGAGCTCCTCGGCTGCCGCCAGCAGGTCCTCGCGCTTCGCCGTGTAGGTGACGAGCGTCGGCCGCGTGAGGAAGAGCGAGCCCTTCATCGCCAGGATGGCCGGGTTGACCGGCGGGACAGGGCCGGACGCGTTGCCGAAGCTCACCATCAGCCCCAGGGGGGCGAGGCAGTCGAGCGAGTCGTCGAAGGTCGCCTGCCCCACGGAGTCGTAGACGACGGTGACGCCCGCCCCACCGGTCAGCGCCCGCACGCGCTCCGGGAAGTGCTCGCGCGTGTAGACGATCACGTGATCGCAGCCGTTGGCCCGGGCGAGGGGGGCCTTGGCGTCGCTGCCGACGGTGCCGATGACGGTGGCACCCAGATGCTTGGCCCACTGGCAGGCGATGAGGCCGACACCCCCGGCGGCGGCGTGGAAGAGGATCGTGTCCCCACGCTGCACCCGGTGCGTGCGACGGAGCAGGTACTGGGCGGTCAGACCCTTCAACATCATCGCGGCAGCTTGCTCGTCGCTGATCGAGGCCGGGAGGCGGACGAGCCGCTCGGCCGGCACACGGGCCCGTTCCGCATAGGCGCCCAGCGAACCGCCAGCATAGGCGACAAGCTCCCCGGTCTCGACGGTGGTCACCCCCGGGCCGATCGCTTCCACCACGCCGGCGGCTTCCACGCCGAGCACGGCAGGAAGGCCCGGCACGGGATAGAGGCCGGTCCGATGGTAGACGTCGATGTAGTTGACCCCGACCGCGGTGTGGCGCACGAGGACCTCGCCGGACCCGGGTGGAGCGATCTCGATCTCCTCCCAGCGCAGCCTTTCGGCGCCGCCGGTCTCGTGGATGCGAATCGCCCGGGTGCGCATGCTCCGGTATGCCTACCATCTCTGCCCGGTGCCGGGAACGAGGTGTCGGGCGCCCACGGCCTGAGCATCCCGTGCCGCCGTCGCAGGCAGGAGCGGGGGCTCTCGCGTCGCGGAGGCGGTGAAGGCTGATCGGATGGCCCGGCGGGCGCCTTGCTAGCCATGAATCCGCGCATCGTCCCTCGTCTGCTCCGCTCGACGCAGGAGCCGATGACCGACGGCGACGTGACCTGCGCCGCCGCCCTCGTGGCCGTCATGCACCGCGAACCGCCGTGGCCGGCGCAGCGTCTCCTGCTCGCGGTGCTGGATCTGGCCCTGCGGGACTACCGCATGTTCAGCGAAGTGACGAACAGGCGGAGCCACCGCCTGCTGGCAGAGCTGGACGCGTGGTTCCAGGACGAGACGACCGAGTCGCCCTTTGCCTTCGTCACCATCTGCGACGCGCTCTCGCTCGACCCCGGCTACATCCGCACGCAGCTCTGGCGCCTGCAGCCTCGTCGGCCGCGGGGCTGATCTCTCCCTTCGCGGTCGGGGTGCCGCCCCTGGGCGGACCGGCCGAGCTTGTCAGTCCCGCCGCGGTGGGCGTAGTGTCCCGCGCCATGACGGGGGAGCTTCGGACCAAGACGATCTCTCCGGACGATGCCGCGGCACTGGTGAAGTCGGGAGACTGGGTCGACTTCGGCTGCGGTCTGGGGCAGCCCGATCTGTTCGATCAGGCCCTCGCCCGCCGGAAGGATGCGCTGCGCGGAGTGTGCATCCGCGCCTGCCTCTCGCTGACGCCGCGGGCCGTCCTGCAGGTCGACCCGACCGGGGAGCACTTCCTCTGGTTCAACTGGCACTTCTCGGCTCACGATCGCAGCTGCAACACCGACGGCCGCTGCAACTACATCCCCATGAACTTCGGTGAGGCCCCCGCCTACTACCGCCGCTTCATCGACCCGATCGACGTCGTCTGCCTGAAGACCTGTCCGATGGATGCGCACGGGTACTTCAACTTCGGGGGCGCGGTCGCCTACGAGCGCGCCGTGACGGAACGGGCCAAGGTGCTCATCGTCGAGACCTGCGAGGCGATGCCGTACATCTACGGCGAGCAGGAGGCCGTGCACCTGAGCGAGGTCGACTACGTGATCGATGGCGGCCGCGGCTCGATCCCGGAGCTCGCGAATCCGCCCATCACCGAGATCGACCGCCGCGTGGCCACCATCATCGCGGCGGAGATCGAGGACGGCGCGTGCCTCCAGATCGGCATCGGCGGGATGCCGAACGCCGTCTGCGCCGTGCTGAAGGACGCCGGCGTTCGCGACCTCGGCGTGCACACCGAGATGTTCGTCGACGGCATGGTCGACCTCGTCGAGGCCGGCGTCGTCACCGGGGCGCGCAAGGCCCTGAACCCGTACCAGATCGTGTTCACCTTCGCCGCCGGGTCCCGTCGCACCTACGATTTCGTCGACCGGAACCCGGGCGCCCAGGGGTATCCCGTCGACTACACGAACCTCCCCGAGAACATCATGCGCAATCCCCGCGTGGTGTCGATCAACAACACCACCCAGATCGACCTGCAGGGCCAGGCGGCCTCGGAATCGGACGGGCACCGCCACCTGACGGGTACGGGAGGACAGCTGCAGTTCGTGCGCGGCGCCTATGCGTCGGAGGGCGGCAAGGCGTTCATGTGCCTCGCCTCGACGTACGAGAAGGGCGGGGAGCGGCGCAGCCGGATCGTCAGCAGCCCGACGCCCGGCAACATCGTGACCACGCCGCGCACGGACGTCATGTACGTCGTCACCGAGTACGGGCTCGTGAACCTCAAGGGGAAGTCGGTCGCCGAGCGGGCCAAGGCCCTCATCTCGCTCGCCCATCCCGACTTCCGCGAGCAGCTCACGCGCGAGGCGAGGGAGTACCGGCTCGTTCCGCGCGCGTTCTGGTAGAACGAAGGAGTCCCGGGAGCGCAGGAGTTGGGCGGCAGCCGCGCCCCTGGCTGTTGCGGCTGAGCACGTTGTGCGCGCAGGTAGCAGAGCAGGGTCGAGAGCAGGAAGAAAGCCGCGACGACATCGCGTCGCTCCGTTGGCGGCGTGAACGACGAGGCTGGTGAGATGGTAGCCGAACGGCTCCATCCCCCACAGCACGTAGTCGAGCCCCAGCGTCACGTGCGCGAGCGCGCGATCTTCAGTGCCCGATCGCCCTCACTGACCTTTTGACGCGCAATTCCCGTGCGTGCGGGATTCATCCGGCGGATGCGCGTGCCCTACTGCTCGGGGAGCATGCCACACTGGCTCCTCTCCTCCATGATCCTCGCGCAGATCGTCGGCGGTGTGATCACCGACGGCTATCCGGAGGTCGGCGGGATCACCGGGGCGAGGTGGGTGGACCCCAAGCCGTTCTGCACCGGAACGCTGATTTCTCCTTCGCTCTTCCTGACCGCTGCGCATTGCCTCTTCAGCGATGAGCAGCTGCTCGACTCCAACGATCCGCAACCATACGACACGAGCCTCCATCCAGGTCGTCTTTGCGGGACAGCGCTACGCGGTGCGCACGCTCCACATCCATCCGCTCTTCAACGACGATACGCTGAACGACATCGCCCTCGTCGAGCTCGTCGACCCGATCCTCGACATCGCGCCCGCGAGGCTGGCGCGGTTCACGCCGCGCCGGCACGCGGCGACCATCGTCGGCTTCGGCGACTCCGGCGGACCGGTCGCGGACGCTGGCGAGTTCAAGCGGGAGGGAACGGTGCGGCTGAGGGGGTGCCCGGCGGATCCCGACTACCGCACGTCGATCTGCTGGTACACGCGATTCGACGGCGACACCA
>DATILR010000181.1:0-5652 GCA_035476275.1 Binatus sp. (SeqCode) | reverse complement strand
TAGAGGATGTTGGTGGGAATCTCGACCAACGTCGGCCCGGGCGGCGGGCTCGTGGCCTCCCGGAACGCCATCCGCACGTCGAGCCCGATCGTGGTCCAGTCGAGGACGCGCTTCGTGAACTTGGAGAACGTGCGGCAGATCTCCGAGCCGTAAGCTTCCTGGAAGGAGCCGAGCTGGTCCTCCGAGGTCGGGTGCTGTCCGGCGAGACAGACGACCGCGCTGCCGGTGAGCCCGGCGACGCAGAGCCCCGTGACCGCGTTCGTGAGTCCGCAGCCGGCGGTGACGGAGAGCACTCCCGGTCGGCCGCAGGTACGGGCATAGCCGTCGGCGGCGTACGCGCACGACTGCTCGTGGCGCATGTGAATCATCTGCACGCCGTTCTCTCGCAGGCGGGCGAGGATGGGCCAGGTGTGGCCCCCGTTCAGCGCGAAGAGATGGCGGACTCCCTGCTCGCGCAGCACCTCGCCGACGATGGCGCCGCCGTCGACCCGCGCGGCGTGTGCGTCGGCGGCCTTGCGTGCGATCGACTCGCCCATGGAGCGCGTCCCGTCCATGAGGTCGCGCTGTAGCAACCTCCGGCAGCCCGCCGCAAGCGCGATCGGGCAACCGCCGTCCTAGGGTGCGCGGCGCCCGGAGGTCTCGCGATCGAGCGCGTCGAGGAGGCGTTCGAGACGCCGCGCAGCCTCCTCGACCCGCGTGGCCGCCTCCTCGCTGCGAGCGGCGGCATCCTCTGCCCGCTTGGCTGCCACCTCGGCACGGGCCGCCGCCTGGTCGGACGCGTCGTCGGCCGACCCCCAGCGCGGGGCCGCGACCGCCAGGGCGAAAAGACCGACGGCCACCGCGCGGCGCATGTGCGGAGCGTAGGAGGGGTGACCGCCCGTGTCAAATTCGACAGGCCGGGGGTGACAGCGTCGGCGTCCGTGACTACACTGTTTCGATATGACGGCACGGGAAGCGTTGCTGCAGGCCTTCGACAGGCTGTTCGATGTCGCGGCGCAGAAGCTGAACGTCGTCTGCACGCCGGAGGAACGTGCGGAAGCCAAGGAGCAGTTCGCGCGCCATTTCGAGTCCCCGCTGGCGATGGCGGAGCGGATCGAGGTTCCGGAACTGCCGGACGCTGTGATCACGGAGATGGTGAACGGCATCGAGCGCCTCTCGGCGGCGGAGCTCGCGGGGGTGATCGCCTCCGTACCGCTCGCCCAACAGACACAGCAGATGCTGCGCGCGGTAGCCTACCGCCAGGCCGAGCAGCGGTTGCTGGAGCAGCTCGCGGCACAGGCCGACACGCGCTACGGTCACTGAGCGATTCGCGCAGCGAAATTTCACACTTTTCGTTGACCTTGTGTGAGCCCGCTGCTAGTTTTCGTGCGCCTTGCTGGAGCCGCGTGCCAAGGTCATCCGGGTCGACTTCGCCGCCCGCCGGCGCGCCAAGGTGCTCGCGGGTTACCGGACGGCGGCGCTCCGTTCGCGGCCACTGGCCGCGCTGCAGGCGCTCGGCCGATCGGCTGGCTTCCTCATCTTCTGGCGACCGCCGGCCCGGCGGACCACGGGGGAGTACCTGGGCGGTCGCTGGGACTGGGGCTGGACGCTCTTCGTGTGGACGCACGACGGAGCGGTCGGGCCGGTGTGGGGTGACCTGGTACACGGGCGGGGGTACGTGCCCCAGCGCCTCACGCGTGAGGCGTTCGTCTCATTCCTGCGCCGTGCGGGTGACGTCGGGGGACTCTTGCTCGACGGGGAGCTCGACGGTGCGGGACACGTGATCCGGGCCGAACCCGATCAGCTGATCCGACGTACCGAGGCCTTGTCCGTTCTGGGCTGTTGAAGGCGACTGGCGGGGCAGCGCGTGCCCCGGAGGTGGTGAGGATGTGGAGGAGGACGATCGCGATCGTCGCGCTGGCGTGCTGCACGTTGGGTGGGGGCATCCCGGCGCGAGCCGCTGAACCGGTTGCCTACTACGTGGTCGACGCGGACAGCGGAACCGTGCTGGCCGAGAAGGACGCCCACCGACGGTGGCCCCCCGCGTCAATGACCAAGATGATGACCGTGCTCCTCGCCATGGAGCGCGTACGGGCCGGGACGGCCAAGCTCGACGAGCCCATACAGGCTTCGGCGTGGGCGAGCCGGATCGGGGGTTCCCAGGTCTATCTGCGAGAGGGAGAGGTCTTCTCCCTCGGGGAGATGCTCGAATCGATCATGATCGCCTCGGCCAACGATGCCGCGGTGGCGGTCGCGGAGCACCTGGCGGGGTCGACGGCGGCCTTCGTCGACCAGATGAACGCGCGCGCCAAGACGCTCGGGCTGACGGACACCGTCTACCAGAGCGTCCACGGGCTGCCGCCCGCCCGCGGGCAGACGGCCGATCTGTCGAGCGCGCACGATCTCGCGGTCCTGGGGCGCGAGCTCATGCGCTTTCCCGAGGTCATGCGCTGGGCCGGCAGTCCGAGCGCCGGCTTCCGGAACGACACGCTCCAGATGGCGAACACCAACCATCTCGTCCGCACCTTTCCGGGGGCGACGGGACTGAAGACGGGGTACTATCGCGAGGCGGGCTTCTGCGTCACCGCGACCGCGAGCCGGAACCAGCTGAACCTCATCGCCGTGGTGCTCGGGCTCCCCACGAAGGGGGAGTCCTTCTCCGAGGCGGCCCGTCTGATGAACGACGCGTTCGCGAGCTACCGGCTGGTGTCGCCGGTGAAGCGGGGCGGCGCCGTCGGCGAGGTTCCGGTTGCCGGCACGGCGGGCGTTGCGGTCAAGGCCGTGGCGCTGCAGGACATCCGGCTGCTGGTCAAGGGCGCGGACGAGCAGACCCTCGCCGTCGAACCGCGGCTGCCGCGCGTCGTGCAGCCGCCGGTGCGACGCGGTCAGTCACTGGGTGACGTGGTGGTCCGTCGGGGCGACCAGGAGCTGGGCCGCGTGGCGGTGATCGCGGATCGAGACGTCGCCGCAGCCGGATGGCTCTCCTGGCTGTGGAACCGGAGCGCATCGGCCCCGGCGACGCCCTAGCCGCGGGTGACTCGGGCGCCTATTCCTTGCAGACGGCGGGCGTGACGTCGTCCGCGAGCACCATGAGCGAGGCCCCGGAGTCGAAGTCGACCCGTACGAGCGTGCGCCCGATGTTCTCGCACGTGTAACGGATCGTACCTTCCATCTTCGGAGGGAGATACCCTCCATGGTGCGCGATGGGCCGGATCGTCAAGCAACGTGTCCCATTCAATGTGCGGTCGAGCATGTTCGAAGCTCCCACCGCGCACAGCAGCAAGCTCCGTGCCGGCACAAGGGCGCACTGCTGGCGGGGCCTCGTTCGCGTCACCGCTGGAAATCTCCACACACCGGTGCCCGTTTTTTGCGCGGGCGGGCGAGCATGCAAGGTGATGTGTGAGTCACAATGACTCATGCAGCAGACAAGCCGCTGACGAAGAAAGCAGGGACGTTGCTCGAGCACGTGCGCTCGTGCTTCAGCCGAATGCGGCAACGAGCATGGGAAGCTGCGTCAGAGTCACGATCGTCGACGCGGATGTCAGGCGCGATCGTAGCCCGCTGCGATCGAGGAGCACCGCGTGACATCCCGCGGCCTGGGCTCCCTCGACATCTTCGGCGAGACCATCTCCCACGTGCAGCGTTTCTTCCGGCCGCGTGTGAAGAGCGACACGCGCTGCGTCGAAGAAGGCGACATCGGGCTTCGCGACGCCGGCGGCCGTCGAGTGGAGCACGTGATCGACGAGCGGGGTGAGGCCCAGCTCGACGAGGAGGGCCACGAGACGTCCGTCGAAATTGGAGAGTACCGCGAGGCGGAAGGAGCGCGAGCGGAGCGCACGCAGGGTCGGTAGCACGTCCGGAAACAGGCGCCAGGCCTGGGCGCGCGAGTAGTGCGCATAGAGTTCCGCAAAGCAAGCCGCGAACGCCGCATGATGTGCGCTCGGCCCGAAGGCTCCCCGGACGACCGCTTCCCACCAGCCGCGTTCCGCGGCCTCGATCCGTGATGGGTGAATGGCCGGGAACGCGAGCGGTGGGGCAGCGGCGAAGCTCTCGCGGAAACGTTGCTCCAGAGCACTGGCATCGAGCTGGATGCCGTGCCGGCTGGCAATGCGGGCGTAGGTCGTCCCCACCGGCTCGGCCACCTCGATCAAGGTGCCGCCCGCGTCCAGGGTGACCGCACGGACCGGCATGGTCGCGATCTACCGGCGGCGCGGTCCGCCGAACTCCGGCTCTTCCCGGAACTGGACCAGCACCCCGTACGCGTCACGCGGGTGGACGAAGGCGGTCTTCCGGCCGCCCGCGATCTCCGTGCTGCCAACCAGCGTCACGCCGTCTGCGGCGAGGCGCTCCGCCAGGAGGTCCAGCCGGTCGACGTCGATGGCGAGGTGATGGAAGCCTTCGCCTCGCCGCGCGAGGAAGCGCTCGACGAAGCTCTCGGCGCGGGTTGGCTCCAGCAGCTCGAACTTGTAGTCGGCGAGCCAGAAGTGGAGGAGGTGGTGACTGCCGTCCCAGCCGAGGTGCTTGGGACGCGTGACCTCGACGGGAAAGAAGCGCTGAAACCAGGCGAGGGTCGCGTCGATCGAGCGCACGGCGAGTGCCAGATGGTCGACGCGGAAGCGTACGCCGTCCCGGGTGGCCACCGGATCGGAGGGAACGTCGGCGGGTGGCGCACCGCAAAACCCCGGCACCTGCCAGAACTGCACGAGGATGCCGGGCGTCGAACGCGGAGAGATGAAGGCCGTCTTGTCGCCGTTGCCGTAGTCGCCGCGGTCGACGATGCGGAGCCCCGCGTGCTCGAGGAACGCCACGTGATCGTCGAGCCGCCGCTCCTGCACGTCGAGCGACAGGTGGTGGAACCCCTCGCCACGCCGTGCGATGAATCGGTCGACGAAGCTCCCCGATCGGGCGCTCTCGATCAGCTCGATCTTCCGGTCGCCGACGAGGAAGTCGGCCCACGTGAATTGCCCATCGTATCCGGGCCGCGGGGCCTCCCGCATGCGGATCGGCAATAAGCGGCGGAAGAAGGCGAGCGCCGGTTCCATTTCACGCACCGCGATCGAGACGTGGTCGACGCGGAGGAACGGCAGGGACTCCGGCATCACGTCGGGCTCAGTCCGCGGCCCGCCGGAAGCTCTGCAACGCGGCGGTGAGCCCGCGGTCGTCGTCCTCGACGACCACGTAGCCGCCGTCGCGCAGCGCGCCCGCGTTGAGGACGACGGTGCGGCCGATCCGATCGGTGCCCCGACCTTCGTGGATGTGCCCCACCAGGGCGACGTCGGGCTGGTGCGCTTCGATGAAGTGGCGCACCGCCGGGCTGCCCACGGGCCGGCCGTTCATCAGGCGATCGAGCCGGGTGTCGTACGGCGGCGTGTGGCAGACCATGAGACGACGGGGCGCATCGGCGACGGCCTCATGTCCCGCCTCCAGCACCTCGCGCAGCTCCTCCTCGGTCAGCTCGGTCGGGGTGTCCATCGGGGTCACGTTCGAGCCCCCGCAGCCGAAGATGCCGAGGGAGCCGAAGCGCCGTCCCTCGCCATGGAGCGAGATGCCTGCGTCGCGGAAGGCGTCGATGACGGTGGGCATGTCGAGGTTCCCCGTGACCGCCAGGACGTGAGGGCAGAACTGCCTGACCGCGTCCACGACACGGAACGCATCGGGCGGGTCTCCGAAGTA
>DATILR010000180.1:0-2606 GCA_035476275.1 Binatus sp. (SeqCode) | reverse complement strand
GGCGCCACCCGGGACGGTGAAGCTCGCCGTCCTGAACCTGCCCGGCAAGAGCCACGTCGAGGTCACGTCCGCGTTCCCGTGTTCGCGGGGCGCGCGCGTCCTCTCGTGCGCCTTCCCGCAGCACGACCCCGCCGCGTTGCCCTCGGGCTTCGCCGAACACCTGGGTCTCGACAGCTAGTACGGTCGCAGCGCCTGCATGAGCAGGCGCGGGTCGAGGCGATTGAGGTCGAATTTCGTGACCCCGTGAGCCCGGGGGTTGGCCTCTCCCTCGGCCCATTCCGCGAGCTGCTCTCCGGAGGGGAACCATGCCGGGCGTTCGAGCGGCGCCGGCTCCTCGGTGACGAAGAGCTTGCCCTCGATCCCGTACATCCGTCGCGCGTTCTCGCCGAGGAGCTTCGCCTGCACCTCCTCGGGCGTACCGGCGGCCACCATCTCCCGGATGGCGCTCCACGAATCCGCGCCGTCGTGGTGGTACGCGTCGGAGGACCACACGCCCACGTCGGCGAAGCGGTCCCACTGCCGGAAGACGGGGCTCTCGTCCGACTCGAAGGCGATGAAACACTGCTGGGCGAAGGCCTGGCTCGGGAGGCGGTCGCTCTGCAGCGGACGCTCGTTGGCGTAGAGCTTGAAGAGGCGGTCCCAGTGCTCGAGGAGCTGGGGGAGCCAGCTGGCGTTCGACTCGAAGATTGCCATGCGGAGTCGGGGATAGAGGTCGAGCATCCCCGAGAGCAGTACCTGCGCGAGCCAGACCACCGCCTCGTAGACGAAGCTGAGGGTCTGCGAGTCGACCATCCGCCCGCCGGCCTCGGCGCCGCCGCCGGCGCCGCCGAGCGCGCCGCCCGTCCGGACGATCAGCTCGCCCGGTGAGGTCACATTGAGCGGGGGAGTGGTGAGGAACATCCCGCGGCCCATCTCGGGGTTGTTCGCCGGGAAGGTGTGCATGCCGAGGACGATCCCCGTCTCCTCGAACGTCCGGAAGACGCGGTCCATGGTGCTGGTGGGGGCGCCACCCGTCGTCGTCGGGAAGATGTAGTTCGGGTACTTGCCCCGCGCGTCGATCGGTCGGACGAGGGCCACGCGGAAGCCCATTCCCGCGATCCGCTCGAGCTCCTGGCAGGTGTACGGGACGTTCTGCAGCGGGAGCCAGCCGGCGGGGAAAAGACGGTCGGGCGCGGCGCTGCAGAAGTCCTTGGCCCAGTCGTTGTAGGCGCGGGCGAGCGCATGGGCCGCCTCGACGTTCTCGATGAACGGGTAGTTCATCACGAGCATCGTCGGGATGATCATCACCTGGTCGATGCCCATGAGGTCCATCTCTTTGAGACGCGCCTTCGGATCGTACGCGCCGGGGTGCTCGAGGTACCGCTTCTGCTCGGCGGTGAGCCGCATCTGCTGGAGCTTCCGCATCACCCGCTTGTCCATCTGCGGGCCGGCGATGCAGATCGGGTTGTAGCTCGGGAACTCGTAGCCACCGCCACCGATGGTCGGCGTGCGGCCGTTCAGCAGGGTCTGCGTCTCGTCCTTCCAGTAGGCGGTGCGGACGAGCTCGCGGTACTCGGGTGCGACGTACGTCGTCCAGATCTCGTTCGGGTCGTTGATGTGGGCGTCGCAGTCGAAGACGGGGAAGGTCTTGGTGACGCGTCCGGTGGGTTTCACGTCGGCACGGTAATCCGCGAGCCACGCCCGGTGCAAGAGGCTAGGAGGAGCGACCGGGACGCTCGTTGGGCGCGACGAGGACGCAGTGGGTACCCGAGTAGATGGTCGGGATGCACTTGTTGCAGTGGATGCAGGTCGCCTCGCGCGCGTCACCCTTCTGCCAGCGATCGACGAGTGCCGGCTCGCGGAGCAGCGCCCGTCCCATAGCGACGAAGGAGAAGCCGTCGGCAAGCGCCCGGTGGACCGTCTCGAGGCGGTTGATGCCGCCCAGGAGGATGAGCGGCATCTCGAGCACCGCCCGGAACTGACGCGCGTAGGGCAGGAAGAACGCCTCCTCGAAGGGGTAGTGAGGCATGAAGCGCCTGGCGGTGAGCCTGAAGCCGAGCCGCAGCGGCAGCGGGAACACCGCCGCCATCTCGCGGATCGGCGGCTCACCGCGGAAGAGGTACATCGGGTTCTGGAACGAGCTGCCCCCGGTCAGCTCGAGCGCGTCGAGTGCCCCGTCTGTCTCGAGCAGCCGGGCGGCCTCGATGCTCTCGTCGATCCACAGTCCGCCGGGGACGCCATCGGCCATGTTGAGCTTGGCGATCACGGCGGCGCGGCTGCCCACCGCCTCCCGCACCGCCGTGGCGACCTGACGGGCGAAGCGGGCGCGGTTGGCGATGCTCCCGCCCCAGCTATCGGTCCGCCTGTTGAGCCTCGGGCTGAGGAAGGCGCTCAGAAGATAGCCGTGCCCGAAGTGGAGCTCGACGGCATCGAACCCGGCGCCGGTGGCCAGCCGGGCGGCGCGCGCGAAGTCGGCGGTGATCCGATCGATGTCCGCCTCGGTGATCGCGCGCGTGAACCGCATGGCCTGCGGAGTGAACACCCGGGAGGGCGCCAGGCCACGGCGTCCGGTACTCGCGGCCACGGGCCCGGCGTGGCCGAGCTGGATGCTGGCCGCCGCGCCCTGC
>DATILR010000179.1:0-2114 GCA_035476275.1 Binatus sp. (SeqCode) | reverse complement strand
TTCGTCGAGCCCGTTCCGGGCCTCCCCGACATGCCGTTCACGGCCAACGCGGGGCTGGTCCACGGCGAGACGTTCGTCCCGACCCGCTTCCGGGTGCCGCAGCGCCAGCCCGAGACGCCGCACGTGACCGCCTGGTTCCGGGAGCGCCTCTACCGGATCGCCGAGCTCCCGGCCGACGCGACCTTCGAGGGTGAGGGCGACGCGCTCTTCCAGCCCGGGGAGGCGCTCCTGTGGGGCGGCTACGGGGTCCGCACCTCGCTCCAGGCCCACCGCGATCTCGCCGAGCTGCTCGACATCGAGGTGGTGCCCCTCCGTCTCGTCGACGAGCGCTTCTACCACCTCGACACCTGCTTCTGCGCCCTGCCCGGCGGCCGCGTCCTCTACTATCCCGACGCCTTCGACCGCGAGTCGGTCGAGACGATCGCCAGCCGCGTGGCGGCGCGGGATCGCTTCGAGGTCGACGCCACCGACGCGCTCGGCTTCGCCTGCAACGCCGTGGTGACCAACGGCTCCTTCATCACGAACTTCGCGAGCGAGGGGCTCCGCCGGCAGCTCGGAACCTGGGGCTACGAGGTGGTCGTCTGTCCACTCAGCGAGTTCATGCTCGCCGGCGGCGCCGCCAAGTGTCTCGCGCTCCGCCTGACGGACCGGAGCGGTGTGCCCCCGGGGTCCTCCCGGGGCCTGCCTGGCGTCCGCGACCGCATGATCGAGGTGCAGGGCCACCTCCTCGATTCGGGCCTCATGAACACGATCCTCGACTGCATCACCGAGGGTGGCGGTGGTTTCGATCTGCTCGGCTTCCAGCCGGGGCTCCGGCACGATCAGGATTCCGTGGCCCGGCTGCGGGTGGTCGCGCCGTCCGCGGAGCGGCTGGAGGCGATCCTCACCCAGCTCATCCAGATGGGCGCGCGGGTGGCGCGCCCCGATGCCGATGCCCGTCTCGAGGTCGTGACCCAGCCGGGCGTCGCGCCCCAGGACTTTTACGGCACGACCATCTATCCGACCGACGCGCGCATCCACGGGCGCTGGATTCGCGCACAGCGGCAGCGCATGGATGCGGTGCTGGTCGCCGACGGTCCTCCCGAGGCGCCGCGGGTCGTCTGCAAGCTGCTCCGCGACCTCCGGGTGGGGGACCGCGTCGTCAGCGGCATCGAGGGCGTACGCACCCATCCGACGCACGTGCGGTCGTCGGGCGCCACCTTCGAGTTCATGGCCGCCGGCGTCTCCAGCGAGCGGCGCGTGGAGGTGGCGGTGGAGCGGATCGCGTGGGAGATGCGCCGCATCCGCGAGCGGGGCGGGAAGATCGCCGTGGTCGCCGGGCCGGTCGTGATCCACACCGGTGGCGGTCCGCACCTCGCTCGCCTGGTCCGTGACGGCTACGTCCAGGCGCTTCTCGGGGGCAACGGGTTCGCCGTCCACGACCTGGAGGAGAGCCTCTTCGGGACGTCGCTCGGCGTGGACCTGAAGCGGGGCGTGGGCGTCGAGGGCGGGCATCGCAATCATCTGAAGGTCATCAACCTCGTGCGCGGCCACGGGGGCATCGCCCAGGCGGTGCGCCACGGACTGGTACAGAGCGGGATCTTCTACGAGTGCGTCGCGCGCGGAGTGCCGTTCGTCCTCGCCGGCTCGATCCGCGACGATGGACCGCTGCCCGATACGGTGATGGACCTCCTCCGCGCCCAGGAGGAGTACACGCGCCTGATCGCCGGCGCCGAGATGATCCTGATGCTCTCGTCGATGCTGCATTCGATCGGCGTCGGGAACATGACGCCAGCCGGGGTGCGGCTGATCTGCGTCGACATCAGCCCGGCGGTGGTGACCAAGCTCGCCGATCGCGGCTCGGTCGAGTCGACCGGCATCGTGACCGACGTCGGCCTCTTCCTGAACCTGCTCGCCAGGAGCCTCGGGACCGACGCGCCCGGAGACGAGGCGCGCGGCGGCGAGGACGGCACGACGCCGTCCGGCCGGAGCTTGTAGCTCCCCCGGCGCTTCGCTACCTTCGCTCGCATGGGGGGGAAGGGTGACCGGCCCAACGTCGAGAACCGGTGGTGGGTCGACCACGGCAAGGACGCGCACGGCCAGCCGGTCGAGCGCCCGCCGGCGCAGTTCGGGGG
>DATILR010000178.1:0-6156 GCA_035476275.1 Binatus sp. (SeqCode) | reverse complement strand
CGCCTCGACGGCCGCGGGCCCGAGTGCTCGCAGCGCTCCCTGCGCCGCGGCGGCCTCGCCGACGTCGGGCGCGGCGAGGCGCGCCGCCGCCCACCGCGCCTCGGTGTCGAGATGCGACGCGCCGACGAAGCGCAGCACCGCCGTGCGCACCCGCACGTCGCGGTCGTCCCGATGGGAGAGGAGCACCGCCGACTGGGCGGCGACCCGCCCACGGTGTCTTTCGGCGACGTCCGCGAGCGCGAGCGCGGCGTGCGGCCGGTCGTCGGGGTATTCCAGGCGGGCCGCCAGGCGCTGCAGATGCCGGGTAGCATCGGCTGATTCGGGTTCTGCGTCACGGCGCAGCAGCTCGGCGCGGAGCTCTTCGCCGACGATCTGCCGCGTCGCCGCGTCGTCGCTCTCGAGCGCCGTGGCAAGGACCCGCTCGAGGTCCTCACCGCGTTCGAGGCGGCAGATCGCCGCCACTGCGGCGAGGCGCACGGCCCCGCGCTCGTCGCGCGCGGCCTTCTCGAGAACTCCGCGCCACCCGGGCTCCGCCGCCGCCGGGCCGAGCAGCCGCGCGTAGGCCTGCACGAGGTTCGCACGGTCGATCGGCGCGAGTGTCTCCGGCTCCGCCAGCAGCGCCGCCACCTGTCGGGCCGCGGAGGTACTGAGGACCGGCTCCTCCTCCAGGATCCGATCGAGCGCCGTGATCAGCAGTCGCCGATTCGCGGGCGGAGCCGTCCCCAGTGCGCGTGCCAGCGTCGCCACGGCGCGGCTCCGCGGCGCCTCGAGGACGAGTGCGCACGCCGCGCGACAGCGCGCGAGGTCGGGGCTCTCGAGACTCTTGCCGAGCCCCCGCAGCGTGGACGCGTCGAGCAGCGCGGCGAGCGGTTTCGGTGTCCCGGCGCCGGCGTGATCGGGGCCGGCCATCGCGAGCAGCAGGGTGGGATACTGCCACCAGAGCAGGGCCGCGAGCAGCAGCCACAGGCCCGCGACTGGCAGACCGATCCAGCCGACCCACGCTGGCGTCCCGAACCCCAGAATCGCGATCACGATCAGGTTGCCCGCGACAGCGCCCACCCGCTTGGCCACCCCGTCGACCAGGGCGGTCACGGCCGCTCGCCAGCGCTCCGGAAAGAGGGTCAGCAGGATGCGCTGCGCCGGGTCGGAGATGGCGTGGTCCTGCAGCGTCGTCCCCGCCATGGCACCGACTCCCGCGGGAAGACTCAGGCGCAGGGAGAGTCCGGCCAGGCCCAGAAGGTAGATGAGTGGCGAAACCGCCGCAGCCAGCGGCACGCCGATCTGGCGAAAGAGTGCCGAGGTGCCGAAGATCTGGATGACCAGCACGCCCACGTTCATCCAGCCGCGGATCGCCGCGTATAGCGCGAGGAGCCGTTGCTCGCCGCTCGCGCCCCGGGTGGCCAGGTCGGCGACATACGAGAACTCGAAGTAGAGCATCGGGCCCAGCACCCCGGCGAGCAGCGATGAGACCACGAGGACGCGAAAGAGCCCGCCGCGCCAGAGACCCCGGAGTCGCCGGCTGGCGGTGTCTTCACGCCGCACCGGTCGCGCGCGCGCAGGTTGCCAGCGGCGAAGCGGGAGCGTCGCGAGAGCACCGAGGCCGAGCAGCAGCGCGGCCATCGGGAGCAAGGTCGGGATCCCGAACGCACGTGCGAGCGGCGCCGAGGCGAAGCTGCCGCAGATCGTGCCGAGCGTGCCGCCCGCGGTGATGAGCCCGAAGAGGCGCTTCCCCTGCCGCCCGGTGACGAGTCCGCCGAGGGCGGTCCAGAATACCAGCACCGCGATCGCGTCCAGCTGCTTCGCGACCACGACCAGGATGGCGTATGCGCTCGTCACCTGTCCGACGACCAGCAGCCAGAGCGGCAGCAGCACGAGCCCGAGCAGCACGAGCACGCGCAGCAGCAGGAGCCGCTGGTCGAGGCGTGCGGCCATGCGCCCCACGGCGACGCTCGAGCCGGCGAGCAATAAGGAGTTCACCAGGAAGACAATCGGCAGGCGCTCGACGCCGACGCGCTTCAGGAAAACCGTCTCGGCGACATTGGTGGCGGAGACCGCCGCCCATTGGACGAGGAACAGGGCGACCGCTCCGGCGAGGAGCACGCGCTCCTCGCCCGGCTCGATACCGAGCGTGCGCTGCCAGCGCTCCGCGAGAGCGGCCATGGCGGGCCTCTAGCAGAGTTCCGCCGACGAGTCGCGGGTCTCAGGCGATGGGCGCCGGCGTGCCGGCCTGCATCAGACGCCTGTACTCGAGCACGATCACAACCGCGGCACCGAGCCAGCAGCCCACCAGGCCGACGTTCACGAGCGCCAGGCTTCCCGTCGAGAGATGCAGGAGCTGCAGGCCGACCAGGATGGTGAGTGCGGCCATCCCGTCGCCCAGGCGCAGGAACAGCGAATCCATCGCGGGCTTGGTCCAGTATTTCATCTCGGTCGTGGTCGGCAGCCAGATCACCTGACGGGCCGTGTTGTCGATCGAATAGTTCGTCGCGTTCTCCGCGATCTTCGTCACGCGTACGACTCCGAGCACGGGGAGCACCGCCATGGTCGAATACGAGATGAGCGAGATGATCGGCAGGCAGAGCAGCACGGCGCCGATCCCGCCCCAGCGCAGGAGACGCGACGCGAGCAGAGCCTGTGCGAGGAGCGCGCACAGGTTCACCCAGAAGAAGTAGTTGCCGTAGAACGCGGTGGTCCCGTCGCGGACGAACGCGCGGAGCGCGACCGTACCGGCGATCCCCCGCGCCGCGACGTCCTCCCGCAGCGACTCCTGGAGGACGCGGAAGAGGAGGTTCTCGCCGTTCGTGTTCACCCAGTTCGTGAGCATCGCGACCGTCGCCACTGCCATGAGGTAGCGATGCCGGAGGATCAGATCGAGCGCGCCCGAGCCCCTCGGGGCGCGGCTCACCGCCGGCGCCGTCCGCTCGACGTGCATCCCGCCGACCGGCCCGCGCGCGTCCGCGAGCCGCGTGAGCAGGATCGATCCCACCAGCGGGATTATGGCGATCAGGAGGAGCGTCCCGCTGTCGACCAGACCCGAGCGGAGGAGGTGCTGCGTCAGGAACGAGCCGAACGTGGCGCCAGCCGTCGCCCCGACGGCGATGAGCGGCAGCAGGCGCTTGCCGCGCTCGCCCGCATACAGATCGGCGGCGAACGTCCAGAACTGCGCCACGACGAAGACTCCGAACATGCCGACCCAGAGGTAGAAGACGACACCTGCGCCCGGGAGGTTCGTGAACAGGAAGCCCGGCTCGAGCAGCCAGAAGAGCACCAGGTTCGCGATACAGACGAGCGTCACGCGTGTGATGAGGGTGCGGCGCGGCCAGCGCGCGGACAGGCGCGCGTAGATGGCCACGACGCCGCAGAGGAGCAGGCTCTGCGCGAAGCTCGTGTAGGCCTTGAGCTCGACCTGGGAGAGTCCGGCCACCTCCGAGACGGCGATCCATCCGTCGCGCAGCGCCTTCACGAAGTAGTATGCGCACAGGATGAGGAAGACGTTGGCGAACATGACGATGCCGGTGAGACCCTCGCCCGAACGGACGTCGGTGAACAGGTTGAGCCCGCGCTCCAGGACGGAGAGTGGCTCGCGCGCGGGCGTGAGGTCGGCGTCCACCTACTGCGACACGGCGCCGGCCCCGCCTGTGGCGAGCGCGAGCCCCGGGAACGGATGCTCCACGCTCACCTTGCGCAGCTCGCGCACGAACGGGATGTCGACGAGACGATAGAACTGCACGCGCTCGGGCTCGTAGGCCGCCTCGCGGAGCGCGAGGCTCTCGTACTGGCGCCCGATCACGGCGTCCCGGCCAACGAAACGTCCGTCCCGCACGTCGTGGAAGACTCCGTGGTCCGCGGCGTCGTAGTCGAGGTCGCCGGCGTAGAGCCACGCATAGTAGGCGCGACGCTCCAACGGCGCGCGCAGCTGGTCCGGCGTCTTGTCACGCAGCGAGTAGGCGATGAAGTACCGCACCCCCATGACTTCCGGCGTGAGGTCGCCGTCGATGTCGAACACGTCGTAGAGCTGCGATTGGTTGTAGAACACGTTCACGTCGTAGAGGCGCTCCGTCTCCGCCGGCAGGAGCTGGCGCAGCTCGGCGATGTGCCCGGCGTTCACGTGCGTGCATCCGTGCGACATCGGTCCGCGCGAGAGCAGCCAGAGATAGCGGTAGGGCTTGCCGTCGCGGTCGTCATGATCCCCGCCCCGCCATGCAGCCGGCAGGAACCCCGTGTGGGCCCGCTCCATCTGCCACCACAGCGTGTGGAAGGAGTTGTGCATGTTGGTGCCGACGTGCATGTAGGGCAGCCACGGCGAATAGCTGTACGACTCGTCGGTCGGAATGTGATCGACGGTGAGTGACCGCTGGTGGGTCGTGAGCGTGCGGCGGCCTGGCGTGGGATAGTCCGGGATGCGCTTGCCGTTCCAGGTCGTGTACTCGTTGAAGGTACCGACCGGATAGATGGCGGTGAACTCGTCGAACGCGATCTCCCCGTCGCGGACCGGGTAGAGCCCCTTCGAGAGGCGCGCGAGGAGCGCCAGGTACGCCGCGCGAAGGTCGGGGGGTGGCTTCGCGCCCGGCGTCGCCGGGACCCGCGCGACGAGCGCATCCACGTCGCCGCCGACCCCCGGCTCGAGCTCCGTCACCCAGAGGCGAGTCGGGAGGAGCAGGTTCACGAGTTCCAGCCGGCGGGTGCCGTCGAGCCCGCGGTGGTCCGCCGGACGTACGTTCGCGCTCCAGTGTTGCACCACGTCGTCGACCGGCATGCGGATGCGGAATACGCGCCCAGGGTTCAGCCGTTCGAGTAGACGCAAATTCCGCTCGCGGAGCGTCGCCGGCGCCAGCGCCTTCTCTTCGCGGACGAGGCGCTCGAGCTCGACCTCCCGCAGCCGTTGCTCGAACTCGTCGAAAGCGTTGTTCTGCGTGAGCACGAGACGTCGGGAGTCGATGAGCGCGCGATAGGTTCGCCAGCGCTGCCAGAGATCACGCGCGTACTCGATGAGGACGTCGTCCGCCAGCACGGCGGTGACCCGGAGCTGGTTGCCGCGGCCGATGTGCAGGTGGAGGCGCCGCGGATCGGACGTCCGCGGGGCGAAGCCCGTGTAAAAGGACGGCTCGCGCCGATCGTAATACACACCGTACGAAGGGGGATCGGTTGGCCCCTCGTCCGCCCGGAGCGACGGGACCATTCCCGACAACACGAGGATCGCGACCCACCAGATCTTCCGCATACCCCCCCCTCGGCCTCCTCAGTCGAGCAGCAGCTTCGCGCGGTCGAGCGTATGGCCCGCGCCCACCTTGCGCAGCTCGCGATTGAGCTCCATCCCCTTGTCGCTGTCGAACGGTACGCGCTTGACGGTGTAGAACTGGATCGCCTCGGGCTCGAACCGCGCCTCGTAGAGCGGCACGTTCGAGAGCACCTGCGCTTCCTCGGCCTTGCGCCCGACGAAGCGACAGACGGGCACCTCCCGGATGGTCACCTTCCCCACCGGACCCAGCACCGCATTCGCCCCGTAGAGCCACCGGTAGTAGGGATCGCGACGGTTCGCCACGTAGGTGCGCACCGGTGTGTGCTCGGTGTCGCACTTGTACGCGATGTAGTACTGGACACCCATCACGGCAGACGTGCCGTCACCCCGCGGGTCGAAGACGTCGTAGCAACCGGGCAGATCGCGGAAGGTCCGCACCCGCTCGAGGACCGGCGAGTCCGTCGGTACGATCTGCCGTAGCTCGGTCATATGGCCGGAGGGGAGGCGGGTGCAGCCGTGCGACACCGGCGCGCGGCTCGCGATCCAGAGGTTCTGGTAGGGCTTCTTGCCGTCGCGTTCGCCGACGACGTTGCGCCAGGCCGCCGGCAGGAACTTGGTGGAGTTCAACTGGCAGCGGACACCCGCATTGTGGAAGGCGTTATAGGTGATGCCGCCCGCGTACTGATACGGCAGCATGGTGATGAAACCGTATCCGGGATTGGGGGACAAATAGTCGACCATGCCGAGGAGCCCACGGCCGTGCGTCCGCGGTGTCAGGCTCCAGACGCCGGTCACGCCGAAGTCCGGCAGCTTCTCGCCGCGATAGGTCGTGGTCGCGTCGACCGTGCCCGCGGGATAGATCGCGGTGAACTCGATCGCCTGCACGGCGCCATCGCGGACCGGGTAGCGACCGCCGG
>DATILR010000177.1:0-8862 GCA_035476275.1 Binatus sp. (SeqCode) | reverse complement strand
GACGGCCAGTTCGATTTCCCCGAGCTGGTGGGCAACGAGCCGACGACGATCGGAATCGCTACGGACGGGAGCGGGAACGTCTACGTCGCCGATGCCGGCAACGACCGCATCCAGAAGTTCGACGGGAGCGGCACCTTCCTCACCAAGTGGGGCACGGATGGGAACGGCGACGGCCAGTTCCGCACCCCTTTGGCGGTGGCGACCGACGCGAGCGGGAACGTCTACGTCGCCGATGTCGAGAACAACCGGATCCAGAAGTTCGACGGGAACGGCGCCTTCCTCACCAAGTGGGGTACCCAGGGCGAGGCGGACGGCCAGTTCTCCTTCCCCGAAGGGGTGGCGACCGACGGGAGCGGGAACGTCTACGTCGCCGACCTAAGCAACGCCCGCATCCAGAAGTTCGACGGGAGCGGAACCTTCCTCACCAAGTGGGGTACGTTTGGGGGCGGAGACGGCCAGTTCCACACCCCCTTGGCGGTGGCGACCGACGGGAGCGGGGACGTCTACGTCGGCGACCCCGACAGCAATCGCATCCAGAAGTTCTTCGGTTGTCCATAGCAACCCGGGGTAGTGTTCGCGGGGAGGGCCGGCACGCGACGTTTCCCCCTTGATAGGGCGATGGTGGCATTCTAGTCCGGAACGACACGTCCGCTGTCGCCATAGGAAACCAAAGGACGTGGGATAGGACGCCCCGCTCCCCACCACGGACCTCGTTGCGACTGGCCCGCACCATGCTGAACGGTCGCCCTCTTTTCAGCCACTCGGCAGGCGCGACGGATCACGGGTCCGTGGGGTGTTTTCCGGAGGAGTACTTCACGCGGGACACGACTTCACGCACCACGGTGCGCGGACGGGATTCGGGCTAGTTGCCGCGGAACGTTCAACGGCTGAGGCGGGCAGCCGCTCGCCGTCCGCCTCACCGATTCGGTGTTTAGTTGAACGAACCAGCCCGGGGAAAGCGAGGTCGGTCCGCGGCGGTCGACCGCGGGGACGGGGAGCGCCGTCGACGAGCGGGGGCCCGGCGAACGCGCCGTCCGCGCTGACCCACGCCCGTCGCAGCGCCGGGCCTAAGGACCCGCGAGGAGACGGCGCTCCCCGTCCCCGCGACGCGGCGCCCGGATCTACCCGAGCATGATCATGCCCCCGTCGACGACGAGCACCTGACCGGTCATCAGGTCCGAGTCGTCGGAGGCGAGGAACACCGCGGTCCCTGCCAGATCGTCGGGATCGAGCGACTTGCGCAGCGCGCTGAACATCACGAGCGTGCTCGCCAGCCCCTCGGGCACGATCTTCTTCGTCGCCTCGGTCATGGTCACGCCCGGGGCGATCGTGTTCACGTTGATGCCCCAGGGGCCGAGCGCGCCGGCCATGAACTTGGTGAGCGCCGAGATGCCGGCCTTGGCGACGCTGTAGTGGAAGGGCGGCATGGGTGCGTCCGGGTTCTCGGTGTCCACCATCCCCACGTTGCCGAGGTAGGCGGCGGTGGACGACTGATGGATGATCTTCCCCTTGCGCCGGCGTTTCATGTAGCGCTCGACCGCCCGGCTCATGAGCCACGCCCCGGTGAGGTTCACCGACAGGACCTTGTTGAAGTACGCGAGCGTGTTCACGCCGGTCTCGAGGTCGAAGTAGATGGCGGCGTTGTTGATCAGGATGTCGATCTGACCGAAGCGCTCCGCGGCGCGGGCCGCGAGCGCGTGCGTGCTCGCCTCGTCGGACACGTCGACGTGGGCGGCGATGGCCTCGGGCCCGAGCGCCCGACACTCGGCGGCCACCTTCTCGGCCTGCTCGTCGCGGAGATCGGCGACGACGACGCGTGCTCCCTCCCGCGCGAAGCGCAGCGCGTAGGACCGACCGATGCCCTGCGCCGCACCCGTGATGATAGCCACGCGATCCCGCAGCCGCATGCGGCGGGGCGTAACACCGACCAGAAACGAGTGTCAAGGTGAGGCGGCGCGCCGCCCCACGCCAACACCTTCTAGATCTCTTCCTCCCGCTCGGCCTCGCGTTCGAGCTCGTCCTCGAGCGCCTCGATCGAGATAAGCTGCAGCCGCCGCAAGGTGTTCGGGATCCGGGCCACCGGCCAGTCCAGCTTGAGCTCACCCGCATGCTTCGGGAGATGCGGTCGCGGGGGAATGCCGTCCTGGTAGGCGGGGTCGATGGCCGGATCGAGCGGCTTCACGGGATGAAGCGAGCAATTCGATACCATCACACCACCTCCTCACGATAGCGTGCCTACCGTATCGCCGACGGGGACGGGCGGCAAGGGTTGTCGCCGTTGACACCTCGGGGGGGCGGGGGCTATCGGCCAGCGCCGTGACGGCCAGCGAACGCCCCCTCCCCACCCTGACCGATCCCGTCACGCGGCCCTTCTGGGAGGCCTGCCGGCGGCACGAGCTCAGGCTCCAGCGCTGCCGGGGCTGCCACCGGGTGCGATTTTACCCGGCACCGCTCTGCCCGCACTGTCACCAGGGAGAGGCCGACTGGGAGCCGCTCTCGGGAAGGGGCACCGTCGCGAGCTTCGTCGTCGTCCATCCGCCCGTGCTGCCCGCCTTCGCCTCCCGGGTCCCTTTCGCGGTCGCGCTCGTGGAGCTGGACGAGGATCCCCGCATCCGGCTCCTCGGCAACGTCCTCGACTGTGCGCCCGACGTCGTCGCGATCGGCATGCGCGTGCAGGTGGCGTGGGAGGACGTGGGCGACGTCACCTTGCCGCAGTGGCGGCCCCTGCGCTAGGGTCGCGGCCGGAGCGATCCATGTCCGCGGCCTTCAAAGACGTCGTCCGGCACGGCCAGACCGTGCCCACCCAGCCGGTCGACACCTACCTGGCCGAGCTCGACCGCCTGATCGCCGACCACAACGCCTTCCGCCAGGACGAGGTGATCCCGGCGATCGGCAAGGGTACCGCCTCGCGTGAGGTCGTCCGTCGCGTCGCGCTCGAGTACTACTATCTCGGCAAGTGGATGACGCCCGAGTTCGCTCTGCTCATCGCCAACGCGCCCGATGCCTACGCCTTCACGATGGACGCCTCCCAGCACTACCATCACTGGGCACAGAACTTCGCGGACGAGACCGGGTACCTGCGCGACCCGAATCACGTCCAGATGAAGATCGACTTCTGTCGCCAGCTCGGGCTGACCGACGACGACATCCGGGGCTACACGCCGATCCCCGAGACGATCGCGATGACTTTCACGATGCTCTACTCCATCCGCCGCTCCTACGAGGAGGGGCTGGCGGTGTTCGGCTATGCCGGGGAGCGCGTCGCGGCGGGCAGCGGGTACGCGAAGACCCTCTACGAGGGGCTCGAGCAGCATTACGGCGTCCGGGTCAGGAACTTCGAGGTGCACGCCTACGCCGAGCCGGACCACGGCGACAAGGCGGCCGATCTCTTCCGGTTGGTGGCGACCACGGGAGTGGTCCAGCACCGCTGCCGGGAGGCGATCCGCAACTACCTCCTGGTCGCCGAGACCCGCGTCCGCGCCATGAACCGCTGGGTTGCATAGCGCGCTCCGGCGCCACCCCACCCCCCAGTCCCACGACCGCGACGCTTTTCCTTGACACCTGCGCGCGCTCTTGACCATACGCCCAAATCAGTTGATTGAGGTGAGAGGGCCATGCCGTCACGGGACATGATCGGCCGCGTGCTGTCGACCGGTACCGCTACCGTGGCGGCGGAGCACGTCGCGGCCTTCGCGCAGGCCCTGGGCGACCTGAATCCACGCTACCTCGATTCGGGGGGCTCGCCCGGCGTCGTCGCTCCCCCAACCTACCCCATCGCCTTCATGACGCAGGCGATGGCCGGCGGCATGGACACGTTCCTCGAGCTCGGTCTCAACTTCATGACTCTCGTCCACGGCGAGCAGGAGTTCGAGTACCTGCGCCCGGTCTGCGCGGGAGAGACGCTCACGCTCACGGGCCGGGTGGCCGACATCTACGAGAAGACCGGCTCCAGCGGCACGCTCGACTTCGTGGTCCTCGAGACCGAGGCCAGGGACGTTGAGGGCGCGCCCGTCTTCTTCTCCCGCAACACGCTCATCTCGAAGCGGGCCTGACGATGGCGCTCGACGTCCGCACGGTCACGGTCGGCACGGACCTCCACCCGCTGGTGAAGGGACCGATCACGCGGGAGGATCTGAGGCGGTACGCGGCCGCCTCGGGCGATCCGAACCCGATGCACATCGACGAGGAGTTCGCACGGAACGCGGGCTATCCCGGGGTCTTCGCCCACGGCATGCTGTCCATGGGCTACCTGGGAGAGTTCCTCGTCCAGGCGGGTGGCGTGGGATCGATCCGCCGCTTCAAGGCGCGCTTCGCGAAGCTCACCTGGCCGGGCGACGTGGTCACCTGCCATGGGCGGGTGACGGGGGTGCGCGACGAGGGGGCGGCGCGGCTGGTGGAGTGCGACATCTGGACCGAGAACCAGGACGGCGATCGGAAGCTCGTCGGCACGGCCCTCCTCGCTCTCGCCCGACCGGGGGCATGAGCGACGCGACCGGCCTCCGCGACCGCTACGCGGTCGCCGGTATCGGGCTCTCGCGCTTCGGCAAGGTGCCCGGCACGAGTGCGATGGGCTTCTGCCTGGAGAGCGCGAAGCGGGCGATCGACGACTGCGGCATCGCGCGCGACGAGATCGACGGAGTCCTCGTCCTCATGCCACCGCAGATGGGCGAGCAGCACGGCTGGGCGTCGCGGGTCGCGGCGTTTCTCGGCATCACCCCGGCGTTCTGCGCCACCGTCGACATGGGCGGCGCCACGCCGATCGGAATGATGCAGACGGCGGTCGCCGTCCTGGCCGCGGGCTTCTGCCGTGCCGTCCTCTGCGCCTTCGGCTGCCAGAACAATCCCATGGGCGTCATCCCGCAGCTCTTCGGCTCGCCCTGGGCCATCCCGTACGGCGACGTCGGCGCGATCACCTTCATGGGCCACCTCGCCCGTCGCCAGATGCACGAGCACGGGATCACCAGCACCGACTACGGCCACATCGCGGTGCAGTGGCGAAAGCACGCCGCGACCAATCCCGACGCCCAGATGCGGAAGCCGATGACGCTCGAGGACCACCAGAGCTCGCGCTTCATCAATGCACCCCTCCGGCTCTTCGACTGCTGCCTCTTCACCGACGGCGGCGGCGCCTTCATCGTGACCAGCACCGAGCGGGCGCGCGACCTGAAGCAGATGCCGGCCCTGATCAGCGGCCTCGGACAGGTCCATTCCTCGGAGGTCATCCGGCCCCACGACGACGGACGCGGGGGCGGCAGCGAGGCGGGCGAGCGGGTGTTCCGCATGGCCGGCTGCCGGCCCGCCGACATCGACGTCGCACAGCTCTACGACGCCTTCACGCCTCGCGTGGTCCACGACCTGATCGCCTACGGCTTCGCGGACTGGGACGAGGTGGGGCCGCTCGCGGCGTCCGGACAGCTCACCGTGGGCGGTCGCCTTCCCTGCAACACGGCCGGCGGCCTGCTCTCGGAGGGGCATCTCTCGGGCATGGGGCACGTGGCCGAGGCCGTGCGTCAGGTGCGCGGCACCTCGCGCTGCCAGGTGCCCGACGTCGAGCTCTCGCTGGTGACGGGATACGGGGGCGCCCCGCACGAGCCGCCCCCCACCGTGGCCTACACGGCCGCCATCCTCAGCCACCCATGATCGAGCGCGACATCGAGATCGACGGGATCCGCATCCACCTCGCGGAGGCGGGCGAGGGACGCGGGCTCATCCTGCTGCACGGGTTGAGCGCTACGCACGCCAACTGGGAGCACACGATCCCCGCCTTCGCCGACCGCTGGCACGTCATCGCCCCGGACCTCCCCGGCCACGGGCAGTCCGCGAAACCCGACGCGCCCTACACCATCGACTTCTTCGCCGGTGTGATCCGCAGCCTGGGCCACGCGCTCGGATTGAACGAGGCGGTGGTGATGGGGAACTCGCTCGGCGGACAGATCGCGATCGAGCTGGCCCTGTCCTACCCGAGCTGGACGCGGGCCCTCGTCCTGGCGGCGCCGGCGGGCGGCTTCGTCTCCGCGGTGCGCAGCTTCGGCTGGGCAATCGGTGCCGCGGTGGGGCCGCGCCTGCTGCGCCTCACGCTTCCCCGCGCGGTCGACCTCTCCTTCCACGATCCCGCACTCCCGAGCTGCGCGGAGCGCCGTCGCCTCCTCGTCGAGCGGCTGGCGGCCGACGACTATCCCGCCTTCGCGCGCGCGGTGTCGCGCTCGCTCGCCGGGGCGATCGCCGCCGGGCAGCAGCCGCTGCACCTCCTGCGGCAGCCCACGCTCTTCGTGTGGGGACGCCAGGACCGGGTGATCGGGCTGGCGGGGGGCCGGCGGCTCGTGCGCGCGGTCCGCCACGCCCGCCTGGTCGTGCTCGAGCAGTGCGGCCACCTGCCGATGGTCGAGCAGGCCGAGGCGTTCAACCGCGCGGCCGACGAGTTCCTCCGCGCCGCGGATGCGCAGCCGCTGCCTGCCGCCCGCCGCGCGGGTGGAGCCGAGTGATGTTCCAGATCGACAAGCCGATGCCGGCAATCACCGAGGAGGGCGCCCCCTACTGGGAGGGCTGCCGGGCGGGTGAGCTCCGCCTCCAGCGCTGCACGGCGTGCGAGCGTCTGCGCTTCCCGCCAAGCGTCCTCTGCCCGCACTGCCTCGCCGAAGGCGGCGAGTGGGTCGCGCTCTCGGGCCGGGGCCGCATCTACTCCTTCATCATCGTGCACCGTCCTCAGCATCCTGCCTTCTTCGAGGACGTGCCCTACAACGTCGCCATCGTCGAGCTCGACGGGGGGATCCGCCTGCACTCGACGATCCTCGATTGTCCGAACGAGGAGCTCTCGATCGGCATGCCCGTCGAGGTCGTCTTCGACCGGGTGAACGACGAGGTCACCCTGCCGCGCTTCCGGCCCCGACGCTAGGCGGCTTGTCACTCCGCAGACTTCGTTGTAGCCAGCCTCATGCGCCAGGCGTCGCGGTCACGGACGATGCGTCCACTCCGGCCGCGGCCCGCGAAGGCCCCCCCCCGGGGGCGCGCGCGGCGGGCGCTCCGGCGCTCGAGGATCGACCCGGTCGACACCGCGGTCATCCTCGGGGCCTTGGAGACCATCTGCTACGAGATGGCGACCCACGTGAGCCTGACCGCGACCACGCCGATCCTGAACCAGTCGAACGAGCGGAACGCCACCATCCTCGACGGCACGGGACAGCTGGCGGCGCTCTCGGTCGGCGTGCCGCAGTTCATGCTCTCGTCGACGCTTCCGGTACGATTCGCGGTCGAGTTCTTCGGTCCCGACGGGCTCTTCGAGGGCGACGTCCTGGTCGGGAACGATCCGTACCATGGCGGCGGCCACCTCCCCGACTACAACGTCTTCGCGCCCGTGTTCCACGACGGCCAGTGCGTGCTGATCGCCTCGATCCAGTGCCATCACGCCGACACCGGGGGCGGTGCACCGGGGGGCTACAACGTGAATGCGCCCGACATCTGGGCGGAGGGCGTACGCTTCCCGACGGTCAAGATCTTCGAGAAGGGCGTCAAGCGCCGCGACGTCGAGTACATGATGGCGGCGAACAACCGCACCCCGACGTTTCTCGGCGATCTCCGCGCACAGGTCGGTGCCGCCCAGCTCGGCGTCCGGCGCCTGCAGGAGGTGCTCGCGCGCTTCGGGACAGCGACGGTCGAGGCCGCCGTCCAGGCGATCATCGCCCACGCCAAGCGACGCTTCCGCGAGGAGGTCGCGCGCTGGCCCGACGGCGTCTACGAATCGGACGCCTACGTCGATCACGACCCGCACGGGCGGCCCGACATCCACGTCCACTGCAAGGTGACCGTGAAGGGCAGCGACCTGCGGGTGGACTTCACCGGCTCTGACGACCGCCCCGACATCCAGGCGTACTCGACCTTCGGCAACACGCGTGGCTACGTCGTGGCGCAGCTCGCCGCCATGATGGATCCCACCATCCCGAAGAACGAGGGCTTCTTCGACTCGATCGAGCTGGTGGTGCCGAAGGGCTGCTGCCTCAATCCCCCCGAGGGCAAGTCGGTGGCTGCCGGCACGCATCATCCGGGAACGGAGGTGGGCGAGGCGGTCGCCAAGGCGCTCGAGCAGGTCGTCCCCGAGCGGAGCTGCCCGCAGATTTACAAGATGGGGATGCCGACCGTGATCTTCGGCACGCACCCGAGCGACGGCAAGGTCTTCATCGATCATTCGGTCGATTCCTTCGCCGCCTACTGCGGCGCCGTCAAAGGGCAGGACGGCTGGGGCGCGATGAACGTCTCGTTCGGGAACCTCATCCGCGCCACGGCCGAGATCAACGAGTCGATCTTCCCCGTCCGCCAGCTGGCCCGCGACTACGAGACCGACAGCGGCGGTGCGGGCGAGTTCCGCGGCAATTGCGGGAGCCTCTACCGGAAGCAGGTGCTCGTGCCGGCGACGATCTACACCTACGTCGTGGGCAAGAAGTACCCCATGCCGGGGATCGCCGGCGGGAAGCCTGGATCCGCGAACCGCCTGATCGTACGCGCGGGCGGCGAGGCCCCCTTCGAGGTGGGGGACACGGCCCAGTACGTCCCGCACGCGGCGGGCGAACGCTACGAGTATCACTATGGTGGTGGTGGCGGCTGGGGCGATCCGCTGCTGCGGCCAGCCGAGAAGGTGCTCGACGACGTGCTCGACGAGTACGTCTCAGTCGAGGCCGCGCGCCGCGAGTACGGCGTCGTGCTCACCGGCTCGCTCGAGGACCTGACACTGGCGATCGACTCGGAGGCGACCGAGCGGCTCCGGGACGAGATGCGGGCAGCACGCAGGCGCTAGTGGCGCTCCAACTCGATATCCCGCATGCGCGGGTGATGGAGACGGGGGCCCCACCTCCTCGATGGGGCCCTGAGTCG
>DATILR010000176.1:0-37494 GCA_035476275.1 Binatus sp. (SeqCode) | reverse complement strand
GCCGACGGCCTCGACGACGCCGGCGGGCTCGTGACCGAGAACGGTCGGGAGCGGGCTGGGCAGCGAGCCTTCCAGCACGTGAAGGTCGCTGTGACAGACCCCTGCGGCAGCGGTCCGCACCAGCACCTCGCGCGGTCCGGGTGCGTCCACCTGGACCTGCTCGATGTGGAGCGGCTCCCCGATCGCCCGCATCACGGCTGCCTTCATTGCGCCTCCCTTCGCGCTGTCCGACTCGATGGATTCTAGCTCCCGGTCCCGATCTTCCCTAGCGACCTAGCACGAGCAGCGTACGGCACGTGTCGTCAACGCGATGTATGCGATCGCGGCCGGCTCGACGGCCAGATACGCCCGGATGGCCGCCGGAGACGAGAGGACCGTCGGTGGCGTGATCCCCTCGAAGTAGCGGGCGTTGCAATGCGCCACCAGATCCTGTGTCGAGCGGCCGAGGACGAGTCGCGAGAAGCGGCCACGGAGGGGGTGGTCGGGGGGAGATTGATGGGGATCGCCCTCGGAGGCATGCTTCCTGATGCGAGGGGTATGCCAACACGGGCATGCCGGGGCCGCCGTCGAACGTAGGTGAGGGGCGGCTCGGTGAGGGCATGGACACAGGAGAGATGGCGATGACAGAGCACCGTTGGAGGACGAGCGCAGCGGCGCTGGCGTTCGCGACTGCCGCGAGCTTGGGCTCGCACGTCGACGCGGCGCGAGCGAGGAACTCGTGCAAGGCGACCGCGGAACGGGGTCTACGCTCCTGCAAGGCTGCCGCACAGGGCGACAAATGGCTCGCCCTGGGGAAGTGCGCCAACCTGTCCGATCCCACGGCGAAGGACGCCTGTGACAAGCAAGCGGTGGCCGATGCGACAGATGCACTGAAGAGCTGCAAGGAACAGGACGGCTTGCGGCAGATGGTCTGCAAGCGGCTCGGTCAGGCTCCCTACGCCCCGGCCATCGCCCCGGCCAACTTCAGCCACAGCACCACGATCGACAATCCCTATTTCCCCCTCCCGCCCGGCATGACCTTCATTTACGAGGGGACGGTCACGGACACTCCCGGAGGCTTCGAGCACGACGAGTTCATCGTCACGCACGCCACCAGGGTGATTCTGGGGGTCACCTGCGTCGAGGTCCATGACATCCGGCTGCTGAACGGCCTGCTCGTGGAGGACACGCGCGACTGGTTCGCCCAGGACGACGCCGGCAACGTGTGGTACTTCGGCGAGAACACGACGCTGGTCGACGAGCGGGGATTGCCCATCGACCTCTCGGGAACCTGGACGGGCGGGGTGGACGGCGCCCAGCCGGGCCTCGTCATGGAGGCGCACCCGGCGCTCGGGGATTTCTACCGCCAGGAGTTCCTGCTGGGTGAGGCGGAGGACGTGGCAGAAGTCTCGAGTCTCACCGACACCGTCACCGTTCCCTTCCCCCCCGGCACGTTCACCAACTGCCTGAAGACGACGGAGTCGACTCCCGTCGAACCGGGCGACGTCTCGCCCAAGTATTACTTCGCCGGCGTCGGCAACCTGCTGACGGTCGAGCCGAACGGAGACCGCTCGGAGCTCATCCGGATCGATCCCAACATGGAGTGAACGGGATCGCGGCTAGGACCAGACGAGCGGCAGGGCTTCGAGTCCGCGAAGGAAGATCATCGGCTTCCAGCGCGGCTCTCTCGCCGCGATCCGCACGCCCGGGAGCCGCCGGAACACGGTGTCGAGGACGATGCGCGCCTCGAGCCGCGCGAGCCACGCCCCGAGGCAGAAGTGGATCCCCCACGCGAACGCCAGGTGGCGTTCGGCGGGGCGGCGGACGTCGAGCGTGTCGGGATCGGGAAACTGCCGCGGGTCACGGTTGGCGGACGCCATGACGGGGATGACCATGTCCCCCCGGCGGATCGTCCGGCCGTGCCAGGGAACATCCTCCGTCGCGATCTTCACCGTGGCCGGCACCGGGCCGTCGTAGCGCAGGCACTCCTCGACGGCGCCGTGGAGCAGCGCGGGGTCGGTGCGCAGGAGCGCCGCCTGGGCGGGGTGGCGGAGCAGGTGGAAGAGGCCGTTGCCGAGCAGGTTGGTCGTCGTCTCGTGTCCCGCGAAGAGAAGGAGGATGCAGTTCGCGACCACCTCGTCGTGGGTTAGCCGCTCGCCCTCGTGCTCCGCGCGCAGCATGAGGCTCGTGAGGTCGTCCTGCGGGCGAGCCGCGCGCTCGCGCAGCAAGCTTCGGAAGTACTCGACCAGCTGGCCGATCCCCGCGCTCGCCTCGGCGAAGTTGTCACGCTCGTCGACCGCACCCCCGAGGTACGCGGCGAGGCGGTCGGACCAGAGCTTGATCGCCTCGAGGTCCTCCTCCGGCGCGCCCATCAATCCGGCTATGACCGTAGCCGGTAGCGGAAAGGCGAGCTCCCGGATGAAGTCCATCGTGCCCCGTGCGACGACGCGGTCGAGGAGCGCATCGGCGGTCCGCTGGACGCGCTCGCGGCTGGTCTCGAGCTGCTTCGGCGTGAAGGAGCTCTGCAGGAGACTCCGCAGCCGGTCGTGGTCGGGAGGATCGCGGAACACGAGCCAGCGGCCCAGGACGTCGCCCACCGCCCGCACGGCAGGGCGGTCACTGGCGTAGCGGTCGTCGATCTTGCGGAAGCGGTCGGAGGAGAACGTCTCGGGACGGTTGAAGATCGCGACGACGTCGGCGTGGCGGGTGACCACCCAGGCGTTGAGGCTCGCGCTCCAGTGCAGCGGCTCGTGGTCCCGCAGCCACGCGTAGAGGGGGAAGGGATCCTGGACGTTCTGCCAGGACTTGAGATCGCGATCGGTCTCGTGCACCGGGGCGGATATTACTCGCCGTCGCCGCCTGGGTCACGGGTGCCGGCGATGCGCCTGGCCGCCGGGCGACGTCCGTGGTAGCCGTGCCCTCGGGCGCGATGAACGGTCTCCACGACATGGGCGGGATGGGCGGCTTCGGTCCCGTCCAGGTGGAGGAGGGCGAGCCGGTGTTCCACCATCCGTGGGAGCGCCGGGTGTTCGGCCTGGTCGCGGGGAGCGCTGCGCGCCGCCTCGCGGGCAGCACCGATGCCTTCCGTTTCGCGATCGAGCGCATGCCGCCGGCGCACTATCTCCAGGCGCCCTACTACGAGCGCTGGCTCACGGCGCTGGCGACCTTGCTCGTCGAGAAGGGAGTGATCACGCGAGAGGAGCTGGTGCGCCGGGCGGGCGGCAGCTTCCCGCTCTCGCAGCCGGTGCCGCCGCTCCGCCTCCCGACGGCGACCCATTCCCAGGCACCGCGGTTCGGCGTCGGTGACAGCGTGGTGGTCCGGAACGAGCATCCCGGCGGGCACACCCGCTGCCCACGCTACGTGCGCGGGAAGCGCGGCACGGTCGTCCGCGTCGACGGGGCGTTCCGGCTGCCCGACGTCGCGGCGCACCGCGAGCTGCCCTGCGCGGAGCCCGCGTACAGCGTGCGATTTGCGGCGCGCGAGCTGTGGGGTACGGATGCGGCGGCCACCGAGAGCGTGCACGTGGACCTCTGGGAGAGCTATCTGGAGCCCCCCCTGGAGCCCTGATGACCAAATCCGGCAAGCGGCACCGGGGTCCCAAGGACGACCATCACCACCCGGCTCCGCCGAGCGACGTCGAGGTGCGGGCCCGGGCGCTCGAGGAGCTGCTGCGCGACAAGGGGCTCGTCGACGAGAGCTTCATCGACGCCGTCGTCAGCGCCTACGAGAACGACATCGGCCCCATGAACGGCGCGCGCGTCGTGGCCCGCGCCTGGATCGACCCCGCGTACCGGGGGCGCCTGCTCGCCAACGGCACCGCCGCCATCGCCGAGCTCGGCTACGGCGGGCCGGAGGGTGACCACATGGTCGTGGTCGAGAACACGCCCGACGTGCACAACGTCGTCGTGTGCACGCTCTGCTCGTGCTACCCCTGGCCGGTACTCGGCCTGCCGCCGACCTGGTACAAGAGCGCCGCGTACCGGTCGCGGCTCGTGCGCGAGCCGCGTGTGGTCCTGCGCGAGATGGGTCTGGATCTGCCGGAGCGCGTCGAGATCCGTGTCTGGGATTCGAGCGCGGAGATCCGCTACCTGGTGCTCCCCGAACGGCCGGCGGGAACCGAGGGCCTCACCGAGGAGGAGCTCGCGACGCGGGTCACGCGCGATGCGATGATCGGGACGGCGCGCGCATGACGGTGGAGCGCCGCGCCGGCGCGTCGGTCGCCGTCGGGGCGGAGGTGGCGCAGATGAGCGGGCCGGCGGCCCTGCCACGCCGGAACGGGGAGCTCGTGTTCGAAGCGCCGTGGCAGGGGCGGGTGTTCGGCCTGGCGCTCGGCGTCGTCCAGCACCTCGGGCTTCCGTGGCGCGAGTTCCAGCAGCGCCTGATCGCCGAGATCGACACCCGCCCCGATGCACCGTACTACGACTGCTGGGTCGCAGCGCTCGAGCGGCTGGTGGTCGAGCACGGCGTCGCGGCACGCGCGGAGCTGGCGACGGCCGAGCGCACGGTCCGGCGCGCGCTCGCAGAGTGAAACGCGCCCTCGCGCCTCAGGACGACCGGCGCCGGAGATCGTCGCGGAAGAACCTGTTCAGGTGGGCGACGGGCACGGCACCGCTCAGCCCATCGAACCGGCCCGCGCTCGCGATCCGCTCCGCCGCGCGGATGAAGCCGCCCCAGGCCGACCGTGCCAGTCCGCTCCCGAGGCTGATGCGGCGCACGCCGAGCGCGGCCAGGTCGGCGACGGTGAGATCGCTCGCTCCGCCCACCAGGACGTTGACGGGCTTCGGCGTCACCGCGGTGACCACGGCCGCGATCTCCTCGCGCGTCGCGATCCCGGGCGCGTAGAGACAGTCGGCACCGGCGGCGGCGTAGGCAGTCAGGCGACGGATCACCTCGTCGAGATCGCGCCGACCGACGAGGAAGCACTCGGCGCGCGCGGTGAGGACGACGTCCGCACCGGCCGCGCTGCGCGCGGCGCCGATCCGCTCGACAGCGAGGGGAAGCTCGTAGAGCGGCCGTACCCCGTCTCCGGTCGAGTCCTCTATCGAGAGCCCGGCGACGCCGGCGGCCACGCAGCGGCGGACGTTGGCCGCCACGTCCTCCGGGTCGTCGGCGTAGCCCGCGCCGAAGTCGGCGTTCACCGGCAGGTCGCTCGCCTCGACGATGGTCCGGATGTGGGCGAGCATGACGTTGCAGCTGACCGCCTCGTCGCTGTCGGGCAGGCCCATGGCGAATGCGGCGCCCGCGCTCGTCGTGGCGAGGGCAGGGAAGCCGAGGTGTTGCAGGTAGCGGGCGGTGCCGACGTCCCAGGGATTGGGGAGCACGAAGCACCCGTTGTCGTGGAGACGGTGGAACGTGCGGCGCTTCTCGAGCCCAGCGCCCGGGTCGCCGGGCTCAGCCACGGACCCGCACGCTGTCGAAGCGCACGTCGGCGCCCTCCGTATAGAGGCCGACGGAGCCGGTGAGATAAGGTGTCTCGTTCACCCGATACCTCCGTCCGTCGCCGATAGGCCTCCGGCGATGTGGCTGTCAAGGCGGGCGGTCCCACGAGCAGGGTGCGTGCGCGCGCGGAGATCTGGCATCGGTATTGCTTACTTTCTGGGGATTGCGGATGGGGTCGGTCGCGCTACCATGGTGATTCTCCGAGTCTGGGCCCGCGCGCGACGCTGAGCGCTGCGATGGCGACCGGCCTTTCCGAGCGTGACGGCTTCTGGTCGTTTCGTCCCCGAGGAGCGCACGGGTCGAGCCGGGAGAAGGAGGTAGAGCGATGACTCGATCGATGACAGGCTGGCGCGTAGGCAGGCTCCTGGCGGTCACTCTGGTGTCGTCTCTGGCCGGCTGCACCGCGCTCACCACCCAGGTGCTGGTCAACGAGAGCGGCCGGCCGCGACCCACGGGCACCGTCCATTGCGAGGGCAGCGAGTGGACCGACAACTCCCTGATCGCGCTCGTGCCGATCCCCATCATCAGCCTCGCGATGCCGACCCAGGAGCTCAACGAGATCAAGACCGACGACGTGCTCACGGCCTGCGGGACGACCGACCGGCTCACCAACCGGCACGTGGAGGTGAACCGGGCGATGTGCGTCCCGACCGTACTGACGCGGGTCCTTTCGCTCGGGGTCTGGCAGTGGTGCCCGGCCAAGGTGTCCTGGGACGCGGATGTCCTGCCGCAAGCGACGCGCGCCGGGGCCGGGGGCATACCGGGCGAGGCTCCTATCGAGGAGGCCCCGCGTCCGTACGGCTCGAGTCCGCGCTGACCGGGCGGGACTCGCGTTGACAGGGCTCGGGCGGGCGGGCGAGAACCCGTCCGAGCCGCCATGCAGGGGCAGGCGAAGAGGTCCCTTCTGGGGCCGACCCTCGGCACGATCCTCTTCGTCGCTCTCGTCCCCGGGACGATCGTCGGGGTCGTGCCGTACCGGCTGTCGGGATGGACGCTCGCACCGCCGCTTCTCGGCTGGACGGCGACGCGCTGGATCGGCGTCGGGCTTCTTCTCGGCGGATTACCGCTGTTCCTGACCTTCCTCGGCCGCTTCGTTCTCGAAGGCCACGGCACGCCGGCTCCCGTGGCGGCCCCCGAGCGTCTGGTCGTCGGTGGCGCCTTCCGTCACGTGCGGAACCCCGGCTACGTCGCCGTCGTCGCGATGGTCGTCGGGCAGGGGCTTCTCTTCGGCAGCGGGACGGTCCTCGTCTACGCCGTCGGTCTGGCCCTGGCTTTTCACCTCTTCGTCGTGCTCTACGAGGAGCCGACGCTCCGCGCGCGCTTCGGTGAGGATTACGCTGCGTACTGCCGCCGCGTTCCCCGCTGGATCCCACGGTGGCGTTTCGAGAACGAGTGAGGAGGGTTCGCATGAAGGAATTCAAGGGGCGTGTCGCCGTCGTCACCGGAGCTGCGAGTGGAATCGGACTCGCGATGGCGGAACGCTTCGCGGCCGAGGGCATGAAGGTGGTGCTGGCCGACGTCGAGGAAGGAGCGCTCCGCACCGCCGAGCGCGCCGTCAAGGCGAAGGGGGCCGCCTCCACGCTCGCCGTGCGGACCGACGTCACGCGCGCGGGCGACGTCGACGCGCTCGCCCGGGAGACGCTCGATGCCTTCGGGGCGGTTCACGTCGTCTGCAACAACGCGGGCGTGGGAGGCGACTTCCGTCTCTCCTGGCAGCAGACCCTCGAGAACTGGCAGTGGGTGCTGGGGGTCAACCTGTGGGGCGTGATCCACGGCATCCGCACCTTCGTGCCGATCCTGCTCCAGCAGGACACCGAGGGGCACGTGGTCAACACCGCCTCCATGGCGGGGCACCTCTCGCTGCCCTTGGGCGCGGTGTATCACGCGTCCAAGTTCGCCGTGGTCACGATCTCGGAGTCGTTGCACCACGAGCTCGCGATGGTGGGCGCGAAGGTGAAGGCGTCGGTTCTCTGCCCCGGGTTCGTCAGCACGAACATCATGAGCTCCGACCGGAACCGTCCGGCGGCGCTCCGGGTGACCGAGCAGCCTCTCACGGAGGCCGAGCAGGCCCTGCGCGCCTCCTACGAAGGGCTGGTGTCGACTGGTCTCCCGCCTGCGACGGTCGCCGAGGGTGTCCTCGAGGCGATCCGCGAGGAGCGGTTCTACGTCTTCCCCCACCCCGAGATCCTCGCCGCCGTGCGCGGCCGCATGCTGAACATCCTCGCGCAGCGGAATCCGACGCTCGAGGTCCCGGAAGACCTCCACATGGATCTCATCGCGGACGCGGTCAGGAAGGACTGAGCGGCCCGATCACGCGGAGCGCGCCCTCGGCATGGCGCGCCCGCAGGACCTTCTTGTCGAACTTGCCGACGCTCGTCTTCGGCACTTCCTCGATGACGGACCAGCGCTCGGGAACCCACCAGCGCGCGACGCGCTCGGCGAGGAACTTCTGGAGCTTCCGCACCGTCTCGTCGCTCGCCGCCACGCCGGGTTTCAGCACCACGCAGGCAAGCGGGCGCTCGTCCCAGCGCGGGTCGGGGACGCCGACGACGGCCGCCTCGAGCACCTCGGGGTGGCCCATGAGCTGGTTCTCGAGCTCGACGGAGGAGATCCACTCCCCGCCCGACTTGATGACGTCCTTTGCCCGGTCGGTGATCTGGATGTAGCCCCGGGCATCGATCGTGCCCACGTCGCCGGTGCGGAGCCAGCCCTGGTCGAACTTCTCGGGGGCGTCGTCCCGGTAGTAGGCCGCCGTCACCCACGGACCGCGCGCCTCGATCTCGCCCGCGGTCTTGCCATCCCAGGGGACGACGCGCCCGGCCTCGTCGACGAGGCGGAGCTCGACGCCCGGCACGACGCGCCCCGTCTTCGCCCGCCAGTGCATCTCTTCCTCGGCGGGAGCGCCCTTCGGGCGGACGGCGATGGCGGCGAGCGGGCTCGTCTCGGTCATGCCCCAGGCCTGCACGATGCGCACCCCGTGGCGCTCCTCGAACCGCTCGATGAGGCTTCGCGGGACCGCGGACCCGCCGCAGGCGACGAGCCTGAGCGAGGAGAGATCGATCGGTTTCGTCTCGGCGTGGCGCAGGATGTCGTTCCAGGTCGTCGGCACGGCTCCGGACATGGTGGGCCTCTCCGTCGTGATCAGCCGGCAGAGGGGGTCGGCCTGGAGAAAGCGTCCCGGCATGAGAAGGTCCGCGCCCACCATCCACCCGGCGTACGGCAGCCCCCACGCGTTGGCGTGGAACATGGGGACGATCACCAGGATGCGGTCGTGGTCGCTCAGCCCGAAGACCGCTCCGGACGTGATGGCCAGCGAATGCAGAAAGGTCGAGCGATGGGTGTAGACGACGCCCTTCGGGTTGCCGGTGGTGCCGCTCGTGTAGCACATGGCCGCCGCCGCGTGCTCGTCGACCGCGGGCCACGCGTAGCCCGGCTGCTCGGCGGCGAGCAGGGCGTCGTAGCGGAGCGCGTGAAGCCCGAGCGGCGCGAGGTCGCCGGAGCCGATCACGACGTAGTGCTCGACGGTGGTGAGATCGCGCGCCACGCGAGCGAGCACGGGCACGAGGGACTCGTCGACCAGGATGACCTTGTCCCCGCCGTGGTTGATCACGTACGTGAGCTGCTCGGGGAAGAGGCGGACGTTGAGGGTGTGGAGCACCGCGCCCATCGATGGGACGGCGAGGTAGGCCTCGAGGTGCTCCTGGGCGTTCCAGCAGAAGGTGCCGACGCGGTCGCCGGCTCGTACCCCGAGGCGCGCGAGCCCGGCCGCGACCCGGTCCGCGCGCTCGCCTATCTCGCTGAAGCGCGCGCGGCGGACACCCTCGCTCTCGCAGGTCACCACCTCGCTGCCCCCGTGGATGCGCCGTCCGTGCTCGAACAGCGCCGTGACGGTGAGGGGTTGCTCCTGCATCGTGCCCCGCAGCATGGCGTCAATCCTCGTCCTTGCTGCCGGAGCCGACGAAGCGATCGCCCGGCTCCGCGAACAGGAGGTTGAAGGTGGTGAGGCTCCCGTAGATGCGGGTGATGTAGTCCTGCAGCTGCAGCCGGTCCTGATCGTCGAGCTTCGGATGGCTGTTGATCCGCTGCTCCAGCACGCGGAGCCGATCCCGGACGTTGACGATCTTGCGGAAGAATCCCTCGATCGGCACCACCTTCTCCTGCGTGCCCGCCTTCCCCGGCTTGAGCACGAGCTGTCCCCCCGTCCATCGATCGCCGATCGTCCCCGTGACCGACTGCTCGGCGTTCAGGACCGCCCGAACCGCCTGCACGATCTTGCGAACATCCTCTTCCTCGAGCATGGCGCACCTCCTCTGCCGACTCGCGCCCTCATTGCGTGATTCGGCCGGGGGACGCAACTGCGGAACGTCCGTGCGCAGGGAGCTCTCCCGTTGATCGTCGGTTCAGAAGCGGCGTCCCGACGAGCGCGTAGAGCGGCGCTCGGGTGTGGTCCCGCGGCCGTGCTGCAAGATGGAGGAAACATCTCCCGGGCATGCGCGGGATCATTTGGCGATCAACCGCTCCCTGGTTCGGTGGCTGGACGAGATCTGGGCGCTGGCTCGCTGGTGGCGCGTCGGTCATGGCCCCGCGGACGTGGCTCGCAGCGGTTGGTGGTGAGGGCTCGGGCTCCTCGACGCGGACGACGAGCCGTCACGCTCGCCGTCGAGCGTGGGCCGTCGAAGCTCCGACGGCGCGAGGGCCACGGTCGCTAACTGCACGTTCCCCGTCAGACGCTGGAACAGATGACGTCGCCGCTTCTGGCCGATTTGGGACATGGTGCGGGTCGCCACTCCACGATGGGAGCGACGCCCGGAACGACCGTCTAATGAGTGCGAGCCCCTGCCGAACCATCGCGCGTGGCCTCGCACAGGCGACAAACGAAGATACGGTGAAGGTAGCCGGAGGTGGCTACCGAGAGAACGTGAGCGTCATCACGCGAACCGCTGTGAGCCTCTCCGGCGGCTGAAGCGTGATTCCGACGGTGGCACTCGCGCGGGCACGGGCGGGGCGGGCTTCGGGGGAGACCCGCGACCAACCGGCGCAGGGGGGTGGGAGCGGACGAGTCGTGCCGTAACGCGCGAGCGACGCCGTCGATGACCCCCTGTTGAGCGGCGAGCACCCCTGATCTCTTCTTGGTACGCAAAGTCGCCACCGCGCGCTGCTCCTCTAGGCGCCCGACTATTCGGCCCCGCCGCGGCTTGCCGGGCTGCGCGCGTCCATACTAGACGCGACATGTGAGTCCGAGCGCTGCTCTCGCCAGCATCCTGGCCGTCGCGGCCGGGGCATCACCCGTCGTCGCTGACTCACGCTCCGACCTCGCCATCCTCCGCATGCGCGTACCGACGCGCGTGAGGCTGACCGACGCTCACCCGACCGCCCGCGCTCACGCCGCCGTGCGCATCGTGAATCGCGGCTCTGCGCCGGCCATCTTCGCCGACGCCGCCACGCTCGCCGCATCTGTCCGGCTGAGCGCGGCTCCCATGGACGGTCCGATCGTCTGTGCGCCTCTGGTCGCGGCGCCGGTCGTGGCGCAACTCCGTTTCCCGCTGACGCTCCGGCCGGGACGGGGCCGGACGCTACGCTATGATCTCCGCTTCACGTGCGGCGCGAACCCCGACCGCGCCCCGGACTGGACCTTCGGCGCGACCCTCGACCGCAGCGCCGACGAGAATCCCGCCGACGACGTCTGCCCGCGGGCGCCGAGCACGGCCGATCGGGGCTGTGGTGTGAACGGGCCGGGCGACACCCGCCTCCCGCCGACGACCGACGTCCGCGACGTGCGTGCCGGCCGGCGCTTCGAGGTGCCCGGGCCCTACGGCGTCGGCGAGACCTCGCTCGCGCTGGTCGACGCGTCGCGGCCGACCATGCCGCACGGTAGCTTCCCGGGCGCGCCCGACCGCAACCTCCCGACCGCGGTCTGGTATCCGACGGCGCCCGACGCGGGAGGCGCGGACGCGGCGCTCGCGAGCGACGGTCGACCGTTCCCGCTCATCGTCTTCGGGCACGCGCTCGGCAGCTACGACAGTCAGTCGACGTTTCTCACCACGCATCTCGCGAGCCACGGCTACATCGTGGCGGCTCCCACCTTCCCGCTCTCCAGCCTCGGGGCCCCGGGCGGAGCGACGGTCGTCGACGTCCCCGCGCAGGCGGGCGACGTGAGCTTCGTGATCGACACGTTCCTCGGCTTCGCCGGCGACGTCTCGAACCGGTTCGCGGGCGGCGTGGATGCGGACCGCATCGGGCTCACCGGACATTCGGGCGGTGCGCTCACCACCCTGGTCGCGACCTACGACGCGCGCCTGCGCGAGCCGCGCATCAAGGCGGCTGTGCCGTTCGCCCCGCCGGCGTGCTTCTTCCAGCCCGGATACTTCGACGCCGCGCGCGTGCCGCTCCTGATCCTCCAGGGCGACCACGACCTGCTCGTCCACGGCGCGAGCGATGCCGAGGACGTCTTCGCGCGCGCCGGCCCACCCAAGATACTCGTCCTGATCCACGGGGGGAACCACGCGGGCTTCGCCGACGTCGGTGCGGGAGTGGACGACGCCGCCATCTGCGCGCTCTTCCCGGATCCGACGCAGCTCGCCACCCAGATCGCCCAGCTCCTCGGAGCGCTCGGGGGCGCCGCGGATCACGTCGCGTCGGACGGCTGTCCGACCGCGTACTGCACGGGCGACCTCACGCACATCGACGGTCGTCGGCAGCAGCAGATCGGCAAGGAGGCCGCGCTCGCGTTCTTCGAGGACGTGCTACGGGGCGACGCTTCGGGCCGCCGCTACCTCGGCACGCTGGCGGCACGCAACCCGGATCTGACGCTGAGCGCCGTGCTTCCCTAGCGTCGCGCCTCCTGGGTGATCGCGCCGCGTCGCGGGTCGACGACCGGCGCATCGAGGTTGACCAGGGTGGTCGGGACCTCCGACCGGCGACAGACCTGCTTGCCCTCGACGACGCGGACGACGGCGAGGAAGCGGGGAACGTAGTCCTTAGTGGTCCGTGGCAGATAGCCGTGGTCGACGAGCTGCCAGAACGTGCCGTTCGGCAGGCGGGCGAGGGCGCGGTCCACGCGGTGCTCACCAGCGTTGTAGGCGGCGATCGCGAGGGGCCAGTCGCCGCGGTAGTGGCGGTGGAGGTAGCGGAGATAGCGCGCGGCGGCCCGGCTGGCGTGGTACGGATGCAGCCGCTGATCGCGGTGCTCGTTCACCACTAGGCCGAAGCGTCGGGCGGTCGTGCTGCGGAACTGCCAGAGCCCGAGGTCATCCCGCCGCCCGCGCGCGGTGCGGTGGAACTCGCTCTCGATCACGGGGAGGAGCGCCAGGCTGGGTGGCACGCCCGCCTCGGCGAAGATGCGCTGCATGCGGGGCAGGTACTCCTGGGCGCGGTCGACGCTCTGCGTGGTCGCGAGCCGGAAGTCAGCGTTGCGGCGGAGGCGGTACTCCCAGAGATCGATGCGGGGATGCTGGATGCAAGCGAGATGGCGTGGAGTGGGTGGAGCGGGGGGCTTCTGAACGATCCGTGCCTCGGGCGGCGGAGCTGGTGGGCCGATGGGTTTGCTTCGAAATGGGAAGCACCCAGCAAGCACGGAAGATAGCAGAAGCAGGGTAGCTTGCGTTCGCATCTGACGGGATACAGCAAGCGGCCTGCCCCCGCGGAGCTCGCGGTGCCATGGGGGGTGCGCAGAGGGAGTGGTAAGGCAGCCTGGCCCCGGCGGATTCCGCCGGGCGGCCGACCGCGATTCGCCCCCCTGCGCGGGCGGGCGCCCATCCGGAAAACACGGCGGCTGCGTGCCGGGGTGCCCGAGCCGTGACGGCCAGCGTCCAAGTTTGGACGCTGTCTCCTTCCCTTGGCAGGGCGATCGCCGCTATCGTCGAGGACCCGTCGAGGAGCCGGGCTCATGCGCTGTCCGTCTTGTGCCTACGAGAATCTGGCCGACTCGCGCTTCTGCGCGCAGTGTGGCGTGCCGCTCGGCCGCGATCCGGCGCGCGTGCCCGATCTGCGGGCCTATACCCCGCGCCATCTCGCCGAGAAGATCCTCTCTCACCGCAGCGCCCTCCATGGCGAGCGGAAGCAGGTGACGGTCTTCTTCGCCGACGTGAAGGGCTCGATGGATCTCGCCGAGCAGGTCGATCCCGAGGCGTGGCATCGCATCATGGACCGCTTCTTCGGCATCCTCGCGGAGGGGGTCCACCGCTTCGAGGGCACGGTCAACCAGTTCACCGGTGACGGGGTCATGGCGCTCTTCGGCGCCCCCATCGCCCACGAGGATCACGCGCAGCGCGCCTGCCATGCGGCGCTGCATCTCTGCGAGGCCCTCGGGCGCTACGGGCGGGACCTCCGCCGGACCGAGGGGCTCAACTTCACCGTCCGCATGGGCATCAACTCGGGGGAGGTGGTGGTCGGCTCGATCGGGGACGACCTGCGCATGGATTACACCGCGCAGGGCCACACCGTCGGCCTCGCACAGCGCATGGAGCGGCTCGCCGAGCCCGGCAAGGTCTACCTGACCGAGCACACGGCGGCGCTGGTCGCGGGCTACTTCAACCTGGAGGACCTGGGGAGCTTCACGTTGAAGGGCGTGCGGGACCCGCTCCGGGTCTACGAGCTGCGCGGCGTCGGTCCGCTGCGAACGCGTCTCGACGTCGCGCGCCGGCGGGGCTTCTCGCGCTTCGTGGGGCGCGATGAGGAAGCCGCCGTGCTCGAGGCGGCGCTGGCGCGCGCGATCGCGGGCGATGGCGGCGTGGTTGCCGTGCTGGGCGAGCCCGGGGTCGGCAAGAGCCGCCTCTGCTACGAGTTCCTGCAGCGCTGCCGGGTGCGGGGCATCCCCGTCTACGAGGCGCACGGCGTGGCCCACGGGAAGTCGGTGCCCTTCCTCGTCGTGCTCGAGCTGGCGCGCTCGTACTTCGGCATCCGCGAGGCCGATGGCGACCAGGTCGCGCGCGAGAAGATCGCCGGCAAGCTCCTGCTGCTCGACCGGGAGCTGGAGGACATCCTTCCCGTCCTCTTCGAGTTCCTCGGTGTCCCGGATCCCGCGCGCCCCGCGCCTCGGATGGATCCCGAGGCGCGGCAGCGCGAGCTCACCACGATGGCCGCGCGCCTGGTGCCGGCCCGCAGCCGGCGCGAGCCGGCGGTGTTCGTGGTGGAGGATCTGCACTGGATCGACGGGGGGAGCGAGAGCTTCATCGCGGCGCACGTCGACGCGGTCCCGGGCACGCGGACGCTGCTCCTGGTGAACTTCCGGCCCGAGTACCAGGCGAGCTGGGTGCTCCGGCCGCACTCCCGGCCGCTCACGCTGGCCCCCCTCGGCCCGGAGGCGACGGCCGAGCTGCTGCACGATCTCCTCGGGGGCGATCCGTCGCTCGCCGGCCTGGCCGAGCTGCTGCACGAGCGCACGCGCGGAAATCCCTTCTTCATCGAGGAGCTGGTGCAGGCGCTGATCGAGGCCGGGAACCTGGTCGGGGGACGCGGTGCCTACCGTCTGGCGCGATCGCTCGAGACGTTGGCCACCCCGGCGAGCGTGCAGGCGGTGCTGGCCTCGCGCATCGACCGCCTTCCCGAGCGAGAGAAGGCCGTGCTGGTGACCGCGGCGGTGATCGGCAAGCGCTTCTCGGAGACGGTGCTCCGCCGGATCGTCGAGGTCGCCGAGAACGAGCTGGCGGATGTCCTCCACACGCTCACCCAGGGCGAGTTCGTCTACAGCGAGACCGTGCACGCCGAGCCGGAATACGCCTTCAAGCATCCGCTCACGCAGGAGGTCGCCTACCACGCGCAGCTCGCCGAGCGGCGGGCACGGGTGCATGGCGCGGTGGCGCGGGCGGTGGCGGAGCTCTACCCGGACAAGCTGGACGAGCGCGCGGCCCTGCTCGCGCACCACTGGGAGGGAGCGGGGGAGCCGCTCGAGGCGGCGCGCTGGAGCGGCCGCGCCGCCGAGTGGGTGCGGGCGAGCAACCTGGGAGAGGCGCTGCACCACTGGCAGAACGTGCGCACCTTCCTGGCCCGGGTTCCCGATTCCGCGGAGCGGGCGCGCCTGGCGATCGAGGGGTGTATCCAGCTCCTCGAGCTCGGATGGCGGTTCGGCATCTCGGCCGAGGAGTCCGCCGCGCTCTTCGCCGAGGGAGAGTCGCTGGCGCGCGGCCGCGGTGACCTCGGGGCCCTCGCGCGCCTCGTCAACGCGTACGGCGTGCTGCGGAGCCACTTCGGGAGCGCGGAGGACTTCGTCGAGGCGGCCCGCGAGGCGACCAGCCTGGCGGAGCAGACCGACGACGCCGGCCTGGCGCTCGCGACCGGGACCCGCCTGGTGATCGCGCTGATCGCGGCGGGAGACCTGCGGCAGGCGCTCGCGCTGAGCCAGCAGGCGCTCGCGCGTCCCCCGGCGAGCCTGAAGCTCGGGAGCGACATCCTCGGCTACAGCCCGTTTCTCCGGCTGATCAACCTGCACGGCAAGTTGCTGATCGACCTCGGGCGACTCGACGAGGGCGCCGTGGAACTCGAGCGGGTCGACCGCCTCGCGCGCGAAGAGGGCGACGTCGAGACCCTCGGCATTACCCACGGTGAGAGCGTCGTCCTGGCGCGCGTGCGCGGAGATGCGGAGGCCGCACTCAGCCATGCCCGCGAGACGCTGCGGATCGCCGAGCGCCTGGGGAGTCCCTTCTTCCGTGCGGGCGCGTACCTCGCCTTCGGTCAGGCGCACATCCTGGGGGCCGAGTGGACCGCTGCGCGCGAGGCGCTCGAGAAGGGGCTCGCCATCGCCCGTGCGGGCGGCGCCTACGTCGAGGCGGAGCCGCTGGCGCTCGCGTGGCTCGCGGCGGCGCACCTGGGAGTGAACGACACTGCCGCGGCGCGGGCCGCCGCCGAGGAGGCGCTGGAAGTGGCGCGCCGCCGTCGCACCAAGCCGGCGGAGTGCATCGCCTACATCGGATGGGCGCGGGTCCTGCTTCGCACCGAGGGCGTACGCTCGCGGGACGCGATCGAGGCCGCCCTCGGTCGGGCGCTCGCCCTGGCCGAGGAAACCGGCGCCATGAACAACGAGCCCTTCATCCGCGTCCAGCGCGCCCGGCTGGCCGCCATCGCGGACGATCGGGAGGGTTGGCGGCGGGAGCTCGAGGCGGCCCGCCGCCTGTTCAGCGAGATGGGGGCCGTCCCCCGGGCGGAACGGCTCGCCCGCGAGCTCGAGTTCGGGACCCAGGTCTGGTAATCGCGCGCGCGGCCATTGACCCTGCTGGAAGGCCGCGCTACGCATCGGAGCCGTCACCCCCACCCGAGAGGAGGTCAACCCAATGGCGATTCAGCTAGGGGACATCGCCCCCGACTTCACCGCCGAGTCGACGGAGGGGCCGATCCACTTCCACGAATGGATCGGCCCTGGCAAGTGGTGCGTGCTCATGTCCCACCCGAAGGATTTCACCCCGGTCTGCACCACCGAGCTCGGCATGGTGGCGAAGATCAAGGCCGAGTTCGAGAAGCGGAACTGCAAGGCGCTCGCCGTCAGCGTCGATCCGGTCGCGTCGCACAAGGGATGGATCGGCGACATCGAGGAGACCCAGAGCACGAAGGTGAACTTCCCCCTCCTGGGTGACCCGGATCGGAAGGTCGCGACGCTCTACGGGATGATCCACCCGAACGCCAACGACACGCTCACCGTGCGCTCGGTCTTCTTCATCGATCCGAACCGCAAGGTGCGCGCGATGATCACCTACCCGGCGAGCACCGGCCGCGACTTCAACGAGATCCTGCGGGTCATCGACTCGCTCCAGCTGACCGACAAGTACCAGGTGGCGACGCCGGTCAACTGGAAGCAGGGGGGCGACTGCGTGATCGTGCCGTCGCTCACCGACCCCGAGGAGCTCAAGAAGAAGTTCCCGAAGGGCTTCAAGGCGCTGAAGCCCTATCTCCGCATGACGCCGCAGCCGGACCGCTGAGCGTGACCCGAGCGCGTGAAGGGGGCGCGCGCCCCCTTCACGCCAGGAACGCCGCCACCACGAGGACCAGCCCGGCGACGTAGGTGCCGAGCGCGCCCACGAAGCGGAGCGGATGGGGCTGATCGAGCGAGGGGCAGACGAGCATCCCCGCCGCGTGGAGGTAGCGGAAAGCGGTGGCCGCCACGAACGTCCACACCATCCACGCCGCCGGCTGGTGGGCACCGATCAGGAGCATCAGGATGGCCAGCATGGGGGAATACTCCGCCGCATTCCCGTGCGCCCGGACCCGCTTGTAGAGGCGGTCGGTCGGGTCCGGCGTGAAGCCGAAGTTCGTCCGGGTCGCCCCCCGCGTCAGCGAGACCGCCAGGCCGAGTCCGAAGACGAGCAGTCCGAGCAGGGCTGTACAGACGATCGCGACGTTCATGGCTCCTCCTTCTCGCCTCTGCTAAGAGGCAGCCGGTGCGGTCGCGTCTGACACGCGGGAGGGGGAGGAGGCAAGCATGCCGGGGAACCTGACGCTCGAGGGCCTCGACAACCTCGTCCGTCGCGGCGACATCGACACGGTCCTCGTCACCTTCCCGGACATGCAGGGGCGGCTGATGGGGAAGCGGGTGACGGCGCCCTTCTTCCTCGATCAGGTGGCGCGCTCGGGGATGCATGCCTGCGCCTACCTGCTCACCGTCGACGTCGACATGACGCCGCTCCCCGGCTACCGGAGCGCGAGCTGGGCGACCGGGTACCAGGATTTCCACGCCGTCTGCGACTGGACGACGCTCCGCCGTATCCCGTGGCTCGAGAAGACCGCCCTCGTCCTCTGCGATCTCGAGGACGAGCACGGACGGCCGGTCGAGGAGTCGCCCCGCCGCATCCTCCGCCGGCAGGTCGAGCGGGCCCATGCCCGGGGCTATCGCGTCTTCGTGGCCTCCGAGCTCGAGTTCGTGCTCTTCCGCGACTCCTACGAGGCCGCACACAAGAAGCGCTACCAGGGCCTCGAGCCGATCGGCTCCTACGCCGAGGACTACCACATCTTCCAGACCAGCAAGGAGGAGTTCGTCCATCGCGAGATCCGTAATGGCATGCTGGGCGCCGGCATCGTGGTCGAATGCAGCAAGGGCGAGTGGAGCCCGGGCCAGCAGGAGATCAACCTCCGCTACGGCGAGCCCATCGTGACCGCGGACGATCACGTGATCTACAAGAACGGCGCCAAGGAGATCGCGCATCAGAAGGGCGTCAGCATTACCTTCATGGCGAAGTACGACATGCAGCAGGCCGGCTCGAGCTTCCACCTCCACTCGAGCCTCACCGACGAGACCGGCAAGCGGAGCCTGTTCCACGAGCAGGGCGCGGCGCACGGCTCCGCGCTCTTCCGCCACTGGGTGGCCGGTCAGCTCGGCCTCGCACGCGAGTTCGCCTACTTCTACGCGCCGTACGTCAACTCCTACAAGCGCTACCAGGCGGGGACCTTCGCGCCCACCCGCATCGGCTGGTCGTGGGACAACCGCACGACCGGCTTCCGCGTCTGCGGCGAGGGACAATCGATCCGGATCGAGAACCGCATCCCCGGTGCCGATGCGAATCCCTACCTCGCCTTCGCCGCGACCATCGCCGCCGGTCTGCACGGCATCGAGCGGGGGCTCGAGCCGCCGCCGCTCTACCAGGGCAACGCCTACGAGGACCCGACGCTGCCCCAGGTGCCCGGCACCCTGCGCGAGGCGATCGTCGAGCTGGAGCGCAGCCGGGCGGCGCGGGAGTTCCTGGGCGAGGCGGTTCACGAGCACTACCTCCACACGGCGCGGCTCGAGCTCGAAGCCCTCGACAAGGTGGTGACGAGCTGGGAGCTAGAACGGAACTTCGAACGCATATGAGACTCCAGGGAAAGGTCGCCTTCATCACCGGGGCAGGGATGGGGCAGGGGCGCGAAGGGGCGTGCCTCTTCGCCCAGGAGGGCGCCCAGGTCGTGGTGGCCGACATCGACAAGAAGGCGGCGGACGAGACGGTACGCCTGATCGAGCGCCGCAAGGGGCAGGCGCTCGCCGTGGTGGGGGACGTCGGCGTCGAGCGCGACGTGAAGCGCATGATCGCCGCGGCGGTGAAGCGCTTCCGCGCGCTCCACATCCTCTACAACAACGCCGGCGTGCTCTGGAAAGACCGCGATCGGTCGGTCCTGGAGACGACCGAGGAGAACTGGGACCGCGTACAGGCGATCAACCTGAAGGGGCCCTTCTTCGTCGCCAAGCACGGGGTGCCGCACCTCATCCGCGCCGGCGGCGGTTCGATCATCAACGTCGGCTCCGTGTCGGCGCTGAATGGCTTCACCGTCGCCCAGGACTCCTATACGAGCGCCAAGGGTGCGCTCATCTCGCTCACCAAGTCGCTCGCCATCCAGTTCGCGCGGCAGAACGTGCGTTGCAACATCATTCACCCGGGCATCATCGAGACCCCAATGCAGGCGCCGTACCTGAAGGATGCGGCGAAGCGGAAGTCCTTCGAGGACGGCATCCCGCTCGGCCGGATCGCCCATCCGCGGGAGATCGCGAGCGTGGCCCTCTTCCTCGCCTCCGATGATTCGTCCTACGTGACGGGTGCGGAGATCGTGGCCGACGGCGGGTTCACGGCGCAATGAGCGCCCGCCGCGGCCGGGCGGGGGTGGTGGCGGTCGTCATCCTCGTCGTGGCCTGTGGGCGCGAGCCGCTCCTGGTGACCCGCCCGGCGGGGGCTTCCCGGTCGCTCGTGGTGCGGAACGTCCGTGTCTTCGACGCGCCAGCGGCCGCGCTCCGCGACGGCCGCTGGGACGTCGTGGTGCGCGAGGGACGGATCGCGGCGATCGAGCGGCCCGGTGCGGCGGCCCCAGGTCTTCCGGAGATCGACGGCGAGGGCGGGACGCTCGTCCCCGGTCTGGTCGACGTCCACACCCACACGGGATCCACCGCGAATCCGCCGTGGCAGATCTCGCTCCTCCCCAACGTCGATGCCACCCTGGCGGCCTTCTTGTATGCGGGTGTTACCACAGTCCTCGATCTCGGCAACCTGAGCCCGGCCGTGTTCGGCGAGCGCGAGCGCCTGGCGAACGGAGCGAAGCTCGGTCCTCGGCTCTACGCCGCAGGGCCCGTCTTCACCGCCCCCGGCGGCCACCCGGCCGAGGTGCTCCGTGCCTGGCTGCCCTGGTACCTCCGTTGGTACGTCCTGCCGCGCGCGACGCGCGAGGTCGCCACCGCGGAGGACGGGCGCCGCGCCGTCGCGGAGCTCCTCCCCCAGCATCCCGACATCCTGAAGCTCGCCATCGACGCCGGGGCGCGTGACGACGTCCCGTGCCTCGCCCCCGAGACGATCGCCGCCATCACCGCCGCGGGCCACGCGGGCGGCGTGCGTTCGATCGCCCACATCGGCAGCTCGGCCGAGGCGGTCGCCGCGCTGCGCGGCGGGGTCGACGCGCTGGCGCACGCACCCTGGCGCGAGGAGCTCTCCGACCAGGCGGTGGCGGCGATCGCGGCGGCCCACGTGCCCGTGGTCGTGACCCTCGCCATCTGGGACGCCGCGGCCATCGTCCGGGCGCATCCGTCGGACTTTCTCCCCATCGAGCGTGAGGTGGCGCGTCCCGATCTCATGGCGGCCCTGCTCGCTCCCGTGCCGCAGCTCGATCCGGCCACCACCGCCTTCCTGCGCGCGGCAGCCGCGGGCCACGGCGCTCGTCGGCGGAACGTCGCCAAGCTCCGGTCGGCGGGCGTGCGGGTGCTGGCGGGGAGCGATGCGGCCAACCCCGGACAGCTCCCGGGCGCCGGCCTGCATCTCGAGCTGGTGAAGCTGGTCGATGCAGGCGTCCCGCCCGGTGAGGCGCTGCGGATCGCCACCTGGGACAATGCCCACTTCCTCGGGGGCGAGCGCGCCGATTTCGGGGAGATCGCCGTCGGCAAGCGCGCGGACCTCGTGCTGGTGGCGGGCGATCCCACGCAACGCATCGAGGACCTCGGCAAGATCAGCCGCGTGATCCTCGGCGGTGCGCCCCTCGAGCGCGCCGCACGGCCGTGAACGCCCAACATCGGCAGCGGGCTCGCCCTGGGCGGCGAACGGCCGCCGCGCTCCCCTGGTGGGATCAGCGCGCGCTGTAACGCACCCGGAACAGCAGGAGGCCGACGGCGGTGAGCGCGAGCCCGTTCGCCACCAGTACGCTCGCCGTCAGCGGGAGCGCCTCGAACCCGCGGTTACGGAGCATCAGGTCGTGGAGCCCCTGCATCGCCCACGTCGTGAACACGACGGACGAGACGTTTTGCATCCACACCGGCGTCACCCAGGGGGGCCACCAGAGCCCGCCGAGACAGGAGAAGCCGAGCACGAACCCGAGCCCGATGGGAAGCGTCTGCTCGCGCGTACGCGCGAGCCCCGCGGCCAGCATGCCGAGACCGACGATGGGAAAGACGATCACGAGCGCGAGGAGCAGGAGCGCGACCGGCGACGGCCCGAGCGAGATGCCGAAGGCGAAGTGGCCGAAGAGCAGGAGCAGGAGGAGCTGGCCGAAGCCCACCGCGATGCGCACGAGGAGCTTGCCGACGAGGATCCAGGTGAACCCGCCGGGGGCGATCAGGAGCCGCGGCAGGGTCCCCCAGCCACGCTCGTCGTGCATCGCCATCGCGGTCCCGAAGATGACCGCGAGCAGCACGAACATGAGCGAGTAGCCCGGCACGGTCTGCTCGAAGGCGGTGATGTCGTAACGGTTGCCCGTGAGGCTCACCTCCTTGAGCGACATCCGCTCTTCCGCGAACGGGTCGGCCAGCGCGGCGGCGCGATTGTCCATCAGGAGGAGCATCACCTTCACCTGCTCGAGCTCGGTGTTGCGGGCGGGGTCCGTCAACAGGAGGATCTCGACCGTCCGCCCCTGCAGGTAGTTCTTGCTCACGTGCTCCGGGAAGACGATCGCGGCCGCGGCTTTGTTGTAATCGCGCACGATCGCCTCGGCCTCCGCCCGGGTCACGAGCTGGACCTCGGCGTGCTCGGCGAGCAGGTTGATGAAGGTGCGCGAAACCGGTCCCTGATCCTCGTCCACGACCGGCACCCGCATCTTGATCTCGTCCTTGCTGCGGTGCAGGGCCTCGGCGATGGTCGTGATCATCAGGAGCGGCACGATGATCGAGATGAAGAGCGCGCCGCGATCGCGGCGGAGCATGAGCAGATCCTTCAGGAAGACGGCGAACATGGGTCAGTCCCGCATCGCCTTGCCCGTGAGCTCGATGAAGACGTTCTCGAGATTGATCGGCGTGACCTTGGTGGTGACGATCGACTGGTCGAGAAACGGCGTCGCCGTGCAGAGCGCCGCGAGCACGCGCTGGGCGCGCGAGGTGAACACGCGGAGCTCGGTTCCCGCCAGCTCGACCCGCAGAACACCCTCCAATCGTTCGACCGCCTCGAGGCTCGCCGGCGGCTCGGAGAGCTTCAGCTCGATCACCTCGTTCGCATGTGAACGGGCGAGGAGCTCGGACAGGGTGCCGAGCGCCACCACCTGCCCTTCGTCCATGATCGCGATGCGCTCGCAGAGCCCCTCGGCCTCCTCGAGGTAGTGCGTCGTGTACACGATCGTCATGCCCTGGGCCCGCAGGTGGCGGACGGCGTCGAAGATGTGCGCCCGCGACTGCGGGTCGACGCCGACGGTGGGCTCGTCGAGGAGGAGAAGCCGCGGCCCGGTCACGAGCGAGGCGGCGAGGTTCAGGCGCCGTCGCATGCCGCCGGAATACGTCGCCACGGGGTCGTCCTTGCGCGGCGTGAGCTGCACCAGTTCGAGGGCCTCCGCGATGCGGCGGTACCGCTCGCGGCGCGGGACGCCGTAGAGCCGCGTGAAGAAGTAGAGGTTCTCCTCTCCCGTGAGGGAGGGGTAGAGCGCCTCCTCCTGGGGCGCGACGTTCAGGAGCCGGCGGGCAGCGTGCACGTTACCCGTGACCGCCTCGCCGTAGACCCAGACCTCGCCGCTCGTCGGCCGGATGCGGCTCGAGATGACGGAGATGGTGGTCGTCTTTCCCGCCCCGTTGGGACCGAGGAGGCCGAAGATTTCCCCCTCCTCGATCTCGAGTGATATCCCTCGCACCGCCTCGCGCGCTCCGAAGCTTCGGCGGAGGTTCTGGATGACCACGGCCGGCATCGCCCCGCCTGGTTACCCGAAGGTTCGGCCCGGGTCGACTCTCGACATCGCGGCCTGCGGCGCCATGCGACCGCGTCCGGTCAGCTCCGGGGAGTGTGCCAGCGGTCCCAGTACTCGCGGTAGCGCGCGCGCTCGACCTCGGCGTCGAGCCCGAATTCCGCGAGAGAGTAGCGGTGTGGACCGGCCCGGTCCTTGGGGTTTGTTTCCAGGTACGTCCGCATGCGTCCCTCGACCTCGGCCGACAGGGGAAGGTCGAAGTGGCGGTAGATCCGCCGTACCACCGCGAGCGGGTCGTCCATCAACTGGGTGTACCAGACGTCGAGGAACCGCTCTGGCGGAGCGCATCCGTCGTCACGCGCCGCGAAGCCGCGTCGGATGTCGTCGGCGAGCATCCTCGACACCTCCGGCCCGACCGCGAGCGGGTCGACCGCGCGACTGAACGTCCGGCGCAGGACGACGTGGAGGCTGGCGATCGAGGGGACGACTTCCAGCGGGTCTCGATGGGTGACGATGACGTCCGCGTCGGGGTAGACGGCGAACAGGGCGCGCAGGCCCGGGAGGTGGGGCGGGGCCTTCAGCAGCCAGCGCTCGACCGGGTATCCCCACTGCAGGTGCTGGAGGAAGCGGCGGTGATAGCGGTACGCCGGCTCGAGCTCCTGCTGCTCGAGCCACGTCTGGTAGGAGGGGACGAACCAGTTCGACGAGAACTCGAAGCTGAGGAACGAATGGCTCAGGATGATGACGCACTCCTCGGGGAGCCGTGCGCCGACGGGATGGATCTTCCGGAACTCCGGGGCGAGACGGAAGAACCAGCGGATGTGACGCGCCGCCCGCTCGATGCGTGGGTCGGTGTCGTGGCTCGACCGCTCCGGCGGCGGCGAGGGGAAGCGCAGCTCCCAGTGCAATGGAACCCGACTGGCGGGATCCTGCGCCAGGAGACCGTGCAGGAACGTGGAGCCGCTGCGCGGCAAACCCGTGATGATCAGTGGCCTCCGGATCTGCTCGCGTGCGATCCCCGGATGCTGCGCTCGATCGCGCTCAAGCCTGAGGCGGTTCATCAACATGCCGGTCAGATCTCCGAGCGCCGCGATGCGACCCACGAGGTTCAGGCAGGCCTCGGCCTCCAGTGACCGGAGGAGCCGCTCGAGCGGCTCGTGGAAGGCGGGATCCCCGAAGTCGTGGAGGCCGGTCCGGCGGCTCGCCGTGACGAGCATGCGGTTCGCGTCCAGGCGGAGGAGTCGCCGTCCGGGGCGTGCCACGAGGCTGGCGCCGTCGCGCACGACATCGAGCCAGGTCCGCTGCGAAGCCGCTGCTCGCTGCATCGCCGCCCGCATCAGCGCTGGACCAGGAAGATACCGACGCCGATCAACAGCGAGCCCAGCCACTGGACGGCGGTGATCGGCTCGTGAAACAGCCATTTTGCGGCCACCACCTGCACACCGACGATGCTCAGCCCGGTCGTGAGGGGGAAGGCGATGCTGAGTGGCGTGTAGCGGAGAAGTCCGGTCAGGGTGAGGACGGTGACGAACCCGGCCAGGTTGCCGAGCACCTGCCAGGTCACGATGTCGCTCCAGGTCGCGCTTCGTGCGGAGACGCGAAACGCCGCATTCGCCACGATGTTGAAGATCACGTTCAACGCGATCAGAGCCGTGGTGATGACGGGCACGCTCGCCAGCTGGGGAAGCGCGAGATTGCCGACACGATGCTCTGCCATGGGTCCTCCACGCACGGTCACGCCGTGTAGCCCGGACGTTCGAGACGTCCGACGTCGGAGGCCTCCACCAGGTCGGGTTCGCCGAGAAGCCGGCCGAGGCCTGCGGGAGCTGGTGGCGTCGCCTCCGCGCGCAGGGTCGATCGTCTGCGCCTCCTTCCCCGCGTCCCCATGGCCGCGATCAGGAGGCAGACGAACGCCAGGCCGGCGAGCGCCGGGATAGGTAGGAAGCGGACCGTTCCATCGGCCGGCGCCAGGGGCTGATGAGCCGCCGCCACGGCCACGCCCAGCACCGCGAGCGACGTGACGAGTGCGGCGGGGACGAGCGAGGCGCGTCCTCCGAGGCGGAGCTGTGAGAGCGCCGCGAGCGTGGTCAGCGTCAAGAGCCGCGCCCCGAAGAACGCGCTGTCATTGGATACGCTGAACGACAGCGTGTGGGTCGCGAGCAGGAGCCCGGCGAAGACGCCGGCATATATCGGTGAGGTCAGCAGAGGCCGCCTGCGGCGCCGCGAGCGCGCGGCGAGTATGAAGAACCCGATCACGGCGATGGGGATCACCAGGGGCACGTGGTCGACTCGCAGCGTGGCGAAGGTGCTCACCGTCGCGCGCGCCCGCGCGCGCTGCCGGGCCGCGACGGCGTCGCCGAGGACGAGGGATCGGCCCGTCGCGTGGGAGAGCGGCCCGATCCCCAGGAGGCTCGCGATGGTCGGACCCACGTCTCGTCCGCGTCCCCCTGGACGCCTCCGGGTCTCCGCTCCGGCGCCCCAGACGACGATGGGGATCCTCACCGCCGTGCGCTCCGAGCCGCCGTGGCCGCCCTGGTCGAGATTGCCGTGATCGGAGGTCACGATGAGCGTCTCGCGTCCGGGATCGAGCGTGCGGGCGATGCGACCGATGGCAGCGTCGGCGCGGGCGACCGCGGCGTGATAGGCGGACGATGTCGCGCCCGACGCATGGGCGGCCGCGTCCACGTACCCGATGTGCGCGAAGACGAGGTCCGCGGCCGGCAGGTGCAGGTCCGGGTCTTCGAGGTGCGCCTCGTCGGTCCAGGATGCGTAGGTCTCGCTCAGGCCCTGGTCGGGGTCGGTGGTGAGCACGGCGGTCCGGAAACCGGCCAGCTTGGCGCGCTGGAACACCGAATCGAGGGGCACTTCCCCGGGGTATCTGTTGCTCAGCACGCCGGAGGCGGCCGGCTCGATGCCTGACGCCTGGGCGACGAAGTTCGGCCCGCTGAAGGTGGGAAACTCTGCCCTGGCGAGGATGTCCTCACCCTCCGCCCGGAGTCGATTGAGGACCGTCATCTGGCGGGAGGCATCGAGCCGCAGGCCATCGACCAGCACCCAGACCACACGCGCCGCCGGCCCGCGTCCGCGCGGCGCTGGGGGCGCGAGGACGCGGAGGACGGCCGGCCGCCGGACGTTCAGCTCGGTCTCGTAGCTGAAGGCGGCGTACGCCGCCCCGACCCCGAGCGCCAGGGCGAAGGCGCGTCCGCCGAGCGAATGAACGCGTTGGCCGATCAGGTCGCGGGGAGTGGAGCGCGCCCGGGTTCCCTCGCGCGGGACCGGGGCCGCCATCCCGCTCATGGGTTCCGACTCGGCCAGGTGATGCTTCATGCTTGCCCGGGACGATATACCCCAGGACATCTGCCCTCGGCTTGCCACATCGCGTCACCCCAGCGCCTCGGCGTCTCCCAGGAACTCACGTAGCATTCTTAGCGCATTAACGGGGCGTTACCGTGCAAGTCCCGGGCGCGGGGAGGCCGGTCGCGAAACGCCGCCCCGGGGCCCAGCCGGCGTGGGTCGCCAGGAGTATCCTGTGCAGAAGGACTCACCCCGCATGCGGACCGCGCCGGCAGCTGCCCGCGGCACTGTCCGACGCCGCGGCCCGGCGCCTCACATGCTCAAGGTTTGAACGACGTTGGGCCGAGAAGGTGTCATGACCACGACCGGATTGCCGTTCTTCGTCCTCGGGTTGCTCTGGGGTGCGATGGACTTCGCTCTGGTGCATCGGGTCATGAGCGAGCCCAGGGTCACACCACGGTCGGCTACATCGTGGCGTTCATGCTCATCCATCTGACGCCGCCCGCGCGCATTCGCGCGGCGGTGTCAGGGCTTGCTTCCCACGACCACGGCTTCGACGTGAACTGGGGCGGCTCCGGCCCGCGGATCGCCCGCGCCCGTCGCCGTCCTAGTACCCGTCGAGCTGCGCCACCCGCTCGCGATGATGGGCGGCGTCACCGAAGGTCTGCTCGGCTGCCCGGGCGCGCTTCAGGAAGAAGCCGATGTCGTGCTCGTCGGTCATGCCGATGCCGCCGTGCAGCTGCACGCCCTCGTTGGCGATCAGCATGAACGCGTCGCTGGTACGGGCCTTCGCGACCGAGACGGCGCGGGCGACGGCCGCGTCGTCCCGCCCCTCGTCGATGGTGCGGTGCGCATGCATGACGGCCGAACGTGCGAGTTCGAGCTCGGCGTACATGCGGGCGGCGCGGTGCTTGAGCGCCTGGAAGCTGCCGATCGGCACGCCGAACTGGACGCGGGTCTTCAGGTAGTCGATCGTCATGTCGAAGGTGGCGGTCATGCTCCCCAGCATCTCCGCGGTGAGCGCGGCGGTGGCTCGGTCGATGACGCGGGCGAGGAGCGCGCCGCCCCGATCGACCTCGCCGAGGACGGCGTGGCGGTCGACGGAGGTGTCCTCCAGGCGGACGACTGCCGCATTCCGTCCGTCGAGGCGGGTCTGGCGCGTCACCCGGATGCCGGCGGCATCCGGGCGGACGAGGAAGAGCGTGATCCCCTCGATGTCGTGTGGCTCGCCGCCCGTCCGCGCGGTGACCACCAGCCGGTCGGCGACGTGTCCGTCGAGCACGTGGACCTTCTCCCCGCGGAGGATCCAGCCGCCGCCGGCGGGAGTCGCGCGCGTCTCCACGTGGTGGACGGTGTGGCGGCTCCGGGCTTCCTGGTGTGCGAGGGCGAGGAGCCGCTCACCGGCCGCGACCGGCCCGAGGTGCTCCTTCCGCTGCTCCGCGTTCCCGCCCAGCAGCAGGGCGTTGGCGCCGAGCAGCACGGTCGACAGCATCGGCTCCGGCATGAGCCCGCGGCCGAGCTCTTCCATGACCACCATGAGCTCCAGGTAGCCGAGCCCGAGGCCGTCGTGCTCCACCGGCAAGACGATGCCGAGCCAGCCGAGGCGCGCCATCTCCGTCCAGAGGGCGCGGGAGAAGCCGTCGGGATCGCTGCCATCGCGGAGGCTGCGGACGCGCTTCAACGACGAGCGGCCGGCGACGAATTCGCGGGCGGTCTGCTGGAGGAGCTCCTGCTCCGCGGAGAGGACGAGATCCATGGCCGCTCAGTCCGGTAGGCCGAGGACGCGCTTGGCGATGATGTTCAGCTGGATCTCCGACGTCCCGCCCTCGATCGAGTTGCCCCGGGAGCGGAGCCAGTCGCGCGTCACCCGGAGCTCGTCGTCCTCGAACCCGGGACCTTCCCACCCGAGCGCCTGCGGCCCCAGGATCTCGACCATCAAGGAGCGGCGCCGCTGGTTCAGCTCGGTCCCGTAGAGCTTGAAGATCGACGACTCGGGTCCCGGCCGGTGGCCCGCCTTGGCGCCATCGCGCGCGCGGGCGAGCGTCAGGTCGAGGCACGCCTGATCCATCTCCACCTGCGCGATGCGGTCGCGGATGACCGGATCGGCCACCCGGCCGTTCGCCTCGCCGACGTAGCGCCGCGCCAGCTCGACGAGACGCCGCGCGTCGTCGCGCTCCTTGAAGGCGTCGGCGATCATGGTGCGCTCGTGACCAAGGAGCGCCTTGGCGAGGCGCCAGCCCCCGTTCACGCGCCCCACGACGTTGCGGACCGGGACGCGCACGTCGCTCAGGAACACCTCGCAGAAAGGCGAGGCGCCGCTGATGAGCCGGATCGGTCGGGGTGTCACGCCCGGCGTCTCCATGTCCATCAGCAGGAAGGTGATGCCGCTGTGCTTCGCCTCCTCGAAGTCGGTGCGCACGAGGATGAACATCCAGTCGGCCTTGTCGCCGTACGAGGTCCAGATCTTCTGCCCGTTCACGACGAAGTCGTCGCCATCGCGGAGGGCCTTCGTCTGCAGGCTCGCCAGATCCGAGCCGGCGCCCGGCTCGGAGTAACCCTGGCACCAGCGGATCTTGCCCCGCACGATGGGCGGGAGATGCGTCCGCTTCAGCTCCTCGCTGCCCTCATGGAGCAGGAGGGGGCCGATCATCGAGAGGCCGAAGCCGGTGAGAGGTGGGCGGAGTCGGAGCTTCGCCATCTCCTCGGCCAGGATCTTCGCCTCCGCGGCGGAGAGCCCGCCGCCGCCGTACTCGCGCGGCCAGCTGGGCGCCGTCCAGCCCCGCTCGCCCATGACGTCGAGCCAGCGCTTCACGTCGTCGGGGTAGCGGGTCTTCTTGCCGCCCCAGCAGAGCTCGTCGGCGGTACGAGGAGGGGCGTAGATGGCGGCCGGCGCGTTGGCGACGAGCCAGCGCCGGGTCTCTTCGCGGAAGGTGTCGGCGACCATGGCGTCCGACGCTAGTCGAGGCCGCGCCCCAGTTCAACGCCGCCTCACGCCGGGCCGGGAACGGCGGGCACGACGACGGGCCCCGGGGCCGCGGCGGAGCCCAGATGGCGCCGGACGACGTCAGATGGGACGGCGCCGGCCGCCAGCCGGTGCGCGGCTCCGAGCCGCAGGAGATGGAAGGCCGCGACCGCCAGGGCGAAGCCGGCGAGGACGATGGCGAGGACGCCGACCGGCCCGGGATCGTCGGCCAGGTTCGCCATGCTGCGGGCGCCGAGCGCTCCCGCCCCGAGTGCCACCAGGGCGTACATCGCCGCGGCGCGGCGCACGTCGCGCACCAGGACGCTCGGGCCGAAGCCGAGGAAGCGTCGGAGCTCGCGGGCCGAGAAATGATCGAGGAACCAGGCCGTCGGCTCGTCGACGGAGCGGGCGCCGGGGGGCGGCATCACCTCGTGCGTGAGCGGATCGACGGCGTCCTCGCCCCGCGCATGCCGCGCGATGCCGGCGAGGATCGCCCGGTGCGCGGCCTCGTCGATCGGGAAGCGCCAGGCGATCACGAAGGCGAGGATCGCGAAGGTGGCGGGGCCGAGGGCGAAGATCGATTTGATGGCGAGCACGACGGCCGGTGTCTGCACGGCGTTCGGCACGTAGCCGAGGGAGGCGAGGATGGCGATGGGTACGGCGGCGCTCGGGATGGCGACGAACTTGGGCCACATGGTCCAGAAGGCGGTGTACTGCGCCTCCCGCCGCCGGCCGGTGTGCAGCTCGTCGTAGTCGATGACGTCGGCCTGCATGGCGGGAGCGAGGAAGAGGCCGGCGCCGAAGCTCGAGCCCGCCCAGGCGATCAGGATGACGAGCGGGATGGTGTCGCCCTCGCCCAGGAAGAACATTGCCCCGCCGCCGGTGATGCCCATGCCGAAGCTCGCCAGCCACGCGGGTCGCTTGCCGAAGCGGCGCGCCGCGGCCACCCAGAGCGGGAGGCAGAGAAGGCCCGAGCCGAAGTAGACGGTGAGGAACACGGAGAGCCAGAGGGCGGGGTTCGCGGGGCGGATGACGTAGGCGTTGAAGAAGGGCATGAGCGTCCCCGGGATCGCCCCGGTCACGCTCGCGACCACGTAGGTCGCCAGGAGAATGCGAAACGGCCGGTTGCGGAGCGAACGGCGGACGCCGGGAATGAAGGGATTCGGTGCGCGGGCGAGGAACTCCGGACGCTCCCGCACGCGCAGGACCAGCATCATGTAGAGGAGCACGAGGAGCACGCCGAAGACCGCGCCGAGGACGGTGAACACGCGGCGCTCGTCCCCCAGGCGGTGCAGGAGCACACCCGGCGCGACCGCCGCGACGATCGTGCCGAGAATGCCGAACGCCTCACGCACGCCGAACAGCACGGAGCGCTCGTGGTAGTCGAGGGTCAGCTCCGGCCCGAGCGCATGGTGGGGCAGCACGTAGAGGGTGTGGAAGAAGAAGTAGAGGATGAAGGTGATGCCGAACCAGGCGCCGGCGGCGTGACCGGAGAGCGTGCGCGGCGGGCTGAAGAGCGCCCAGAAGGCGAGCGCGCAGAGCGGCGCGCCGATCGCGATGAAGGGGCGCCGCCGTCCCCAGCGCGAGCGCGTGCGATCCGACAGCCAGCCGACGAAGGGATCGGAGAGCGCATCGAGAGACCGGGCGACGGCGATCGCGACCGCGAGGTAGCCGAGCGGAACGAGCACGACATCGGCGTAGAACTTCGGGAGATGCACCAGGATGGGGACGACCATCGCGGCGCCGGCGAAGCTCGGCGCGCCGTAGACGAGCTTCAGCCCGAGCGGCAGGACCTCGGTGCCGGAATCGTCCCGCGGACGCATGCGGGCCGCATTGTGACCCCCGTCCGGCTCGCCTGCCAAGGGTCGGCGGGTCCGGATCCTTCAGGCGGCGTCGGTGCTCAGGCGCGCCAGCCGAGAATCTGCGCCGCGTTCGCCCAGGGGAAGGCCTCGAATGCCGCCCACGTCGATTCCGCGGCCGCATCCGACCAGACGATCCACTGTGGATCATCGGCGGGGTCGGCGAGGACGAACTCCGCGTCGGCTGCGCCGACCACGGTGGTATCGGGCAGCGGCTCGAGCGCGGCGAGTTCGATGTTCGCTTCCAGCGCGGCGAGGAGCGAGCTGCGGAAGTCGAAGACCTTGCCTGCTGCCTGTGCGCTATCAACGCTCCGCGTCATCATCCACCTCCACGGTGCGAGAGACCGACCGTAGCCCAAGGCGCGGAGGATTGCATCCCTCCTCTCGCAGAAAGAAGCGTGAGGAATCCCTCACGTCCTTTTGCGCCCGGCCATCTGGGGAGAACGCCTGGGGGACGGCGCTGGACTTCTCGCCGGCAGCCGGCTAGGCGACCGTCATGCCAGAGCTCAAGCGCTACGGGGACTGGGCGCTCGTCACAGGGGCCTCTGCCGGCATCGGCATGGCGTTTGCGCACCGCCTCGCGGCCGAGCGGCTGAACCTGGCGCTAGTCGCCCGGCGGGCCGACCGTCTCGAGAAGCTCGCCGACGAGCTCGGCCGCCGGCACGGCGTCCGCACCCGCGTCATCGCACAGGATCTCGGCGCCGACGGTGCGGCGGAGCGCGTCGCGGAAGCGGCCCGCGACCTCGACGTCGGGGTGCTCATCAACAACGCGGGCTTCAGCGCGGCGGGTCGGTTCGAGCGGGTGCCGCGCGAGAAGCACGTCGAGATGATCCACGTGAACTGTGTCGCGGTGGCGGCGCTGACGCACGTCTTCCTTCCGCCGATGAAATCGCGGGGACGCGGGGCGATCATCATCGTGTCCTCGGCGGCGGCCTACCAGCCCCTCGGCCTGGCGGCCACCTACGGGGCCACCAAGGCGTTCGACCTCATGTTCGGTGAGGCGCTCTGGGCGGAGAACCATGGTACGGGCGTGGACGTCCTGGTGATCTCACCCGGGCCGGTGGAGACCGAGTTCCAGGCGGTCGCCGGCGAGACGCCGCATCCCGGTGCCACGCCCGAGAGCGTGGTCGAGAGTGCTCTCGGCGCCCTCGGCAAGAAACCTTCGGTGGTGGCGGGCGTCGCCAACAAGGCTCGTGCCTGGTCGGTTCGCCTGGGTCCGCGCGCCATGGTCGCGCGGGTGGCGCTCGGCGTGATGCGGGGCTTTCTCCCCGAGGCGCTGCGCTAGGCGGTGCGCCGGACGACGTGCGGGTTCCCTACTTCGATCTGACGGCGCAGTACGCCGAGCTGCGCGACGAGGTGCTGGAAGCGTTCGACCGGGTCTGCCGGCAGGCGGCGTTCGTCCTCGGCGAGGAGGTCGCGCGCTTCGAGGCAGCCTTCGCGGCGTACTGCGAGACGCGCCACTGCGTCGCCCTGAACAGCGGAACGAGCGCGCTCCACCTGGCGCTCCTCGCGGTGGGTGTCGGGCCCGGCGACGAGGTCGTGACCACCGCCAACACCTTCTTCTCGACCGCCGAGGCGATCACCTACACGGGGGCTTCGCCGGTGTTCGTCGACATCGATCCGCGCACCGCCAACGTCGATCCGGGATGCATCGAGGCCGCCATCACCGCCCGCACGCGCGCCATCGTCCCCGTCCACCTCTACGGCCGGCCCGCCGATTGGGCGCCCATCCGCGAGATCGCGGAACGCCGGCGCATCCCCCTCATCGAGGACGCGTGTCAGGCCCATGGCGCGCGATACCGCGGCCAGCGCGTCGGGGGTCTCGGCCAGGTGGGCGTGTTCAGCTTCTATCCCACGAAGAATCTCGGCGCCTACGGCGAAGGGGGCGCGATCACCACCAACGACGATCGCATCGCCGGACTCGCGCGGGCCCTCCGTCATCACGGAGAAGCGAAGCGCTACCTGCACGATCAGGTCGGCTACAACTACCGGATGGAGGGGCTGCAGGGCGCCGTCCTCGGGGTGAAGCTGCGCCACCTGCCGGCCTGGACGGTGAAGCGCCAGGAGCACGTGCGCCGGTACCGCCAGGTCCTCGCCTCAGCGCGCGTCGACCTGCCCGAGGACGATCCGCGGAACGAGAGCGTCTATCATCTGATGGTAGCCTACGTGGACGATCGCGACCGCGTGCGTGCCGCGCTCGAGGAGCGCGGCGTCGGGAGTGCCGTCCACTACCCCACGCCGGTGCACCTCCAGCGCGCGTACGCCGGACTCGGCTACGTCCCGGGGAGCCTGCCGCACACCGAGCGGGCCTGCGAGCGGGTGCTGAGCCTGCCGCTCTTCCCCGAGCTGACGACCGCGCAGGTGGAGTACGCGGCCCGGACGCTCGCGGAGATCGTGGGCCCGCGATGAGCCTGCCCCCGAGCTTGCCCCCCGGTTGGCCGTGTGGACGTCGCCGCGGTATCGTGCGGGCATGAGTACGGAGGACCGGTTGGAGAAGGCGATCGCGCTCTTCCGTCAGGCCTACCACCGACAGATGGAGGGCGACCTCGAGGGGGCGATAGAGCAGTACCAGCAATCGATCGCCCTCCAGCCGACGGCCGAGGCGCATACCTTCCTGGGGTGGACCTACAGCTTCCAGGGCCGCCTCGAGGAGGCGATCGCGGAGTGCAAGAAGGCGATCGCCGTCGACCCGGACTTCGGCAACCCCTACAACGACATCGGCTCGTACCTGATCAAGCTCGAGCGATCCGACGAGGCGATTCCCTGGCTCGAGGCGGCCATCAAGTCGGCCCGCTACGAGCCCCGTCACTACCCGCACTGCAATCTCGGCCAGATCTACTGGGCGAAGGGGCTGCTGGCCAGGGCGCGGCAGGAGTTCGAGCGCGCGCTCGAGCTCGCCCCCGACTACCAGTTCGCGCAAGCGGCGCTCGCGGCGATCGGGAAGCAGCTGAACTGAAGGGACCGGTCCCATGAGGCTCCTCCTCACGCTCGTCGCCCTCGCTGCCCCACTGGCGGCCGCGGCGCATCCGCTCGGGAACTTCACGATCAACCATTACGCCGCGCTGCACGTCGGCCAGCAGGTGCTCACCGTTCGCTACGTGGTCGACTTCGCCGAGATCCCCGCTTACCAGGCGATCGCCGAGATCGACCGGAACGGGAACGGCGCCATCGAGCCGGACGAGCGCGAGGACTATCTCTCCCGCACGCCGGCCGACCTCGCACGGCACCTGACGCTCACCGTGGACGGGAAAGAGGTGCCGCTCACGGCGGGAAAACGGACCTTCTCCTTGCCGCCCGGGGCGGGAGGCCTGCCGACCCTCCGACTGGAGGTGAGCTTCGAAGCCACGCTCCCCGCCGCGCGCGGCGCGGTCGAGTTCCGCGATGGCAACTTTCCCGGCCGTCTCGGATGGCAGGAGATCATCGCCGATGCCGGCGAGGGGATCGCGCTCGTCGATTCGACCGTGCCGCGGACGGATCGGAGCCGGGCGCTGCGCGACTATCCCACCGACCTGCTCGCGAGCCCACCCCACGTGACCGAGGCCCGCTTCCGGATGGCGGGCGCGACGGCGAGCGATCGCCTTGCCGACGCCGCGACCGCGCCCGCCGTGCCGGGTGCGGCTGCGGGCTTCCGCGATCGCCTGACCGAGTTGATCGCGACGCGCGCCCCGCTCGGACCCGGCCTGGTGCTCACCTCCCTGCTCGTCGCGGCGGCGCTGGGGGCGCTTCACGCCCTCAGCCCCGGGCACGGCAAGACGATCGTCGGTGCCTATCTCGTCGGTGCTCGCGGGACGGCGCGCCACGCGCTCTTCCTGGGTCTGGTCGTGACCGCGACACACACGCTCGGCGTGTACGCGCTCGGCCTCGTGACCCTCACCGCCTCGCACTACATCGTGCCGGAGCAGCTCTTTCCCTGGCTCGGCGCGGCGTCGGGGCTCCTGGTGCTCGGCATCGGGGCCTCGTTGGCGACCACGCGATTGGAGGCCGCACGGGGCGGCCACCTCCACGCCGATGGGCACGATCATGACCACGACCATGGTCACGGGCATCACCACCATCACCACCACGGCCACGACCAGGGGCACTCCCACGTGTACGGCGTCGCGGGGGAGGGCGCGCTCAGCTGGCGTCGTCTCTTCGCGCTCGGGGTTTCGGGCGGGCTCCTGCCGTGCCCGTCGGCCCTGGTCGTGATGCTGGGTGCGATCGCCCTCGGCCGGATCGCCTTCGGCCTGCTCCTCATCGTCGCCTTCAGCATCGGGCTCGCCGCCGTGCTGACGGCGATCGGCCTCCTCTTCGTCTACGCCCGCCGCTGGTTCAATCATCTGCCGGCGGATGGGCGCGTGGCGCGCTACGTTCCGGTGGCGAGCGCGCTCGTCATCTCGGTTGCCGGGCTCTTGATCGTCGTGCAGGCGCTGGCGCAGATGGGCGTCCTGCGCGCCTGGACCTGAGGAGGTTCTCGTGCCGTCGACTGCGCTCGGCCTGCTCGCCGTCGGGTTCGTACTCGGTCTCCGTCACGCGCTCGACGTCGATCACCTGGCGGCGGTCTCGACCATCGTGAGCCAGCGCCGGAGCCTGTGGAGCTCCTCGCTGGTGGGCGCCGTCTGGGGCCTCGGGCACACCGCCTCGCTCCTCGCCGTCGGCGTGCTGGTGATCGGTCTGCACACGGCGATTCCCCCCGCCGTGGCGCACGCGCTCGAGCTGGGCGTTGCGGTCATGCTGATCGGACTGGGCGCGAGCCTCCTCCGCACCGTCCTCCGGGGTGACACCATCCATCATCACGCACACACGCACGACGGGCATCACCACGTGCATCCTCACGTGCATCCGGTCGGGTCGGGAGGCGATGTCGCGCATCACCACGTGCTCGGCGCGGGTCGCCGTCCGTTCCTCGTTGGGCTCATGCACGGGCTCGCCGGGAGTGCCGGCCTGATGCTGGTCGTCCTCGCCACCATCCCGTCGCCCGCGCTCGCCGTGGCCTATCTCGTGGTCTTCGGCGTCGGGTCGATCGGCGGCATGGTGGCGATGAGTGCCCTCCTCGGCGTGCCGCTCCTCCTCGCCAGCGAGCGCTTCGCCCGAGCCGAAGCGGTGGTGCAGAGCGCGGCCGCGCTCTGCAGCATCACCATCGGCCTCCTGCTCGCCTGGCAGATGGGCGCGGCGCTGCTGTCGTAGGCAACGCGGACGGCGGTCGCGTCTAGCCGCGCTCGCGCGCCATCGCCGTCCGCTCTTCGGCGTTCATCTTGTCGCGGATGCGCGAGCCGTGGCCCTGGTCGCGATAGAGCCCGCCCTCCGAAAAGTACTCCTCGTAGGGCGCGGCCGGAATCGGCACCGCGGACACCTGGTCGGTGATCTGGACGCCCAGAACCCGCTCGACCAGGTCGACGTCGTACATCCGGACCGCGTCGTAGTCTGTCAGCAGCGCGCAGACCTCGACGCAGATGTAGCAGCCGATGCATTCCTGGAACCGGTCCTGCACGGGCTGAACCCCACGGCCGGGGACCGAGCCCGGGGCCAGGTACTCGATGCACTGGACCGGGCAGAACTCGGGACACTTGCCGCACGGGAAGCAGAGGTTCACGTCCATGAAGGCGACCTCGCGGGGTCGTTTCTTCTTGTCGGTGATCTCGTCGGGGACGTCGGGAACGCGATCCTCCTTCAGGCGGCGCCTGATGATGTCGATCGCTGTCGGCATACGCGCATCCTGCCCCGCAGGCGGCCGTGCCGCAATCCGCCGGCCTCTCAACCCGTCAGCCAGTGGGCGATCGCGAGCGCCACGCCGACGAGACCCCCCACGACGGCGCCGTTCAGCCGGATGAACTGGAGGTCCGCGCTCACCCGCTCCTCGATGCGCAGGACGAAAGCGCCGGGATCGAGCGCCTCGAGGTTCTCCCGGACGGTGTCGCCGATCTGATGGTGGTAGCGACGCAGCAGGTCGTCGG
>DATILR010000175.1:0-6406 GCA_035476275.1 Binatus sp. (SeqCode) | reverse complement strand
CGGTGGCGCAGGATCTCTCGGCGGTGACCGCCGCGTGCCTGGTCCTCCGGCGCACCGTGTTCGACGAGGTCGGCGGCTTCGACGCGGCCCACCTGTCGATCGCCTACAACGACATCGACTTCTGTCTCCGCATCCGCGCTCGCGGCTACCGGATCCTCTGGACTCCACACGCGGAGCTGTATCACCACGAGTCGGCCAGCCGGGGGCAGGACGCCGACCCCGAGGCGCAGGCCCGCTTCACACGCGAGGCCGAGTACATGCAGAAGGTGTGGGGGCATCTCCTCTCGAACGACCCCGCGTACAACCCGAACCTCGCCCTCGATCGCGCCGACTTCTCGCTTGCCTACCCGTCGCGCGCTCCGAGGCCCTGGCTCGCCCTCCCATGACGGCCGCGGCCCCGCCCTCCCCGCTCGTACCGCACCGCGCGGTGATCACCCCCCTGCTGCAGGGTGAGGGTCTGGAGATCGGGGCACTCCACTTCCCGTTCGTCGTCCCCGCGCCGCACACGGTGACGTACCTCGACGTGGAGCCCGTCGACACGATCCGGGAGCGCTTCCCGGAGCTGGCGGAGCATCCACTCGTCACGCCCACCCAGCTCGGCGACGTGGGCACGCGGCCCGTCTCCGAGCTCACCGGCCGCCGCTTCGACTTCATCGTCCTCAACCACGTCCTCGAGCATGTCTCCAACCCGATCCAGGTGATCGCCAACGTGTGGGACGGACTCGGCTCAGGCGGGCGCCTCGTCCTCTCGGTGCCCGACAAGACCTTCACCTACGACCGACCCCGCCCGCTCACCACCTTCGCGCATCTCCTCGGACACTACTTCCGCGGTGCAACCGAGGTCGACGACGATCACTACGTCGAGTTCCTCGAGCACTGCCACGCCGAGGCGTTCCAGAGTCACGAGGCTTTCACCGCCGCCCTCGCCGCCGTCCGCGGGCGCCGGGAACACGCGCACGTGTGGGACTCGACGACCTTCCGGAGCTTCCTCGACCGGACCGTCGCGCTGCTCGGGCTGCGCGCCGCCTGGCTGCACGAGTCGACGGGCGCGACGAACCGTTTCGAGTACTTCTGTGTCCTCGAGCGCACGGACGGCGCGGAGGCTCGCGCCGTCGCGCTCACGGTCCTCGACGCAGTCTACCGCACGCGCACGGATCTCAAGGCAGCGTTTCCGGACGGACCCCGTCGCCTGCCGCGCCTGCTTGCCTGGGCGCGCGACGCGGGCTGCACGGTCGACCGCGACGCGCCCGTGCTCGGGCCACACGCGGAGGCTTTCCGTGCGCTCGCCGCGACGACGCGGCGGGCCTCGTGACGCCGACCGCCTTCAGCCGTAGAGCTGCAGCGCCGCCCGCTCCTCGCGCCACGCCGCCTCGTCGGCCGCGGCCAGCGCCTCGAGGTCCGCGGGGGTGGCGGCCGGATCGTCCACCCACTGGCGGAGGAGCTCGCTTCCGTTGATCACGTCGATCGCGAGCTTCCCGCGCTCGTACTCGTAGAGGAAGTCGCGCCAGATCGGGTAGTCCGGGCGCAGCGTGCGCAGCGCCTTCAGGACGAGCGCGACCAGCCGCCAGGGGCGGAAGCGGTCGTGGACGTAGGCCGCATCCTCGACGTGGATCTGGAGGCCCGCGCACAGCTGCCCCTGGTGCTTCTGGAAGGTGGGCTCGAACCAGCACGGGCGGAGGCGGCAGCCCTGCAGCCACTCGGGCGCGAGCGCATGCATGGTGGCCATCAGCGCCGGCACGTCGAGATCGGGGGCCCCCACGACCTCGAGCGGGCGGGTCGTCCCGCGTCCCTCGGAGAGCGTGGTGCCCTCGAGCAGGACGGTGCCGGCGAAGCTCCGCGCCATCCAGAGGTTGGCCGCGTTGGGACTCGGGTTCACCCAGGCGCGCGCGCCGAGCGGCCAGCCGAATCCCGGGCCTTGCGACGGGGCCCAGCCCTCCATGCGCACCACGTTGCAGTCGACGTCGAGGCGGAGCGTGCGGACGAACCAGCGCGCCAGCTCCGCCATGGTGAGCCCGTGGCGCATGGGGAGGGGCCCGGCACCGACGAAGCTCTCCCATCCCTCCCGTAGCCGGAGTCCCTCCACCGGTCGGCCCACCGGATTCGGCCGATCCAGAATCCACACGCCCTTCCGCTGCCGGGCGGCTTCCTCGAGGACGTAGCGGAGCGTCGTGACGAAGGTGTAGATGCGGCACCCGACGTCCTGCAGGTCGACGAGGAGGACGTCGAACGTGTCCATCATCGCCGCGGTGGGCCGTCGCACCTCGCCGTAGAGGCTGAAGATCGGGATGCGGTGCGCGGGGTCGATGAAGTCGGACGACTCCACCATGTTGTCCTGCTTGTCGCCCCGGAGCCCGTGCTGGGGACCGAAAGCCGCCGTCAGGCGGACGTCACCCAGCGCCGCGATGGCGTCGAGCGCGTGCACGAGCGTGGCCGTCACGGAGGCCGGATGGGCGAGCAGCGCAACCCGCCGGCCGGCGAGCGGCTTCCGCAACGCGGGCTCCTCCAGCAGGCGATCGAGACCGAAGCGCACGGGTCTCGACGCCTAGGAGTCTGCGGCCGACACGATCACTCGGCCAGCCTCCTACCACGCAGCACCGGGGGTCTCCAGCCGGAGCGCGAAGGCGTCGGCGTGATGGAAGTCGGGCCGACCCGGCGCGTGGCGCAGCGCCCAGTAGGAGAGCGTGCCGCTCGCGTCCTCGATGACGGCCGCGAGCCCGAGCCGGAGCAAGCCGGTCGCATACGCGGCGGAGAGCCGATCGAGCGACACGGTCGCCTGCAGCTGCAGGCCCCCCGGTTCGTCCCGCACGACGATGGAGGGTGCGAAGGCCTCGTCGGCGAGGAGACCCCCTTCCCGGTAGCGCCGGAAGGCATGCGCCGCCCACTCGGTCGACGGGGAGAAGTTGTATTCGTGATACCCCTCGTCGTCCCCCGCGACGAACAGCTCGAAGCAGGTGTGCTCCCAGAGCCCGCCCACGCTGCGGGGCGGCCGGGGTGCGGGGATGCGCAGGGCCCTCACGTCTCCGTCGAGCGAGAACTGGACGGCGAGCATCCCGGCCGGGGAGCGCTGCCCTCGCGCCACGATCCGACGCACGCCATGGCTCGGCGTCGATGGATGGCACGCGAGGTCGACCGGCGGTATGACTCCCGGCCTGATGTCCATCGACGTCGTATACCATCTCGGTCCGACCCCGAGGGAGGGATCGCCATGAGTGACTACACCGGACGAAAGGTGCTCGTGACCGGAGCGGCGAGCGGGCTCGGGCGTTTGATGGCGCTCAGGATCTCGGCCGCGGGCGGAGAGCTCGTCCTCTGGGATGTCGACCGTACGGGCCTCGAGGCGGTGCGCGGAGAGATCGCGCGCACGGGACGGCCGGCGTCCGTGTACGCATGCGACCTGACCGACCGACACGCCATCGCGGCCAGCGCCCGCCAGACGCTCGCCGAGCACGGGGGCATCGACATCCTCATCAACAATGCCGGGGTCGTCTCCGGGAAGGGACTCCTCGAGGTCAGCGACGAGGCCATCCAGCGCACGTTCGACGTGAACACCCTGGCGCTCTTCTGGACGACACGGGCGTTCCTGCCCGGCATGATCGCGCGCGATCGCGGGCATGTCGTCACCATCGCCTCCGCGGCCGGCATCGTCGGCACGTCCCGGCTCGTCGACTACTGTGCGAGCAAGCACGCGGCCGTCGGCTTCAACGAGTCGCTGCGTCTCGAGCTCCGTCGCCAGCGGAGCCACGTCCGCACGACGGTCGTCTGTCCGTTCTACATCTCGACCGGCATGTTCGCCGGGGTGAAGACGCGCTTCCCGCTCCTCCTTCCGATCCTGGAGCCGGACTACGTCGTCACCCGGATCGTCAGGGCGGTGGAACGGAACCGCGCGCGGGTGATCCTGCCGCGCCTCGTCTGCGCCACCTTCCTCGCTCGTCTCCTCCCCGTTCCGCTCTTCGACGCCACGATGGAATTCCTGGGCGTCAACCGGAGCATGGACGAATTCACGGGACGCGTCGGAGAGCTGGAGCAGCCCCAACGCCGGCAGGCCTGAGATTGGGAAACGTAGTCGGCGCCTTTGACTCGCACGATCTCGGGCACTATGAGCGGGGGCGTGCGTCCTCCGGTTCGGGCTCTCCTGGCGGTAGCGCTCGTGCTCGCGACCGCCGTGGCGGGATGGTCGAAGTGTGGCGACGACCCGGGCGACGCCCCGGCCATCGCCGCGGCACGCACGCAGGTCATGGCGAACTGCGGCTGTCACAGCGTGCGCAAGCACGGGGACTACGTCGCCTGCGCCGTCGGCGTCGCGCGGCAGCGGATCGCGGCGGGATCGCTCCCGCGCCACTGCCAGAACGCGGTCAAGAAGTGCGCCGCTCGCTCGACCTGCGGCAAGCCCGGCTTCGTCACCTGCTGCCTCGGAGGAGCCACGAGCCGCTGCAAGCTGAAGCGCGACGAGGCGCATTGCGCGGCGAAGGGCGGGACCCCCGGCCTCTGCGACACCTGCTGTGACGCCTGTGCGCCGGGTGGCTGCGAGGCAGGGTTGAGGACCAGCGGGGCGACGCCGTAGCGGCTTGCGAGCGCGGAGCCCGTCGTCTATCAGGGACGCACTCCAAATCCGCGGAGTTCTGCAGGCCCGCCTCGGCAGGCGCCGAGGCCGGCCAGAGGAGGGTTGCATGTTGCGAGGTCTCGTTCTGTCGATCGGGTTGCTGGCGCTCGGGGCCTATGTTTCGGCCGCGACGCCGGACGAACAGCTCATCAAGTACTATCGCAAGAAGTCGAACGTCCCACCCGCGCAGAAGGTCGTCGTGAGCGGCCTCCACGACTCCCCCATCAAGGGCGCCAAGGAAGGAACGCTGGAGGTCGGCGAGGGGGCGGCGGCGCAGAAGGTCCCCTTCATCATGTCGGCCGACGGTCGCTACGCGGTGTTCGCGGCGGTGGAGGACGTGACGGCCGATCCGTCAAAGGCCATCATGGACAAGATCTCCCTCAAGGGTGAACCCTTCAAGGGTCCCGCGAACGCGAAGGTGACGATCGTCGAGTACTCCGATTTCCAGTGTCCGTTCTGCAGCCGCGGGTACAACACCATCGAGAAGCAGGTGCTCACGAGCTACGGGGACAAGGTCCGCTTCTACTACAAGCACTACCCGCTGCCCTTCCATCCGTGGGCCGAGGCGGGCGCCGTGGCCGCCGAGTGCGCCAAGCAGCAGAAGCCGGAGGCGTTCTGGAAGCTCTACTCGAGCCTGTTCGAGAATCAGGGTCAGATCACAGCCGACAACCTGAAGGAGAAGGCGACCGGGTACCTCGACGGCACCGGCATCGACATGGCGAAGTGGAACGACTGCTTCGACAACAAGAAGAGCCTGCCACAGGTGAAGGCCCAGATGGCCGAGGGCAGCTCGGTCGGCGTCCGCGGGACGCCGGGCTTCATCATCAACGGGCGCCTCGTCTCCGGCGCGCAGCCGTTCGAGAGCTTCAAGAACGTGATCGACGACGAGCTGGCCTCGCGCTAGGCGTCGCCCTCACGGCATGAACTGCGCCTGCCCGGGCAGGGACACCGCGCCCGGCCCGGGCAGGTCGGCCGACGCGTCGACCGTGCTGTTGAAGGTGGGCGGGATGCAGAACGCGCTCACCAGGGTCGCGGTGTAGGGCGCGCCGCTGTTGAGGCAGATCCCCGCGGCGGTTCCCGTCTCGGTGATGGTCCGGCCGGGACCCTGACCGAACGCACCGCTGGTGCGCTGGCGGCACTTCGTGAACGGGGACGTGGTGCAGTCGGCGTCCGCGGCGCAGGGATGCGCCGGCGGGCCCTGGAAGTTGGGCGCGAACGCCTGGCCGCAGAAGCCGCAGAAGACGAACATCTGCGCCGACCGATCGGCGGCCACCTTGGACGACGACCCGGTCGTCACCGCGTACGGGATCGGCAGCGTCCCGACGAAGGGTGACGTGTTCCCGCCCGCGCCGGGCGGCGGGCAGTCGTGGCTGGTCGGGTAGGCCGCCCCCAGGTTCGTGCTCCCGGGGACGCAGTCCAGATCGTGCCGCGGTCCCCCCTTGCAGCACGTGCCGCTGGAGCAGGTGCCGCCCGGCGTGCAGATCGGGCAAGGTTGAATGCCGGCCACGTCCGGCCGGTCGGCGGCCGAGCCGTCGAGCAGATCGCCGGTCAGATAGATGTCGGAGCCGAGCGGCAGGTCGAGGAGCGCGTAGCTCCCGTCGCTGCAGTTGCCCGAGCCGGAGGCGCTGGTGGTCACGCGGTTGATGACGCAGGTGCTGGTGGCGATCGACGTCGGATTGGGGATGGGCAGCGGCGGGCCGAACCGGCAGCCGGGCCGGGTGGGGTACTCCGGATTCACCACGCCGGCGGCCGTGCAGTTGCGGCCGCTGCCGGTATCGACGTCGGTCGTGGGCGCGAAGTCGAAGA
>DATILR010000174.1:0-10232 GCA_035476275.1 Binatus sp. (SeqCode) | reverse complement strand
CACGAGCGAGCGCGGGGGGATCTCGGTGCCGGGGGTAACGAGCGCCCCCGCGCCGATCAGGCACTCGGCGCCGATCACCGCCCCGTCGAGGACGATCGCGCCGATGCCGACCAGGCAGTGATCGCCCACCGTGCAGCCGTGAACGACCGCGGCATGGCCGACGGTGACGCCCTCGCCGATGAGCGTCGGCCAGCGATGGTGCATGACGTGCACCGTGGCGTTGTCCTGGACGTTGGTGCGCGCGCCGATCCGCACGCGCTCGATGTCACCGCGCACGACGGCGTGGTACCAGAGGCTCGCCTCCGCGCCGAGGACGACGTCGCCGATCACGATCGCGGAGTCGACGACGAAGGCGGTTGGATCGATGCTCGGGGTGTGCCCATCGATCGCGGCGATCACGATACACATTCTTACCATCGCACGCTTGTTCCAGGAACGGCGGCCTGCTAAGAGACCCCATGGCACTGGCGAAGGGGCTCATCCGGCACTCCGGGTGGGCCCCTTCGCGCATCCGGAGGAGGGCGCATGCTGCCGGACCAGCTGCGTGAGGGGCTCACCTTCGACGACGTTCTCCTGGTTCCCGCCGCCTCCGAGATCCTGCCGCGCGACACCGACGTCTCGACCCAGCTGACGCGCACCATCCGCCTCAACATCCCCCTCCTCTCCGCCGCGATGGACACCGTCACCGAGGCGCGCACGGCGATCGCCATGGCGCAGGAGGGCGGGCTCGGCGTCATCCACCGCAACCTCGGCGTCACCGACCAGGCGCTCGAGGTCGAGAAGGTGAAGAAGTCCGAGAGCGGGCTAATCGTCGACCCCGTGACCGTGCAGCCGGAGCAGCCGATCGCCGAGGCCCTGGCGATCATGCAGCGCTTCCGCATCTCCGGGCTCCCGGTCACGCGCGCGGGACAGCTGGTCGGCATCCTGACCAACCGGGACCTCCGCTTCGAGAAGCGCCTCGATCGCACCGTCGGCGAGGTCATGACGCGCGAGCGGCTGGTGACCGCGCGCCCGGGCACCACCCTCGAGGAGGCCAAGGAGATCCTCCACCGCTACCGCATCGAGAAGCTCCCGGTCGTCGACGAGAAGAACCAGCTGCGCGGCCTCATCACCGTCAAGGACATCGAGAAGGCGATCCGCTTCCCCAACGCCGCCAAGGACGACCTGGGGCGCCTGCGGGTGGGCGGAGCGATCGGGACGGGCCCCGACCGCGAAGCGCGGGCCGAGGCGCTCGTGCGGGCGGGCGCCGACGTGCTCGTCGTCGACACGGCGCACGGCCACTCGACGTCCGTCCTGGAGACGGTCGAGGCGGTCAAGGGCAGCTTTCCTCGTATCGACCTGATCGCCGGCAACGTCGCCACCGCGGAGGGCGCGGCCGCTCTCATCCGGGCCGGCGCCGACGCCATCAAGGTCGGCATGGGCCCGGCGTCGATCTGCACGACGCGCGTCGTCTCCGGCGTGGGTATGCCGCAGCTAACCGCGATCGCCGAGGCGCTCCGCTCGGCGGAGCGAGCCGGCATCCCCGTCATCGCCGACGGTGGCATCAAGTTCTCCGGCGATATCACGAAGGCGCTCGCCGCTGGCGCGCACTCCGTCATGATCGGCGGCCTCTTCGCCGGCACCGAGGAGAGCCCGGGTGAGACCATCCTCTACCAGGGCCGCACCTACAAGCTCTACCGCGGCATGGGATCGCTCGAGGCGATGGGCGAGCGCGAGGGCAGCCGGAACCGCTACTTCCAGGACGTGGAGGAGAGCGCCGACCTCGCCATGAAGCTGGTACCCGAGGGCATCGAGGGGCGCGTGCCATACAAGGGCACGCTCTCCTTCATCGTGCAGCAGCTGGTGGGTGGACTCCGCGCCGGCATGGGTTATCTCGGCGTCCACACCCTCGCCGCGTTGCGCGAGAACGCCCGCTTCGTGCGGGTCACTCCGGCGGGCCTCCGCGAGAGCCACGTGCATGACGTGTTCATCACGAAAGAGGCTCCCAATTACCGGCTCGAGTGACGGGAAGCGGAAGCGTCGGGGGGCGGGCGGTGGCGGGGGTGCCGCTCGGGCTCCGGGTCCTCGGCGGCTCATCGGATCGACATGATCGCGCGAACGTTCCGCCTGCGGGAGTCGCCCGAGCGGCACCCCCGCCACCGCCCGCTTGCGACATGCGTGGCACAGCCCTCTCGAGGCATCCGTGATCCTCATCCTTGATTTCGGGGGGCAGTACACGCAGCTCATTGCGCGGCGGGTGCGCGAGTTTCACGTGTACTGCGAGATCCATCCGTTCGACGTCTCGCCGGAGGTGGTGCGGCGGCTCGATCCGGAGGGGATCATTCTCTCGGGCGGGCCGGCGAGCGTGTATGATGTCAACGCGCCGCAGCCCCATCCGGGCGTGCTCGAGTTGCTCACCAGCGGGTCGCCGCCCGTGCTCGGCATCTGCTACGGGATGGGCATCCTCAATCAGGCGTTCGGCGGTGAGGTGGCGCGCTCCGACCGGAAGGAGTTCGGGCCGGCCGACATCCGCATCGTGCGGATGGATCCGTTCTTCGCCCTCGGGGGTCGCTCGACGCGGGTGTGGATGAGCCACGGCGACCGCATGGCGTCGATCCCGCGGGAGATGGAGACCCTCGCCACCAGCGAGAACTCGCCCCATGCGGCCTTCCGTCACCGCACCCGACCGATCTACGGCGTGCAGTTCCATCCCGAGGTGACACACACCGTCGACGGGCGCGAGATGCTGCGGAATTTCGTGCTGCGCGTCGTCGGCGCGCGGCCCGAGTGGACGATGGAGGGCTTCGTCGAGCAGGAGGTGCCGCGCATCCGGGCCCGGGTGGGCGACAAGCGGGTCGTCTGCGCGCTCTCCGGCGGCGTCGATTCCACCGTGACCGCGGCGCTCATCCAGCAGGCCGTGGGCGATCGCCTCACCTGCATCTTCGTCGACAACGGGCTGCTGCGGGCGGGCGAGGTCGAGGAGGTCGTCGGCGTCTTCAAGGACCGCATGCAGCTCGACGTCCGCGTGGTCGACGCGTCGGCACGCTTCCTCGAGAACCTGCGCGGGGTCGACGATCCGGAGCGCAAGCGGCGCATCATCGGCATCACCTTCATCGAGGTCTTCGAGCAGGAAGCGAGGACCATCCCGCAGGCCACCTTCCTCGCCCAGGGGACGCTCTACCCCGACGTGATCGAGTCCGTGTCCGTCCGGGGGCCCTCGGCCACCATCAAGAGCCACCACAACGTCGGCGGCCTGCCCGAGCGCATGCAGCTCGAGCTGCTCGAGCCACTGCGCGAGCTGTTCAAGGACGAGGTGCGGCAGCTGGGGCGCGTCCTCGGCGTGCCCGACACGATCATCACCCGGCAACCGTTCCCGGGCCCGGGCCTGGCCATCCGCGTGATCGGGCCGGTGGACACCGACCGCCTCCGCATCGTGCGCGGCGCCGACGCGATCGTGCAGGAGGAGATCCGTCGGGCCGATCTCTACGAGCGGCTGTGGCAGGCCTTCGCCGTCCTGCTCCCCGTGAAGACGGTCGGCGTGATGGGCGACGAGCGGACCTACGAGAACGTACTCGCCATCCGCGCGGTGCAGTCGACCGACGGCATGACGGCCGACTGGGCGCGGCTGCCGGACGACCTCCTCGCGCGCCTCTCGAGCCGCATCATCAACGAGGTCGCCGGCGTGAACCGCGTGGTCTACGACATCTCGTCCAAGCCTCCCGCCACGATCGAGTGGGAGTAACCTCCAACTCGATTCCCCGCATGTGCGGGTGATGGGCGCGGGGGCCCCACCTCCTCGATGGGGCCCTGAGTCGCCCTTCGGGCGTCGCGCGCTTCGCGCGCGCCACCCATCTCGTCGGCGGGGCCCCCGCGCCCATCACCCTGGCGATATCAAGTTGGAGCACCGCTAGATGCAGGGGCCGCTCGACTGGAAGCGCTACCCGTACGTGCCCGACTGGGGGCCACCGGCAGGTGCTTGATGCCCGCGATGCTCCACATCGATTCGTCCACGCGCTTGCGCTAGGCTCCCGGCCGGAGGGCCTCTCATGGCAGTCGGCGTGACCTCGGACTTCTTGGCACCAGCGCTTCGGCTCACGGTTCACGAGGCCGCCACCGGCGCGTCCCTGGAGGAGCTGGCGGTGGACGACACGGCGGCCGTGGTCGCCGCCGCCGCGCGCGCCCGCACGGCGCAGCCGTCGTGGGCCGCTCGTACCGTCGCGGAGCGCGGGCGGCTCCTCAAGCGAGCTCGGCGTGAAGTTGTGCGTGACCGGGCGAAGATCCTGGACGCGCTCGAGCGCGAGACGGGGAAGGCCCGCTTCGACGTGGTCGGCGAGCTGATGAACGTCTGCCTGGACATCGGCCACTTCGTCCGGCGGGCACCGCGCTTTCTCCGGCCGGAAAAGCGCAGCGCACGGCCGCTGTTCGGCAAGCGGGCACGCGTCGTCTACAAGCCGCGTGGGCTGGTCGGCATCATCAGCCCGTGGAACGCGCCGCTCACGCTCGCCCTCGGCGACGCCATTCCCGCGCTCCTCGCCGGGAACGCCGTCATCATCAAGCCTTCCGAGCTGACTCCGCTCGCCGTCCGTCACGCGTGCTTGGCCATGAGCCGCATCCTGCCGGCGGATCTGCTGCAGGTGCTGATCGGGGCGGGGGAGACAGGTGCGGCGCTCGTCGACCAGGTCGACATGGTCTGCGTCACCGGCTCACCCGGGACCGGCCAGCGGGTGATGGAACGCGCTTCGCGGCGGCTCACGCCCGTGCTTCTCGAGCTGGGCGGCAAGGACCCGATGATCGTGCTGCGCGACGCCGACCTCGGGCGCGCCGTCGAGGCTGCTGCCTGGGGCGGCTGCATGATGACGGGTCAGGTCTGCATGTCGGTCGAGCGCGTCTACGTGGAGGAGCCGGTCGCCGAGGACTTCACGCGCCGGCTGGTCGAGAAGATGCGGACGCTCCGCACCGGCCCCAACGGCGCCGGGGCAGAGATCGACTACGGGCCCTTCACCAGCCCGCGCCAGGTCGAGATCGTGGAGCGGCATCTGGCCGACGCAGTCGCCAAGGGCGCCCGCATCCTGACCGGCGGCCGGCGCGCGGCGGGGCCGGGCGGCGTCTACTTCGAGCCGACGGTGGTGGCGGACGTCGACCACTCGATGGCGCTGCTGCGTGAGGAGACCTTCGGACCGGTCGTCCCGGTGATGGCGGTGGCGAGCGCCGAGGAGGCCGTGCGCCTGGCGAACGACAGCATCTACGGCCTCAACGCCAGCGTCTGGACGCGCGACATTGGGCGGGGGATCGCCCTCGCGGAACGGCTCGAGAGCGGCTCGGTGTGCGTCAACGAGTGCCTGCTCTCGGCGGGCTGCAACGATCTGCCGTTCGGCGGCGTCAAGCTGAGCGGGGTGGGGCAGCGGCACGGCGGCGTGCAGGGCATCCGCGCCTTCACCCACCCCCAGGCGATGCTGATCGAGCGCCGCGCGCGGGCGCGCGAGCCCGTCTGGTTTCCCTATCACCCGAAGCGCGCGCGCCAGCTGGAGGGCCTGATGCGCTTCCTGTGGGGCGGATGGTGGGGCAGCTCGTGAGCATGCCGGCGGCAATGCTCGAGGAGTGGAGCGAGTGCCTGCTCCCCGAGGGCCCGGTGCCCCCCGAGATGGCGAGCAAGGTGCGCCGGGTGGTGGGCGCGGTGCCTGGATGGCTCCCCCGGCTGGCGCCGAGTCCCTGGATCGTGCGGGCGTTCTCCGACGTGATCCGCAAGCCCGCGGCCTACCTCTCGCCGCGGATGCTCGACCTCGGCGCCGTGGTCGTGAGCCAGGACAACTCGTGCCGCTACTGCTACGGCGCGCAGCGCGCGGTCATGAAGGTCCTCGGCTACCGTGACGACTACGTCGATCAGCTGCTGCGCGACTTCCGCGTCGTCGATCTGCCGGCGGGCGAGCGCGCCGGGCTCGACTACGTGCGCCGTCTCTCGCGCGCCGATCCCCGACCGCGACGCGCGGAGAGCGAGGCGGTGGCGCGAGCCGGCCTCGACCGGCGCGCCGTGACCGAGCTCGCGTCCCTGACCGCCTTCACCACGTTCACCAACCGCGTCTCGACTCTGCTGGCGCTGCCGCCCGAACCGATCGAGGCGCTCGTCCGCGGACCGCTCTTCCGCTTCATCCGCCCTCTGATTGCCCGTCGCATGCGATCGCGCGGCGGTCGGCCCGAGCCGCCGCCGCAGCCGAACGACGGGCCGCTGGCCGCCGTCGTCACGGCCCTCGGGGACTCGCCCGCCGCCAGCGTCACGCGCCGCATGATCGACGGCGCGTGGAGCACTCCGGCGCTCCCGCAGCGCACCCGCGCCCTCCTCCTCGCCGTCGTCGCACGGGCGCTCAACTGCCCGTACGGCGAGAGCGAGGCACGGCGGCTGCTCGCCGGCGAGGGGCTCGGGGCAACCGACGTCGACGAGATCCTGACCCACCTCGGGTCGCCGCGGCTCGATCCGAGGGAAGCGCGGCTGGTGCCGTTCGCGCGCGAGACGGTGCGTTACCAGCCCGCCGCGATCCAGCGTCGGGTGCGGGAGGCGTGCGAGGGGATGAGCCGCGAGGAGACGCTCGAGACGATCGGGACCGTTGCGCTGGCGAACGCGCTCTGCCGGCTGAGCGTCATCCTCGACGCGCCACCCGCCTCCAGCTGACGCGACTCTGCTCGATCTTCCGGCGAACGCGTGCGAGGATGGGCGCGTGAAGCGCACCTGGCTCGTCCTCTTCGCCGTGCTCATCGAGACGAGCGCGCAGGCGTGGAATCCGCGCTACCCGCTGCCGCACATTCCCTGCGCGTTCTTCCCGCCCGACAACGTGTGGAACGCCGACATCTCCTCGTTGCCGGTCGACGCACGCTCGGACGACTACGTGGCGAGCATCGGTGCCGCCACCGGGCTCCACCCGGACTTCGGCACGCGGCGCATCGGCATCCCCTATGCGGTGGCCGACGCGGCGCAGACCCCGGTGACGATCCAGTTCACCGCCTATGGCGACGAGAGCGATCCGGGGCCGTATCCCGTCCCGAAGACCGCGCCGGTCGAGCGCGGCAGCGATCGCCACGCGCTCGTCGTGCAGGCCGGAAGCTGCGGGCTCTACGAGCTCTTCGGGGCGCATCGACGGAAACGCGGCGCGCTCTGGCTCGCCGCCAGCGGCGCCTTGTGGGACCTCGGCACGAACGACCTCCGCACCGCGGACTGGACGTCCGCCGACGCGGCCGGCCTGCCCATCCTCCCCGGACTCGTGCGGCACGAGGAAGCGACCGGCATCGGCGGAATCACGCACGCGCTCCGCTTCACGGCCCCGCGCACCCAGAGCACGTACGTCTGGCCGGCGCGGCACGAAGCATCCTCGGACAGCGATCCCACCCTCCCGCCCATGGGCGTGCGGTTCCGCCTGAAGGCGAGCGTCGATCTCTCGGGCTTCTCGCCCACGAACCAGGCGATCCTCACCGCGCTCAAGACGTACGGCATGTTCCTCGCCGACAACGGCTCCGCCTGGTTCATCTCCGGCGCCCCCGACCCCGCCTGGAACGACGACGACCTCCACCAGATCAACGCCATCCACGGCTCCGACTTCGAGGCGGTGGACGAATCCGGCCTCATGGTCGATCCGAACTCGGGGCAGGTGCAGTAGCGCGACGCGCGAGCTGTGGATCAATCGGCGGTTGTGCACCGACCCCGGGAAGCGGGGGCCGCGCTCGCGAAGTAGGGCGGCGGCCGCTACGCAGCAATTGGCGGAGTAGGCCGCCGGGGCCCCTGCTTCGCGAGCGCGGCCCCCGCTTCCCGGCGCACCAGAACCACAGTTTCGGTTGACGCCCGCCCGGAACGCGCGCTACCGTGCCCCTCCGCACCAGGCGGACGGACTTCGGGAGGAGGGGAACGGGGCGATGTCCTTCGTCCACCTGCATCTTCACACCCAGTACTCGCTGCTCGACGGCGCCAACAAGATCAAGCAGCTCATGCCGCGCGTGAAGGCGGCGGGCATGCCGGCCTGCGCCATCACCGACCACGGCAACATGTTCGGGGCGGTGCAGTTCTCGGAGACGGCGCGCGAGCACGGCGTGCAGCCGATCATCGGCTGCGAGATGTACGTGGCGCCCCAGAGCCGCCACGAGAAGGCGGGCCGGATCGACGACTACGAGGCGGGCGGCAACTACCACCTCATCCTGCTCGCCACCAGCCGCGAGGGCTACCGCCATCTCTGCCAGCTCGTCACGGCGGGCTTCCGCGAGGGCTTCCACTACAAGCCACGCGTCGACAAGGAGCTCCTCCGCGACCTGAACGGCGGCCTCATCGCGCTCTCCGGCTGTCTCCGCGGCGAGGTGGCCCATCAGCTCATCACGGGCCAGCCCGAGCGCGCGCGCAGCGCGGCCGAGGAGCTCGGCCGCATCTTCGACGGGCGCTACTACATCGAGCTCCAGGACAATCACCTCACCGCCCAGGAGCGCGTGAACCGCGAGCTCATCGCGCTCGCGCGCGAGCTCGGCCTCCCGGTGGTCGGCACCAACGACTGCCATTACCTTCGCCCCGAGGACGCCGCCGCGCACGAGGCCCTCCTCTGCATCCAGACCGGGAAGACGCTCTCCGACGAGCGCCGCTGGCGGTTCGAGACCGACCAGCTCTACGTCAAGGACGGGGCGGAGATGGCCGCGGCCTTCGCGCACGTCCCCGAGGCGGTGACCAATACGCTCGACATCGCGCGGCGCTGTGATTTCGAGCTCCGGCAGGAGTGGCAGTTCCCGGTCTACCAGACCCCGCCGGGCGAGACCCTGGAGGATGTCCTCGACCGCCACGTCCGCGCCGGCCTCGACGAGCGTCTGAACGCCCTCCGCACGCTCGAGTGGGACCCGACGCGCGAGCGCGCCTACGAGGAGCGGGTGGCGGCCGAGCTCGAGATCATCAAGTCGATGGGGTTCGCGGGCTATTTCCTCATCGTCGCCGACTTCATCAACTGGGCGAAGGACCAGGGCATCCCCGTCGGTCCGGGCCGCGGCTCGGCGGCCGGCAGCCTGGTCGCCTACGCGCTCCGCATCACGGATCTCGATCCGCTCGAGCACGGGCTCCTCTTCGAGCGCTTTCTCAATCCCGAGCGGCGGTCCATGCCCGACATCGACGTCGACTTCTGCTTCGTCCGGCGCGACGAGGTGATCCGCTACGTGCGCGAGAAGTACGGCGCGGACCGGGTGGCGCAGATCATCACCTTCGGCACGCTCAAGGGCAAGGCGGCGATCAAGGACGTCGGGCGGGTGCTCGACTTCACCTTCGCCGAGACCGATCGCATCGCCAAGCTCTACCCGGAGCCGAAGCAGGGAAAGGACTTCCCCCTCGAGCAGGCGCTCGAGATGGAGCCGCGCCTGCGTGAGCTGCGCGACTCGGGCGAGCGCGAGGCCCGCCTCTTCGATCTAGCGCTCCGCCTGGAAGGGCTCCTCCGCCACGCCTCCAAGCACGCCGCGGGGATCGTCATCTCCGACCGCCCGCTGACCGACGACGTCCCGCTCTGGGTCGACAAGGACGGCGCGGTCGTCACGCAGTACACGTTCACCGACATCGAGGCGATCGGGCTCATCAAGTTCGACTTCCTCGGCCTCAAGACGCTGACGCTCCTGGAGGGCATCGCGCGCCGCGTGCGGGAGGGCAGGGGGGTCGAGCTCCACCTCGATCGCCTGCCCCTCGACGATGCCGCAACCTACGCCCTCCTCGCGCGCGCCGACACCATCGGCGTGTTCCAGATGGAGTCGGGCGGGATGCGCCGCCTCCTGACCCAGCTGAAGCCCTCCTGCTTCGCCGACCTGGTCGCCATCCTGGCGCTCTTCCGGCCCGGTCCGCTCGACAGCGGCATGGTCGAGCAGTTCATCAAGCGCAAGCACGGGCGCGAGCCGATCCGCTACCTCCATCCCACGCTGGAGTCGATCCTGCGCGAGACCTACGGCGTCATCGTCTACCAGGAGCAGGTGATGCAGATCGCCCAGACGCTGGCCGGCTACTCGCTCGGCGACGCCGACAACCTCCGCCGGGCGATGGGCAAGAAGAAGAAGGAGGTGATGGCGGTCGAGCGCCAGCGCTTCCTCGCCGGCGCGGCGACCAGCGGCACCACCGATCCCACCGTCGCCGCCGAGATCTTCGACCAGATGGAGACCTTCGCGGCCTACGGCTTCAACAAGAGCCACTCCGCGGCCTATGCGCTCATCACCTACCAGACCGCCTACCTGAAGGCACACTACCCGACGGAGTTCATGGCCGGCCT
>DATILR010000173.1:0-12556 GCA_035476275.1 Binatus sp. (SeqCode) | reverse complement strand
TGCGCATCGTGATGCCGAAGACGGTGACGAACCCGACGATCGCGCCGAGGGAGAGCCGGCCCTCCGCCCCCAGGAAGAGAGCCACCAGGCTCCCCACGAAGGCGAGCGGGACGTTGAGCATGGTGAGCCCCGCGAGACGGGTGGATCCGAAGTCCAGGACGAGGAGGACGAAGATGCCGAGGAGGACGAGCGCGCCGCGGCCGACGAGCTGGGTGCGCGCCGCCTGTGCCGCAGCGTATTCGCCTCCTACCTCGGCGTACACGCCGGGCGGGAGCGGCGTCTCCGCGACGACGCGGGCCACGTCCCGAGCGACGGCCCCGAGCGACCGCCCGTGCACGTCCAGTCGCACGACGATGGTCCGCACGCCGTCCTCGTGGCCGATCGCCGTGCGCAGCGGACCCACCTCGATGTCGGCGACCGACCCGAGGGGAACGATGCGGTTGCCCGCTGCCGCGATCGGAAGCCGTGCCAGCCGCATCGGATCGCCACTCGTGTCGCCCACCACCCGGATGACGACATCCGCCTGGCGGTCCTGCTCGACGACGCGTGCGACCGGCAGCCCGCCGAGCGTGCTGCGGAGCGCGCGCTCGACCGCGGTCGCGGGAACGCCGAGTCGGAGCAGATCGTCCCGGCGGGGGCGGATGCGCACGCCCGGCGCGGCGAGGGCACCCGGCGCGTGCACGTCGACGGCGCCGGGGACCGCCGCCACGCGCTCACGCACCGTCGCCGCCGCCTGCTCGAGGGTGGTGAGCTCGGGACCGCGCAGCCGAACGACGAGCGCGGCGCCGGTTCCCTCCAGGATCTCCTCGATGCGCTCGTTCAGGAACTGCTTCAGGTCGAACGCGAATCCCGTGAAATCCTGAACCTTGCGGTGGATGGTCTCGGTCACACGCTCCGCGTCGGCGGCCGAATCGAGACGAACGAGGAGCTCGCTCCGTTCCGCGCCCCAGCTGTCCTCGGAGAGCGTGGAGCGTCCGATCTGCTGTGCGACCGAGCGCACGCCGGGGACGCCGAGCACCGCCTGCGCCGCTGCCGCCCCCACCCGTGCCGATTCGGCCAGCCCGACGCCTGGCGCGCCCGACATGTGCATGACGAAGTTCGTCTCGTGGAACTGGGGCAGGAACTCGAGGTGGAGAAACGGTACCAGACCGATGCCCGCGACCACCGCGAGCGCGCTGCCGGCCATCACCCACATCGGCCGCGCGAGTGCCCGTCCGAGCGCGCGCTCGTACCCGTTCCGCAGCGCGCGCACGAGCCGCGGCGTCTGCTTCCCGCGTGCCACGACCCCGGGGAGCAGCGCGAGCGCGAGCGCCGGCGTCACGGTGAGCGCGACGACGAGCGAGGCGAGGGTCGCGAGGACATACGCGGTCGCGAGCGGACGAAAGAGTTCCCCCTCGAGCCCGCCGAGCAGGAAGACCGGAAGGAAGACGAGTGCGACCATGATGGTCGCATACACGACGGCGCTGCGGACCTCGACCGACGCGGCGAGCACCACCTCGCGCGCGGGAGTACCTGGCGGCGCCATGACGAGCCGGCGCCAGGCGTTCTCGACGTCGATGATGGCGTCGTCCACCACCTCGCCCACGGCGATCGCCAGCCCACCCAGTACCATCGTGTTGAGCGTCGCGCCGGCCGCCCGCAGGATCGTGACGGCGGCGAGCAGCGAGAGCGGGATGGCCACCACGCTCACCAGCGCCGTCCGGAAGTGGCCGAGGAAGAGGACGAGCACGATGAGGACCAGCACCGCACCCGCGAGCAGGGCGCGACGCAGGTTCCCGATCGAATGCTCGATGAAGCTCGCCTGGCGGAACATCGCCTCCTCGACCCGCACGCCCGCTGGAAGGACGCGGACGAGACCGTGGAGCGCCTCCTCGACCGCCTCGGTCACCCGCGGAACGTTCACCCCTGGCTGCTTCGTAACCAGGAGCAGGATTCCCGGCTTCCCGTTGACGAGGCCCTCGCCCACCGGGACTGCGGCCCCCTCGCCGATCTCGGCCACGGCGGCGAGGGGAACCGGCACGCCGTCCCGGCCCGGGAGCGGGGCGCGCGCCAGGTCGGCCGCCGAGCGGACGCGGCCATCGAGCCAGGTAGGCAGCCGCTGCCCGGCGCGATCGAGAAACCCGGACCCGGCGGCAGCGTCCGCCCCGGTCGCGGCGGCGACCACGTCGTCCAGCGTGGCGTGCGCGGCCCACAGACGCTCGGGCGTGGTCGTGATCTGCAGCTCGCGGACCGCGCCACCGTAGATCACCACGTTGGCCACGCCGGGAACAGCCAGGAGACGGGGCCGGATCGTCCAGTCGGCGATGTCGCGTAGCACCAGCGGGGACACGTCGGACCCGCCCCGGAGCCCGATGGCGAGGATCGTCGTGAGGGCGGAGGCGAGAGGGGCCACGCCGGGACGGACGCCGGGCGGCAGGAGCTGCGCTGCGAGCGAGAGGCGCTCGATGACGAGCTGCCGCGCGAGGTAGGAATCGACCCCGTAGGGGAAGATCGCGGTGATGACGGAGAGACCGGGCGCGGACGACGAGCGGAGGAGCATCAGATCGGGCAGCCCGCTCAACGCCCGTTCGAGCGGGGTCGTGACCAGCGCCTCGACGTCCTCGGCGGCGAGCCCCGGCGCCTCGCTCTGGATTTCCACCACCGGCGGCGCGAACTCCGGAAAGACGTCGAGCGGCGCCTCTCGGGCGGCGTAAAACCCGACCGCGAGCAGCGCCCCGGCGAGCAGGAAGACGACGGCGCGATGCGCGAGCGCCGCGCCGACGACGCGCGCGACCATCGTCGGGGACCCTAGTCCTCTGCCGCGCCGCCCGTCGCGAGACGGGCTGCGGAGAGGAGGCTCGCGGCCCCGGTGGTCGCCACCCGCGCTCCGGGTGAGACGCCGGAGACGATCTCGACATGGTCGTCGCTCGACACGCCGAGCTGGACTGCGCGCGCGACGTAGCGCCCGCCACCGTCCTCGATGAAGACCACGGCCTGCGCACCGTCGTAAACGACGGCGACGGAGGGGACGACGGTCGCCTCGTGCGACGCTCCGCTCTCCATCACCACGGCGCCCGTCATGCCCGGGCGGAGGGCGTGACCGGGATCACTGACGCGGAGACGAACGGGCGCGGTGCCCGTGACCGGATCGATGTACCCGGGCGCGATGTCGACCTCGCCGGTGAAGCGGCGGCCGGGAAAGGCGTCGGCCGAGAAGCGACAGGGCGACGCGGCCTCCACGCGGCCCACGTCGCTCTGCACGACGTGCGCGATCACCCAGGTTTCCCCGGCCGCGAGCGGCGTCCGCTCCCCCAGCTCGCCGAAGGCGGCCAGCGTGGCGCGGGCGCGGGCAGCGGCTGCGCCCGCACCCGCCTGCTCGGCGCGCGCGGCCTCCAGCTCCTTCCGCGGTGCGACCGCCTGGCCCAGTGCCGCGAGCCGGCGGACCTGCTGCTCGGCCAGCCGCAGGCGGGCCTCGGCTTCGGTGACCTGCGTCCGCGCGTCGCGCACCTCCGGCGGCTCCGCCTCGGCCGCGACCTGACCGAAGGCGTTTACGACGTCGCGCACGGGCTCGACCTTCACGAGCACCGTCTCCATCCCCGGCACCGCCGGTGCGGGGGAGGCGGCGCCGTGCTCCTCGTCGGCGGGGCGCTGGCAGGCGAGCACCAGGAGCAGGAGCACCGTCCATCTCACGGCGACTCTCCCAGGGCCTCGATCAGGTCGCTCTCGGCGAGGTTGAGCTCGCGCCACGTGTCGATCGCCGCACCCTGCACCTGGAGGAGACGGTCCTGCTGGACGAGCACCTCGGGAAGTCCGAGATAGCCGGCCGCGAAGGCGCGCTCGATGTCGGCCCGGGCGCGGGTGGTGGCGGGCAGGGCAGCATCCCGGTAGCGCGTCCACGTGTCGGCCGCGACCGTCCGGCGCACGAGCGCCACGTGCACCTGACGCGGGATCTCGCCGAGCAGGCGGCTCACCTCGGCGGCGGCACCGGCGGCCTGCGCCCGCAGCGTGGCCTCGGTACCCTGCTCGCGGTTCCAAACCGGCAGCGGGATCGACACCTCACCGCCGGCGATCCGCTCGTTGAACAGCTCCTCGCGATAGAAGCCGCGGAGCACCGGGTTGGGCACGAGACCGCGTCGGTGGACGAGCCCCGCCTCGGCCTCGAGGCGGGTGCGCTCCTCGCGCGCGGCGACGAGATCCGGCCGGGTGGCGAGCGCCCGCTCGACCAGCGTCGCTTCGGGGGGCAGCGTCGATGGGGCTCGCTCCTCCGCACTCACGTCGATCTTCTCCTCGGGGGGCGCGCCCAAGGCGTCCGCCAGGCGGGCGACGGCCGCGGCCCGCTCGCTCTCTGCCGCGGCCAGTGTCTGCGCGACGCGCGCCGTCTCCACCTCAGCCAGGCGGACGTCGAGAGCCCCGACGTCTCCCGCGTGTGCCCGACGGCGGGCCGTGTCCAGGATCCGATCGGCGAGCGCGACGGCCTCGGTCGCGAGCGCCCGGCGTCGCTCGACCGCCGCCACGGAGAAGAAGGCGCGCCGGACCTCCGCCTCGACGAGGCGGCGACGGTCGGCCAAGGTGTGCTCCGCGTGCGCCACGTCGTAGGTCGCAGCACCAACCCGCAGCCCCCGCTGCCCACCGACCTCGATCTCCTGCGCGAGCGACACCCCCCGGTCGAGCTGCTCCTCGTCCGGAGACGTGTGACGGGCGATGTCGCCCGAGAGCACGGGGTTGGACGGGAAGAGGCGCGCCTGGGAGAGCCGACCACGAGCCGCCTCGACCTCGGTCGCCGCAGTGCGTAGCGCAGGACTGTCGCTCCGCGCCCGGGCGAGCGCCCCCTCGAGGTCGAGGACGTCGGCGCGCGCTGTCGCGGCCACGCCGGCGAGCAGTGCGACCGCGACCGTCATTGCCATCGTTGCGGCACCTCGCATCACGATGCCCTTTGCGAGCATGCCATCACGCCCGATCTGAGGAGGTCGAGCCGGTCTGTTAGTATACCCATCGCTCCATGAAATCACGGTGAACGGGTCGAACTAATGCCTCGACACTAGGCCTCGGATCCCGAGCTCGCTATCGGAAAGGTCACCGTGACCGTCGTGCCGCGCCCCGGCAGGCTGTCGAGCGCGATCTGGCCCCCGTGGCGGGTGACGATCTCCTGACAGAGCGCAAGACCGAGACCGCTGCCCGACGAGGTCACGCCGCGGCCGCGCCGGAAACGTTCGAAGACGCGCGTGCGATCGGCCGGGGTGATCCCGGGCCCTCGGTCGGTCACCTCGACCGTCGCGGTGCCGTTGCGCGCATGCACGATCACCGACACGTCGGCGCTGGGTGGCGTGTGTCGGAACGCATTGTCGACGAGGTTGACCACCAGCCGCTTCAAGAGGGGCGCCGAGCCGCGCACGCCCGCGCCCGTCCTGGCCTCCCATGTGAAGCGCCGGCCCTGCTCCTGCGCCACCGGCTCGAGAGACTCCGCCACCTCGCGCACCAGCTGGTCGAGCAGGACGGTCTCGTCTTCCGAGGGCGCTCCCGCCGTCCCGGCTTCGACGGCGCTCAGGGTGAGGAGATCCTCCGTGAGGCGTGCCAGACGCTCGGTCTGCTCGAGCGCGTCGAGGAGACCTTCGCGGTACCGGTCCGTCGATTCGGCACGGGCGATCGTCACCTCCAGACGAGCGCGCAACGCGGCCAGCGGCGTGCGGAGCTCGTGGGCGGCATCCGCCGTGAATCGCCGCAGATGGCCCATGGCCGCTTCCAGCCGTGCCAGCAGGCGATTCAGCACCGTCGCCAGTCGATCGACCTCCCGCGTGCGACGCGGCACGAGCCGCCGATCGAGCGATCCCGCCTCGATCGTCTCGAGCTCGGCCGCGACGCGCGCCAGCTCCGCCGTGACGCGCGTCGTGATCGCCCACGCCAGAAATGCGAAGGTCGCGAGCAGCACCGTCGCACCGCCGACGATCGCCATGCGCGCGCGCCACAGCAAGCGGACCTCGGCGTTCACCCGGACGGCCACCTCGCTCCATCCACCGCCGGCGGCCGGGTACCAGACCACGCGGTAAGCCTGGCGGCCGCGGCCGACGGTCGCATGCTGGGTGATCGCCACCGACGGCGGGGGGAGCGCGGCGACCTCCGCGGGCATGTCGCCCGCCTCCGCCAGCGTCTCTCCCTCGGCCGAGGTGACCCGGATCAGCTTCCCGGGGCCCGGCTCGGTCTCGCTGGCCACGCTGTCGACGGCCCGCCGCAGCTCCTCGCCACGAGCCATGTTCCGAATTCCCGCCAGCGTCTCTGCCTCCTCCTCGATCGCCGCATCGAGCGGACCCCAGACGGCATGCTCGATCAGCACCAGCATGCCGACGGCCGCGATGCCGACCACCACGGTGGCGATGGCCGTGAATGCCAGCGTCAGCTGCCAGCGGAGGCTGCGCGGGGCTCTCACCGGGATCGCGTGCCGAGGATGAACCCCGCGCCGCGGATGGTGTGCAGGAGCGGCGTGCGGCCACCGCCTTCCAGCTTCCGTCGCAGACGGCTGACGTGCACGTCGACGAGATTCGATAGGCCGTCGTAGCTCTCGTCCCAGCAGTGCTCGAGCAGCATGGTGCGCGTCACCAGCTCGCCCGCGTGCCGCATGAAGTACTCGAGGATGGCGAACTCCTTGGCGGTGAGCACGACCGGCACGCCGCCCCGGCGGACCTCGAAGCGAACTGGGTCGAGCTCGAGGTCGTCGATCGAGAACACGGTGGCCGCCACCGGGATCCCGCGCCGCAGGAGCGCGCGGATCCGGGCCACCAGCTCGGGGAAGGCGAACGGCTTCTGCACGTAGTCGTCGGCGCCACCGTCGAGCCCCGCCACGCGGTCGGACACGCCGCCACGCGCGGTGAGGATGAGGACGGGAATCGGATCCTGCCGCTCGCGCAGCCGGCGGAGGAGGGAGAGGCCGTCGCTGCCCGGCAATCCGAGGTCGAGCACCAGGAGATCATAGGGATTGATGCCGAACGCATCGAGGGCCCGCTCGGCGCTATCCACACAATCGACCGCGAAACCCTGTGCGCTGAGACCGTCGTAAAGCGCGGCCACGAGCGCTCGGTCGTCCTCCACGACGAGGAGCCTCATGATTTCGGTCGGATACCAGAGCGACTGGACCGCTTCCAGCACCTTCGACGAGCCGTCCGCGTGCACCACTTCACCCTGTGTTCATGGAAGGGCCACTACGCTCTATCGGAGGTTGTAATGCCCTCGCTCCGTGTGCCGAGCAGCCCTGCATGGCCGCAGTCTCTCCGGCCAGTGCCTCCGGCCCCACGTTGACCACATCGCCATCGAGAGCGAGGTGCAGTCCCGGTGCGCCCGACGGGATCGGTCTGCGTCGCCATCCCGCGCCACAACCGCCGGCCGCGAGCGGCGCGGTAATTCGCCGCAACCGTTGCGCCGCTCCCTTTGACACTGTACCGGAGCGCGTGAACCAGTCACCCCCCGCCGCGGCGTTGCCACCGCTCGCGCGCCGTGTCGCCGACATGCTCCTCGTCGTGACGGTGGCGGCTCTGCCGCTCTCCACCACCGCCATGGAGGCGGGCCTCCTCGCGCTGGCAGCGCTCACGCTGTTCGGGGTGTTCGCGCGATGGAGCGTCGTGTGCCGCACGCCGCTCGACGCCGCCCTCGCGATCCTGGGGACGACGTTTGTGGTCTCGACGCTGGCGAGTGGACATCCGTTCGAGGCGAGCGGCTGGCTGGGACGGTGGGTCGTGCTCGCCTACTTCCTCACCTACTGGTGGCTTCGCGACGCGCGGCACGCCGTTCGTCTCGTCCACGTTCTGGTCGGGGCCGGTGCGCTCGCGGCGGTGTACGGTATCCTCCAGCACTTCACCGGGGCGGATTGGTACCGCAGCCTGCTCGGCCGTCCGACCTTCGTCCACCCGCGTAACGCCGGTAGCCAGGGGTATGCGGTGGTGGGGTTCTTCCGGAACTACCTCACCTATGCCCACGCGATGCTCTTTCCGCTCGCCTGGGCCGCGGCGTTGGCGGTCCGTGGCTCTGTCGCGGGGATCGTTGCGGCCCCGCTCCTCGTGGTGGCGATCGTCTTCTCGACGGCCCGGGGCGCCTGGCTCGCCGCGCTCGCGGGCGGCACCATCCTGGCGATGGTCGCCCGCCGGCGCGCCACGCTGCTCATGCTGGGAGCCCTCGCGGCGGCGGCCTGCCTCGCCTTCGCGCTGGCACCCGACCTGCGCCGCCAGGCGACCGAGATGTTCGCCACCACGGGAGAGAACGCGGCGCGGATCGAGATCTACCGCGCCAACCTCGACATCGTGCACGAGCGGCCGATCTTCGGCGTCGGCTTCGGTCGCTACCAGCGCGCAGCCCCGCCCTACTATGTGGCCCATCCGGAAGCGGATCGTCACTCGCACGCCCACAACGACTATCTCCAGATCGCGGCCGAGGCGGGGCTGGTCGGTCTCGCCGCCTTCTCGCTGCTCTACGCGACCGCGCTCCGGAAGGGCTGGGCGGCCATCCGTCGCGCCGCAACGCCCGAGGTGTGGGCGGTCGCCGTGGGTGCGTGGATCGCCACCTGGGCATTCCTGGTCGGCGGGCTCACCCAGTACAACTTCGGCGACAGCGAGGTGGCCATCCCGATGTGGCTCGCGCTCGCCGTGCTCATGCGGTGCGCGGCATAGTGCCTTCCGGGATGGACAGGCCGGACTCGCGCCGCACGTTTGCCCGCCTCGCGGTCCTCGCGCTGGTCTCCGCCGGGATGTGCGCCTATCTCGCCACCAGGCTGGCGAAGACGAAGTCCACCGCGTTCGACGTCAGGCTCCTGGACTTCGTCGTCGGCCATCGCACCGCCTGGCTGACCGGCACCATGCAGCTGGTCACCTGGCTCGGTTCGCGCTGGATCCTGGCGCCGTTGGTCATCCTGGTCGGCGGTTTCTTCGTCCTCCACCGGCGTGACTGGCGCCCGGGCAGCCGCCTCGCGGCGGCGCTCGTGGGGGGATTCGGCCTGCATCTGCTCGTTCGACACTTCGTGGAGCGCCCGCGTCCACCCGCGCACGTGTGGATCGACGCCTACACGGGCTCCTCTTTTCCCTCCCTGCATGCCACGCTCACCATCGCGGTGTACGGCATGCTCTCCGCCATCCTGTGCTTCAATCAGAGCCAGAGGAGGCGGACGTTCATCTGGTCGCTCGCCGCGCTCGTCACGCTCATCGTGGGCGCGTCGAGGGTCTACCTCGGCGCACACTGGCCGACTGACGTGTTCGGCGGGTACGCACTCGGCACCGCATGGCTGTCGTTCCTCCTCGCCACGACGTCACTGGTCTGGGTGCCGATCCAGCATCAGTAGTGCGCCGCACGCCAGCCCTCGCGACCGCGGTCGCTGCCGCGCTCCTGCTCGCCGCCAGCTGCACGTCCTTCCCCGCCGGATGGGTCTACGTGACACGGGTCACGACCACGGAGGCGACGCTCGTCTGGACGGGACGGGGGGAGGAGATGGTGGATTGCCACGGTCCCGACGCTCCGACCCTCGGGCCGACGATCGAGCATCGCCCGCGGGGGCTCCGCTTCGCACGCGTGCAGGGTCTCGCACCCGACACCGGGTACATCTGCCGGATCGGCCGCGGACGGGCGCAGCTGCGCGTCCGGTTCCGCACCGCGCCCGCGCGCGGGGAGCCGTTCATCTTCGCCGCGGTGGGCGACAGCGGTGACGGCAGCGTGGTCGCCGCCCGGCTCGCGCAGCGCATCCTGGCCGGACGGCCCGCCTTCCTCGTTCACCTGGGCGACATGGCGTACCCGCGCAGCAGCCCACCCCACCTGCAGCAGGAGTTCTTCACACCCTATGCTCGTCTCCTGAGCCGGGTGCCGCTCTTCCCCACTCCCGGCAATCACGACATCGCGCGGCACACCGTCTACCGCGACGTCTTTGCGCCCTTCCGCGACGGCGAGGGGGCCGCGCGCAGCCAGTACGCCTTCGACTGGGGCGACGCCCGATTCGCCGCCGTCTCGTCGGGGGAATTCCCCAAGGGGGGCGAGACGGCCGCACGCTGGCTGGCGGGGGAGCTCACGCTCGCGCCGCCGGGGGCGTGGCGCTTCGTCGTGCTGCACGAGCCGCTCTACACCTCCGGCCGGAAGCGCGTGACGCGCGGGCTGCGTGCCTCCCTCGAGCCGGTGCTCGAGGCGGCGCACGTCGATCTCGTGCTCGCCGGGCACGAGCATCTCTACGAGCGTGCCCTGCCCGCCTGCGAGTACGTGCCGGACGCCCGGGTGCTCGAGGTGATCAGCGGCGGCGGCGGCGCCAACCTCGACCACGGGCGGACCCTTCCCAACTTCGCGCGCACCATCTCGGCAACGCACTACCTCCGGGTACGGGTGACGCGGCAGTGGCTCGACATCCGCGCCGTCGGCGTCGACGGACAGACGCTCGATCGCGTGCACCTCCGGCGGGGCGAGGAGGAGGCGTGCCGCTCGTCGGGATGGCCCGTCGCGGATCCGGAAGGAGGCGCCGTCAGCCGACCGAAGCGAGCGGATCACGTGCGCCCGACTGCGCCGCGACCGGCCACATCCGGGCCGCCACCGACTTGAACGCCGGGGTCTTCGAGCGCGCGTCGAGCGCGCGCGGCACGAGGGCGTTCGCCTCCGGATAGTACATCGCGAGGTTGCCGGGCCGCAGACCGACGATCGCGGCCGAGACCTCCATCCGTCCCGCTTCCGTCGCCACCACCACCCGGTCGCCCTCGGCGATGCCGCGCTCCGCCGCGTCCTCGGCCGCCATCATGACGACGTCGCGACGCCGGTTGCCGCGATAGAGATCCTCTTCCTCGTAGACGACGGTGTTGAACTGGCCCTCCGAGCGGAGGGTCATCAGACGGAAGGCCCCGGGCTCGGGAGCGAAGTCGGGCAGCGGCGTCACGTGAAAGTGCGCGCGCCCGTCGCCGGTGGCGAACCGCGCCTCGTGCAGGATGCGTCCGCCGACGTGAAACTCGCGCCGGGTCCGATCGATCTCACCGGCCGGGGCGTACCCCGGGACGACCCTCGCGATCTCGTGGCGCAGCCGCTGGTGAGAACGGAGCGTCTGCCAGTCGAATCGTCCCGACGGCAGGATGCGCTCGGCGATCGCGGCGATGATCTCGACCTCGGAGCGCATCTCGCCCTCGCGGGGGGGCGCGCCTCCCTCGGACAGGCGCACGAAGTTGAACATGGACTCCTGGGTGGTCGCCTGCAGCTCCTCGTCGCGGGCGAGCGCGGGCAGGAGCAGCATCGCGCGGCCGCGGCCGTGGATGTGCCCCTCGTTCAGCTTGGTCGTGATCGCGACCGTGCATCGCACCCGGCGCAGCGCCGCCGCGGACCAGTGTCGATCCGGGTTGCTCGCGAAGAGATTGCCGCCGAGGAGGACGGACACCCGCACGCGGCCGTCGGCCGCGGCGACCATCGACGCGTAGGTGTCCTGGCCGGGACGTTCCGGGATGGTGATGCCGTAGAGGTCGACCAGCCGCTCCGCGAACGCCTGCTTGAGGGCCGGGGTCATGCCGCACGAGCCGACGCCCTGCACGTTCGAATGGCCGCGGATCGGCAGTAGACCGGCTCCTGCGCGCCCGAGCCACCCCCGCGCGAGGGCGAGGTTGGCGAGAGCCAGCACGTTGTCGACGCCGTGCGCGTGGTGCGTGAGCCCCATGGCCCAGCAGAAGATGCCGTGGCGGGCACCGGCGAGAAGCTCGACGGCGCGCTCGATCTCCGCGCGCGGCACGCCGCACGCGCGCAGCAGCTCGTCCCAGGAGGTCGCGGCGAGCTCGGTCTCCACCGCTTCCCAGCCGCTCGTATGCGCGTCGATGAACGTCCGCTCGAGGGCGCCCGTCTCCGTCACGCCCTTGAGCAGAGCCTTCAGGAGCGCCACGTCGCTCCCGATGTGCGGCTGGAGATAGAGATCCGAGACCGTCGAGCCGAAGAGCATGCTCCGCCAGTCGGAGGGAACGCGGAAGCGGACGAGGCCGATCTCGCGCAGCGGATTGACGACGATCACCTTCCCACCCCGCCGGCGGAGGGCGACGAGCTGGGTGACGAGCCGCGGGTGATTGCTCGCCGGATTCGCGCCCGCGACGAGCACCAGGTCGGCCTTGCCGAGGTCGTCGAGTGTCACCGACGCGGTCCCCGATCCGTACACCTGGCCGAGCGCGACGCTGGAGGCGTTGTGACAGTAGAAGGAGCAGTTGTGGATGTTGGGTGAGCCGTAGGCGCGGGCGACGAGCTGCAGCAAGAAGGCCGCCTCGTTGCTCGAGCGACCCGACGAGTAGAAGAAGGTTTCCCCCGGCGGGGCGGCGAGGAGCGCGTCCGCCGCCCGGTCGATCGCTTCCGGCCAAGAGATGCGCCGGAAGTGGGTGTCGTTCTCTCCCGCGAAAAGCGGAAAGCCGAGACGCCCGAGCCGCTCGAGCTCCGCCGAGCCGAGCTCCGCGAGGCGCGCGAGGGAGGTGGCGCGGAAGTAGCGCTCGGGGATCGGGGCCGCCATGTCGCCGGCCTGAGCCTGCACCGATTTCTTGCACACCTCGGGGAAATGGCCGGCCTCGTTCGCCATCCCGCCCTGCTGGCCGCCCATGCCGAGCGCGCAGGTCTTGCAGGC
>DATILR010000172.1:0-13269 GCA_035476275.1 Binatus sp. (SeqCode) | reverse complement strand
GACGGCATGGTCGACGCCTGCTACCGTGCGATCGGCGACCTGACGGGCCAGCATCCCGAGCTCCAGCGCTACGCCGTGAAGGCGATCACCGGCGGCACCGACGCGCAGGGCGAGGTCACCTGCCTCCTCCGCGAGCACGGCTACACGGTGACGGGGCAGGGGAGCCACACAGACATCATCCAGGCGAGCGCGCTCGCCTACGTGAACGCGCTCAACAAGCTCGAGTACCGGCGCCAGCATCGCCAACGTCTCCAGACCGAAGCCGAGGTGGGACCATGAGCTCAGCCTCCATGACCATGACCGAGAAGATCCTCGCGCGCGCCGCGGGCAAGGCAGCCGTGACGCCGGGGGACAACGTCTGGGTCCAGGCCAACGTCCTCATGACCCACGACGTGTGCGGGCCCGGCACGATCGGCATCTTCAAGCGCGAGTTCGGCCGCGGGGCGCGGGTCTGGGATCCCGACCGAGTCGTCCTCATCCCCGATCACTACATCTTCACTCGCGACGAGAAGGCGCACCGCAACGTCGACATCCTGCGCGAGTTCGCCGGCGAGCAGGCCATCCCCCACCTCTACGATGTGGGCACGCCGCGCTACCGGGGCGTCTGCCACATCGCGCTGGCGGAGGAGGGCCACACCCGCCCCGGCGAGGTGCTCTTCGGCACCGACTCGCACACCTGCACGGCGGGCGCCTTCAACGAGTTCGCCACCGGGATCGGCAACACCGATGCGGCCTTCGTTCTCGGCACCGGGAAGCTGCTCCTGAAGGTGCCACCCACGATGCGCTTCGTGTTCGACGGCGAGGTTCCCCCGTACATCCTCGCCAAGGACCTCGTCCTCCACATCATCGGCGACATCGGCGTCGACGGCGCCACCTACCGGGCGATGGAGTTCGCCGGCGAGGCGGTGGAGCGGCTCACCATGGAGGAGCGGATGACGCTCGCCAACATGGTGATCGAGGCGGGCGGCAAGAACGGCATCATCGCCTGCGACGAGACGACGCGGGCCTATCTCCGCACCCGGACCCCGAAGCCCTTCGAGCCGGTCGCGAACGACCCTGGCGCCCGCTTCTTCGCCGAGCGGCGTTATGACGCACGGGCACTCGAGCCGACGGTCGCGAAGCCCCATTCCCCCGACAACCGGGCCCTCGCGCGCGAGCTCGGCGGCGTGCGCCTCACCCGCGCGTACATCGGCTCCTGTACGGGAGGGAAGATCACCGACTTCATCAACGCGGCGCAGGTCCTGCGGGGCCGCCGCGTCGCGGTCGACACCTTCCTCGTCCCCGCGACGACCGAGATCTCCCGCGGGCTGCGCAGCGAGACGGTCGACGGGCGGCCCCTCCTCCAGATCTTCCAGGAGGCGGGCTGCCAGATCTCGCTGGATGCGTCGTGCGCGGCGTGCCTGGGCGGGCCGCGGGACACCTTCGGACGCATCAACGGCCCGGAGGTCTGCATCTCGACGACCAATCGCAACTTCCCCGGCCGCATGGGCGCGAAGGAGGGTCAGGTCTATCTCGCCTCGCCCTACACCGTCGCCGCCTCGGCGGTGACCGGGCGCATCACCGACCCACGGGAGCTCCTGTCATGACCATCAGCGGTCGCGTCTACGTCCTGGGAGACAACATCGACACGGATCAGATCATCCCGGCCGAATACCTGAACCTCGTGCCGACGATCCCCGACGAGTACCAGAAGCTCGGCAGCTACGCGCTCGCGGGGCTGCCGCTGCGGCCCGGTGACCCGCCCTTCATGCCATCCGGTGCGACCGCGACGCCCTACGCGATCCTGGTGGGCGGAAAGAACTTCGGGTGCGGGTCGTCGCGCGAGCACGCGCCCATCGCCCTCGGGGCAGCGGGCGCGAAGGCGGTGGTCGCGGAGTCGTTCGCGCGCATCTTCTTCCGCAACTGCGTCGCCACGGGGGAGCTCTATCCGGTCGAGACGCCAGAACGGATCGTGGGCGCCTTTCACACGGGGGACGAGGCGGTGCTCGACCTCGAGGCGGGGACGCTCACGCACCGGGGGACGGGAGCGGTCCATCACCTGAGGCCCCTCGGGGATGCGGGACCGGTGATCGCCGCGGGTGGGCTGTTCGCCTACGCGCGCCAGTCGGGGATGATCGCGGCGCCGCCGCCGGTGTCGCCCACCGTCGACGGAGGACCGACGGCCGGCCCGGACGACTGACCGCATGACCAGGGCCACCATCGCCGTCTTCCCCGGTGACGGCATCGGACCCGAGGTGACGGCCGAGGCGGTCGCCACGCTGGAGGCCGTCGCGCCGCGCCACGGGCTCTCGCTCACGTTCTCGACCGGGACGATCGGTGGGGCGGCGATCGACGCGTCGGGCGAGTCGCTGCCGGCGGCAGAGCTCGAGCGCGCCCGGGCGGCGGATGCCGTGCTCCTCGGGGCGGTGGGTGGCCCCAAGTGGGACGACCCCGGGGCCCGGGTGCGACCCGAGCAGGCGCTGCTCGGGCTCCGTCAGGGGCTCGGCCTGTTCGCCAACCTGCGCCCGGTCTGGACGGTACCGGAGCTGCTTCCGGCTTCGCCCCTCCGTCCGGAAGTCCTCGAGGGTGTCGACCTCGTCGTCGTGCGCGAGCTGACCGGTGGCATCTACTTCGGGCGTCCGAGCGAGCGCCGGACGACCTCCGAAGGCCGCGCCGCGATCGACACCATGGTCTACACCGAGCACGAGGTGGCGCGCCTCGTAAGGGCCGCCTTCGCGCTCGCCCGCCAGCGTCGACGACGGCTCACCTCGGTGGACAAGGCGAACATCCTCGCCACGTCCCGGCTGTGGCGGGAAGTAGCACACGAGGTGGCACGCGAGTTTCCCGATGTCGTCTACGAGGACGTGCTGGTCGACGCCATGGCGATGCATCTCATCCGGCGGCCGCGGGATTTCGACGTCATCGCCACCGAGAATCTCTTCGGCGACATCCTGACCGACGAGGCCTCCATGCTGGCCGGCTCGATGGGGATGCTGCCCTCGGCGTCGCTCGCCGGCGCCCCGCTGCCGGGTGCGACGTGCCGCGGGCTCTACGAGCCGATTCACGGCTCGGCTCCCGACATCGTGGGCCAGGATCGGGCGAATCCGCTCGCGGCGATCCTGTCGGCCGCGATGCTCTGCCGGTACTCGCTGGCCTGCGCCGCGGCCGCCGAGGCGATCGAGGCGGCCGTCGCGGGGGTGCTCGCGGCGGGCCACCGCACGGCGGATCTCGCGGCGCGCGGCGAGGTCGCGATCGGCACCCGCGCCATGGGCCGCCTCGTGCGCGAGCGACTGGACCGGTAGCGTGGAGCTCACGGTCGCCGTCGTCGGCCCGAGCAGTCTCGTCGGGGCAGAGATCCTCGAGCTGCTGAGCACGCGCCAGTTCCCTGCGGGCGCGGTGCGCCTGCTCGGGTCGCTCAAGACCGCGGGCGCCGAGGTGGAGCACGCGGGACGGAGGGAGAAGATCGAGCTGCTCGGCCCCGGATCGTTCGAGGAGGTCGACGTCGCCTTCTTCGCGGCGGGGCCGACCGTCTCCGGCGAGCACGCCGAGGCCGCCACGGCCGCGGGGGCGACCGTGATCGACGTGACCAGTCGCTTCCGCCTCGATCCCGCGGTGCCGCTGGTGGTTGCCGAGGTGAACGCCGATGCGATCGGCGAGCGGACGGGGCGGAACATCATCGCCTCCCCGAGCGGCACCGCCCTCGCGCTCACCGTCGTGCTCGCCCCGCTCGCCGCTGCGGCGGGTCTGCGGCGAGTCGTTGTCTCCACCTACCAGGGGGCCGCTGGTGGTGGCCGGCGGACCCTGCGACGGCTGTCACGCGAAACGATCGAGCTCCTGAACGCCCGCGGGGGGCGGCGGCAGAAGCCAGGCGTCCGGCCGCTCGCCTTCAACTGCGTCCCCGAGGTGGGAGCGCTGCTGCCCGGGGGGGCCACGTCGCACGAGCTCCAGGTGGTGGAGGAGACGCGAAAGGTCCTCGCCGAGCCCGACCTGGCGCTCAGCGTGACGGCCGTGCGGGTCCCGATCTTCTTCGGCCATGCCCTGAGCGTCACGCTCGAGACGGAGGGTCCCCTCGGCGCTGCCCGCGCCATGGAGATCCTGCGCGCGGCGCCGGGCGTTCTGCTGCACGACGACTTCCTGACGCCGGCGGACGCGGTTGGCACCGATGCCACCCATGTGGGCCGCGTGCGCGACGATCCGGTGGTGGAGAATGGCCTCGCCTTCTGGCTCGCGTTCGACGGGGTGCGCAAGGGTGGCGCCCTGAACGCTCTCGCGATCGCCGAGATCCTACTGCGCGAGTATCCCTAGCGTCGCGTCATGCAGCTCCGGCTCACCGTGGAGTACGAGGGTACGGCCTACCGCGGCTGGCAGCTCCAGCCCGACGGACCGACGGTGCAGGCGGTGCTCGAGGAGGCGCTGACGACCGCGCTTCGCGAGCGGGTCCGGGTGCGGGGGGCCGGGCGGACGGATGCCGGGGTGCATGCCTGCGGGCAGGTTGCGGCGGTCCGCGTGCACGAAGTCCCCGCCGATCTCGGGCGGCTCCTGAAGAGCCTGAACGCCCTCACGCCCGACGATGTCGCGGTGCGCGACGTCATCGTCGTGGACGACGACTTCGATCCGCGCCGGCATGCCCGGAGCCGGACCTACGAGTATCGTATCTGGAACGCGGTGGCGCCGTCGCCGTTCTGGCGCCGGCACGCCTGGCACCTCCCGACGCGGGTCGACGTCGCGGCGATGAACGAGGCGGCGCGCGTGCTGGAGGGCGAGCACGACTTCGCCACCTTCCGCGCCGCCGACGCCGAGCCCGCCCGCTCGACCGTGCGCCGGGTCATCGAGAGCCGCCTCCAGGTCGACGGTCGGCTGCTGGTCTACCGCATCGAGGCGACCGCGTTCCTGAAGCACATGGTGCGCAGCGTGGTCGGCACGCTCGTCGAGGTGGGGCGCGGCGAGCGCCCGGCGGCGTCCTTCCCGGAGCTCCTCGCGGCGCGCGACCGGACGCGCGCGGGCGCCACCGCGCCGGCGCACGGGCTGGTGCTGGTCAGCGTCCGCTACTGATCGCTACCGCTCGTGGCGGGTACGCCACGCGCGCAGGCGGTCGGCGATCTCCTGCTCGCGACCCCGGTCGCTCGGCTCGTAGTAGCGTCGATCGGCCAGCTCGGGCGGACGGTACTCCTGGTCGACGACCGCGTTCTCGTAGTCGTGCGGATAGCGATAGCCTGCGCCGTAGCCGAGACCCTTCATGAGGGGCGTGGGGGCGTTCCGCAGGTGGAGCGGCACGGGGAGCGGACCGGTACGCCTCACGTCCTCGGTGGCCGCGAGGAGCCCGCGGTAGGCGGCGTTCGACTTGGGACAGGTGGCGAGGAAGGTCGTCGCCTGGGCGAGCGGGATGCGGCCCTCCGGCAACCCGACGAAGTGGACGGCATCCTTGGCGGCCACCGCCACCTGCAGCGCCTGCGGCTCCGCGTTCCCCACGTCCTCGGCAGCGAAGATGATCATGCGGCGCGCGATGAAGAGCGGGTCCTCGCCCGCCTCGAGCATGCGCGTCATCCAGTAGAGGGCTGCATCCGGATCCCCGCCGCGGAGACTTTTGATGAAGGCCGAGATGATGTTGTAGTGCTCCTCTCCGGCCTTGTCGTAGCGGAGGGCGCGCTGCTGGGCGGCCTCCTCGAGGAGCGGAAGGTCGAGGGCGCGGGTGTGGCGGTGGCGAGCGAGGCGGGCCGCCGTCTCGAGCGTGTTGAGCGCCACGCGCGCGTCTCCCTGAGCGTGCGCGACGAGGAATTCGCGCGCGGGAGGAGCGAGCGTCAGCTGGGCACGTCCGAGTCCATGCTCGGGGTCGGCGAGGGCGCGGTCGATGAGCTCACCCAGGGCCGTCGCGCCGAGCGGCTCAAGGACGAGCACCCGGGTGCGCGAGAGGAGAGGAGCGATGACCTCGAAGGAGGGGTTCTCGGTGGTCGCCCCGATCAGCGTGATGGTCCCCGCCTCGACGTGGGGCAGGAAGGCGTCCTGCTGTGCCTTGTTGAAGCGGTGGATCTCGTCGACGAAGAGCACCGTCGGTCGGCCGCCGCGGCGGAGCTCCGCTTCCGCCTCCTCCACCACGTGGCGCAGCTCCTTCACCCCCTGGAGGACGGCCGAGAACGCCACCTCCTGTGCTCCGCTCGCGCTGGCCAGGAGGTGCGCGAGGGTCGTCTTCCCGCTCCCCGGCGGACCCCAGAGGATGAGCGACTCGGTCTGCCCACCTTCGAGCATCTCGCGCACCACCCGCCCGGGGCCGAGGAGGTGCTCCTGGCCGACGAACTCGTCGGCCGTGCGCGGTCGCATGCGCTCGGCGAGCGGGGCGCGGCCCGAAGCGGCGGCCGCACCTGGCGGACGCGCGAAGAGCTCCGGCTGTCGCGGCATCGTCAGTCGTCTAGCACAGCGCCCTTCGCCTGGCACCGGCGTAGCCGGCATGGTAGGAAAGCGCGGTGGTGTGAGGGGTGGTGAAGGGGCGCATCCGAACGGTCGGGCTGGTCGTGAAGCGGGACCGCCCCCGGGCGGCCCGTCTCGCGCAGCGGATGATCGCGTGGCTCCGGCGGCGCGGCGTCCGGGTGCTGCTCGACGTCGAGGCAGGGCTCGGGGGAGCGCCCGCCAGGTCGAAGGATCAGCTCGCGCGGGAGTGTGACGTCGTCGTCGTGCTCGGGGGGGACGGGACGCTGCTCGCGATGGCGCGCCGCACGGGCTCCCGGGTGCCCATCTTGGGGGTGCATCTGGGCGAGCTCGGTTTTCTCACCGAGGTAGTGGAGCGCGAGGCGATGCCGATGCTCGAGCGCGTCATCGCCGGGCAGTTCGAGCTCGACCGGCGGATGACCATCGCCGCCCGGCTCGAGCGCGACGGGCGCGTCGTGCAGCGCTTCCGCGCCCTCAACGACGCGGTCATCACGAACGGCGCGCGAGCCCGCATCGTGCAGTTCTCCGTCTCCGTCGACGGGCTCCCGCTGACGACCTATCGCGCCGACGGCATCATCGTCGCGACGCCGACCGGCTCGACCGCCTACTCGCTCTCGGCGGGAGGGCCGATCGTCGAGCCGAGCGTGCAGGTGCTGCTCCTCTCGCCCATCTCGCCCCACACGGTGTCGAACCGCCCGGTCGTGCTGCCGCCACGTGCCGTCGTCCGCATCGTGGTCGCGGCCCACGAGCAGGACGCGCTCCTCACCATCGATGGCCAGGAGGCGATGCCGCTCGCCGGAGGTGACGCGGTCGAGGTCCGGCAGGGCGGCACCCCGGTGTCCCTCGTGCGGTCCTCCGACCGCACCTACTACGACGTGCTCCGCTCCAAGCTCGGCTGGGGTGCGCGCTAGAGGAGGAGGACGGCCATGCTGCGCACGCTACGCGTCCGGGACCTGGCGATCATCGACGAGCTCGAGGTCGTGCTCGAGCCGGGGCTCAACGTGATCACCGGCGAGACCGGGGCCGGGAAGTCGATTCTCCTGCAGGCACTCGACGCCGCGCTCGGCGGGCGGCCAGATGCCGATCTCGTCCGCAGCGGCGCCGAGGAGGGCGCCGTGGAGGCACTCTTCACGGTCGTGCCAGCGGCGGTGCGCGAGCTGCTGCGCGGGGCCGGCATATCGGAGCAGGGGCAGGGAGGGGACCTGATCGTTCGTCGCGTGATCGCCAAGGGCGGCCGGACGCGCGCCTACGTCAACGGCGCGCTCGGCTCGCTGCCACTGCTGCGTGAGCTCGCGCCGCATCTCCTGCGCGTGTACGGCCAGGACGAGCACCAGGCGCTCCGTCGCGTCGAGAGTCACCGCGAGCTGCTCGACGCGATCGGCGGTCTCGGCAGCACGCTGGAGGAGATGCGGCTCCGCCACGCGCGCCTCGTCGCGGCCCGGCAGGGGGTGGCGCACGCCGAGGCCGAGCGCGATGCGGCGGCCGAGCGCTCCGAGCTCCTGGCGGGACAGCTGCAGGAGCTCGAGCGAGCGGGATTGATGGCCGGGGAGGAGGAGGCGCTCGGCGCCGAGCGGGTGCGGCTCGTGCACGCGGAGCGTCTCGCCACCCTCGCGACGGCTGCCGAGGCGGCCGCCTACTCGGAAGAGGGGGCGTGCAGCGAGAGCCTGGGGCGCGCGCTCGGGGCGCTGCGCGAGGCGGAGCGGCTCGATCCCGCGCTCGCGCCCGTCCGGACGCTCCTCGAGACCGCGCTCGCCGAGGTGGAGGAGGCCGGGCAGGCCCTCGGCCACTACGCTCGCGGCCTCACGCTCGATGCGGATCGACTCGACGCGGTGGAGGAGCGGCTCGCGCTCCTGGCGCGGATGCGTCGCAAGTACGGCGGCACGGTCGAGGATCTGATCGCACGACGGCAGGCGCTCAGCGCCGAGCTGGCGGGTGCGGGCAGCGAGGAGCGTCTCGCGAGCCTCCGAGCCACGGTCGTCGAGGCCGAGCGTGCCGCGACGGAATGGGCGCGCCGCCTCTCCGTCGAGCGGCGACGGGTGGCCCATCAGCTCGGCCGTGCCATGACGGCGGAGCTGGCAGGTCTGGCGCTCAAGGGGGCGCGCTTCGAGGTCCGCTTCGGGGAGACCGACGGGCGCCCGATCGGCCCCGAGGGCTGGGACGACGTGGAGTTCTTCCTCTCGGCGAACGCCGGCGAGGAGCCACGCTCGCTCGCGCGTGTGGCGTCGGGCGGCGAGCTCTCGCGCATCATGCTCGCCCTCAAGACGCAGGCGGCCGCGGAAACCCGCGGCGCGACGCTGATCTTCGACGAGGTCGATGCGGGAATCGGCGGGGCGGTGGCGGAGGTGGTTGGTCGTAAGCTCCAGCAGCTCGGCCGGAGCCGGCAGGTCCTGTGCGTGACCCATCTGCCGCTGATTGCCGCGTTTGCCGAGCATCACGTGGTGGTGACCAAGGGCGTCGTCGAGGGTCGCGCCACCTCCTCGGCGCGTGCCCTCTCGACCAACGAGCGAGTGGCTGAACTCGCGCGCATGCTCGGGGGAACACAAGTCACCGATGAGGCTCGCCAGCATGCGGTCCAACTTTTACGGGAGGCGGCCGGACGGAAAGGGGTGAGCCACCATAGCTTGACAGGAGAAGCGGGATTCGAGTAGCGGGACGACACCCGCAGGTTCGGGAAGGCCGCATGCCGCGTTTCCGTACCGTGTTGCGTCTGGCTCGTCACTGGCACGTGGCGAGCCTGTTTCTGGGCGTCGCGCTGACGCTCGGTACCGGCGTCGCGTGGACCACGAGCTGGCGACACGCGAACAACGCGGAGGAGGTGCGCTGGCTCCACGTGCGACTGACGGAGAAGCGCGAGCTGATCGCGCGGCAGCGGCTCGAGATGGCCGAGGTGGCAGCGGCGGTGGATCACCTCGCCCACACGGCGGCCGCCGTGGATGACCGTGCGGAGCAGGCCCGACGCCTCGCGCACATGGAGGAGAGTCGCGATCCCACGCCCGAGCGGCTGCAGCTCACGAGCTTCGCCGAAACGGGGGGCGCGATCGTGTCCGAGGACGCCGCGCGCACCCTCGAGCAGGTCGCCTGGCTGGAAGGAAAGGCGACGGGCGTCGGAGACTCGGTTGCCGTACTCACCGCACTGCTCAGGGATCGCCCGGCAAGCCCGAGCAAGGGGATGCCCTCACTGTGGCCCGTGCACGGCCTCGTCACCTCGAGCTTCGGCATGCGCTCCTCGCCCTACGGAGGCGGCCGCGAGCTCCACCCCGGAATCGACATCCAGGCTCGCTACGGCATGCCCGTGACGGCGGGCGGTGACGGCAAGGTGATCTTCGCCGGACGCGATCCCGGATATGGTGGACTCGTGGTCATCGACCACGGCGCCGAGATCGACACGTTCTACGGACACCTCTCCGCGCTGTACGTCCGCGAGGGGCAGAACATCCGTGGCGGTCAGCCCCTCGGGGCGGTCGGGGCCTCGGGACGCGCCACCGGCACGCACCTACATTACGAGGTGCGCCTGCACGGCTCGCCTGTTGATCCGCACCGTTATCTCGTCAACTAGCGGGGCGACTTTCAATCGGCATCCGGTCCGGATGCCGTCCGTCCCGAGCATCGCCTCGATCCGATGAGGCGAGTGCAATGACAATTTCGCGCAATCGCGATTGACAGAATCCGCGATTGAGCTTACCGATTCCTCACACCCTTCGATTCGGTTTCTCGATGACGACGCTGCCCGGTCACGGGTCCATCCTCTTTGTGGACGCGCTGGAGCCCGAACTCGCGCCCGTTGCCGACGTGCTCGGCTCGCTGGGCGACATGCGCATCGTCTCGCCAGCCGACGGCCTGACGGCGCTCGCGCGATTCGGCGCGGATGTCATCGTCGCACGGGACGGTGCAGATCTTTCAGGGGCCCGCTTCCTCCGCCAGGCGGCGGTTCTGCACCCGTCGGCAGTGCGTATCCTTCTCGTGGATGGCGGCGGCGAGCCGTTCGACGACTCCGATGCCGTGATTCTGCGACAGCCCGTGGACCTCGCGGCCGTGCGGGCGATCTGTGCGATCGCGCTCCGCGGTGCGGCTGCGGAGCGTGCCGTCCGAGCGGAGCGGGAGGAGAACGAGCGGCTGCGCGTGCTGGGGAACCAGGTGCCCTGCGAGCTCGTCGAGGATGCCGAAGGCCTCGCCTGCTACGAAGGTATCATCACCCGCAGCCCCCGGATGCGACGGGTGCTCCACCTGCTCGGGACCATCGAGGCCACCGACACGACCGTTCTGATCCAGGGCGAGACGGGGACGGGCAAGGAGCTCGCGGCACGGGCCATCCACCGGCGCAGCCGCCGCCGGAGGGCCCGCTTCGTGGCGGTCAACCTGGGATCGATCTCCGACCCGCTGCGCGAAAGCGAGCTCTTCGGCCACGTGCGCGGGGCCTTCACCGGCGCCCGCGACAACCGCGCGGGCCTCTTTGCCGAAGCCGACGGTGGCACGCTCTTCCTCGATGAGGTGGGCGATGCGAGCCCCGGCCTGCAGGTGGCGCTGCTGCGCGTCCTGGAGGAGGGGACGATCACCCCGGTGGGCGCGGACCGGACCCGGCGGGTCGACGTGCGGATCATCTCGGGCACCAACCGTGACCTCGAGGAGCTGGTGCGTCGGCGAAAGTTCCGCCGTGACCTCTACTACCGGCTCAACGTCTTCCCGATCGAGCTTCCCCCCCTGCGCGAGCGTCCGGAGGACATCTTCCCGCTCGCCGGCCATTTCCTTTCCCAGGCCGCAACCACGCTCGCGAAGAGCCCCCCCGGCATTTCGCGGGAAGCGCGTGCGGCCCTCGAGGCCCACGGCTGGGAAGGCAACGTGCGCGAGCTGCGTAATGTCGTGGAGCGAGCCGCCATCGTGTGCCGGGGCGGTCTCATCATCGCCGCCGATCTGCCGCTCGGGACAATCTCGTCGCGACCCGCAGCTCGGACCGAGGAGGCGGCCACCACGATCGCCATCCCGGCCAAGGGCGCCACGCTGCAGCAGCTCGAGCAGGAGATCTTCCTGAAGACCCTCGTCCTCGCTGCCGGCAACCAGAGCGAGGCGGCCCGCATGCTCGGCCTGTGCGAGAGCACGTTCCGCTTCCGGCTCGGCAAGCTGGGTCTCAGTCTGCGACGGACGGCCTATGCGGTCGCGCAGCCGGCCGCGAGACCGGGGCCCGCTGCGACGAGCTGACCGGCCGAGGGCCATCGTCGCTGCTGGGGTGACGCCGACGCTCGCAGCCGTCTGCGAGATGGGCCACTCCGTTCCGGTAACGCGCCTCACGAGACCATCCTAGCTTTCTCGCGCACTTTCTGACACTTGCCAGGGGCGCATCCGGTCGTCGCGCGACTGGTACTGCTCCTGCATATCCCGCCGGCGAGGCGCATGACACGGGCGATGCCGCAGGAGACGGTGGAGAGCCTCCTCGGGCGTATGCTGACGGATGAGAGGTTCCGTGAGCGTCTGTTCAGGCGCCCCCGACAGGAGCTGGAGCGGTACGACCTGTTGGAGCACGAGCGCGAGAGCCTCACGAACCTCGAGCGGGTGCAGCTGCTCTTCGAGCTGCTCTCGGAGCACCTCGATCCGCGCATCGTGCGTGGCTGATGGCGACATCATGGCGCCACGCAAGGGAGCGATGTGACATGGCGACGCGCGCGCGAACGATGACCTTCCTCGTGGCTCTCGGCTGCTGCCTCGGCTGTGCGATGCGGAGCGAGCCGGGCCGGCTGGACGGCAGCAGGACGGCCGGCGCGGAAGCCGCGCGCGTCGAGGACCTGATGAGCGCGCGCGACCATGATCGACTGGCCGCGATCGTCGCGGAGCGGGCCGCGGCACCCACGGACGGTGGGTACCGGATCGGGCCCGACGACCTGCTCGAGATTCGCATTCCGGATCTGCTCGACGCCGGGGGTCGGCTCCCGACGGCTGGCCTTGTGGCGGCGACCCAGGGCGTGGGCGCCGCGCTTCCCACCGTCGCCGAGGCCCCCGTCTTCCAGCAGGGCGTGCGGGTGAGCGAGCACGGTGACGTCATGCTCCCGCTCCTCGGCGTCGTGCCGGCGGGCGGACGGACACCGACCGAGCTGGCGCAGGACCTCCGCGGGCGGCTGAAGGCGGCAGGCATCCTGCGGGACCCGCAGGTGAGCGTGAACATCGTCGAGCACCGCAGCCACGTGGTGGCGGTGGTGGGCAGTGTCGAGCGTCCGGGCCTCTATCCCCTCACGCGGCCGCGGGCGACGCTTGCCGACCTCATCTGGGCGGCGGGAGGTCCCAACAAGGACGCGGGGCGCGTCGTGGCCTTCGTGCCGACAACGCCCGGGGCCTCCGTGGTTTCCGACGCCGCGCCGAACCTCGACCAACTCGCGGGCGCCGATCCCGTGCACGTCGATCTCGATCTGCTGCTGCACGCGAGCGGCGCGGAGGCCCACGGGCTCAACCCCCAGGTGCGGCCCGGCGACCTGATCAGCGTGTCACCCGCGGGAACCGTGCAGGTGGATGGCTGGGTGGACAAGCCGGGGTCGTATCCGGTGACCCGGTCTCTCACCCTGACCGGCGCTGTGGCGGCGGCGGGCGGTCATCTCTTCCCCGCCGATCGTCATCACGTGACCGTGAAGCGCGTTCTCGGTGCGGGCGAGCAGCGGTACTTCACGGTCGATCTCGTCCAGATCGCGGACGGACGGGCACCCGATCTTCCGGTCGCCGACGGGGACGTCGTGCGCCTTCCCGTCTCGATCCCCCTCATGGTCCCGTACGCTGGCTGGGCGCTCGTGAAAGCGCTGGTGCACGTGGGCGGTACCCTGACGCTCTTCTGAGGACCCCCATGGCAACCGGCCCGATGATGTGGAGCGACGCTTTCCCCGGCCGCCCCTCCCT
>DATILR010000171.1:0-9947 GCA_035476275.1 Binatus sp. (SeqCode) | reverse complement strand
TGTGGGGCGAGGTGGGTCTCACCGGTGAGGTGCGGGCCGTGGGACGGAGCGAGGCGCGGCTCCGCGAGGCGGCACGGCAGGGCTTTTCCCGCTGCCTGCTGCCGGCCGGGAACGCGCGCGGGCTCGTCGCGCCGGCCGGCGCCCGTGCCGAGGGAGTGGCGGCCCTCGACGGTCTCTTCGCCGCGCTCGAGCTGGCATGACGTTCCTCGTCCTCTTCTGGCTGAACCTCGCCCTCCTCTGCGTGTTCGTCGTCCTGCTGCGCCCCGGCCTGCTCGGGTTCGCCAAGGGCGGTAAGTGGTACCTCACCTGGTTCGCGGTCGGGCTCATCACCCTCATGGACGAGCTCACCTCGATCTTCTACGCCCCTGCCGAGGCGCATCGTTTCATCGGGACGCAGGCGATTTTCTTCATCGTCGCCACCTCGCTCCTCATCCGGGTGCTCTCGACCCGCTTCGTCGAGATCGCCCAGATCCTGGAGTGCCACAACATCCGCGGGGGCGGCGTCTACTCCTTCTCCTATTTCGTGCTCGGGCCGGTGGCATCCTTCGTCGCCGTCGCCTCGATCATGGTCGACTACATCCTCACCGCGTGCATCTCGACGGTGAGCGCGGTGATCAACGGCACGGCGTTCCTCCCGCTGGGACACGCGGCGGAGTACGGGCTCATCCTGGGCGTCATCTGGGGGATCGCGGGCCTCAACATCCTCGGCATCCGGGAGAACGCGCGCGTCACCTTCGGGATCTTCCTGGTGGCGAGCGTCGTGCTCGTGAACCTCATCGCGCTCGGGTTCCTGCACATATCGCCCGACAGCCCGCGCATCATGTTCGAGAGCATGCGGGACGTGACGCATTCGGTCGCGCATGGCGGACTGCCGCACGGTGTCTCCGTCGTGACGGTGGGCATCGCCAGCTGCATCCTCGCCTACTCGGGGATCGAGTCGGTCATCCAGACCGCCGGCCTGGTGGAGAACTGGCGCGACATCGCGCGCGCCTACTGGTTCCTCGCCCTCACCGTCGGCATCGTCACCCCGCTCATCTCCGCGCTCGCCCTCTCGGCGCCGATCGACATGCACCAGCACGAGGGCGACCTCATCACCTACTGGGCGACGCTGGTGGGCAACGTGCCCTTCGGCGTCATCGTGGGACTGCTCGGCAGCGTGATCCTAATCATGGCGGTCAACACGGCCTACGTCGCGTCGAGCGAGCTCCTCGAGCGGCTCGCGCACCGCTACCGGTTCAACTGGCTGATCGCCACCAACCGGCGCGCGTCGCTCTATCGCATCCACATCCTGAACGGCTTCCTCTACACGGGGATCATCCTCATCACGAAGGGATCGCAGGCGCTCCTCGCCGAGATGTACGCGATCGGACTCCTGGCGAGCTTCTGCATCAACATCGGCTGCCTCCTCATCTACCGCTACTTCCAGGGGACGAAGGAGATCCGGGCGTACTACACGTCGCGCACCGGCACGCTGCTGATCGAGTTCATCCTGGTCGCGTGCTTCGTGTACCTCGCGCTCCACAAGCCGTACGGGACGGGCCTCTGGGCCGCGGTCGTGACCGTGCTCCTCGCCGCGGGCATCCCGCTCTCGCGCCGCTACGGGCCCGAGCGCCACGAGGTCCGCCGCAGTGACTATCCGCTCGAGATGGTGCTCGCCCTAGGCGAGGTGGACGGCCCCCTGCACGTCTTCTTCCGCCGCCCGGGCGAGGTGGCGATGGCAGATCACCGACCGGGGTGCGCTTTCGTGACCTTCTTCCAGGTCCGCGAGGGGATCCCGGAGAAGATGGCCTCGGATCACTACCGCTTCCCCATCCAGCCGGGTGGGGTCTACCGGAGCATCGTGGCGTTGCTGGCCCTCCTGAAGGAGGAGCTCGACGGGCGCGACGTCACCCTGCACTTCGGCTGGCCGACGTCCTCCTGGCTCGATCGGATGGCCGTGGGTGTCTTCGTCGCCAACCTGATGCGGCTTCCCAAGGTGTTCCCCGACCTCCGCTTCTCGATCGATTACCTCCCCCCATCCAGTTCGGCTGCGGCGGCCGCACTGGCCACCCAGCGTGCGCTGGGGGGATCCACCTGACGGATCAGTCGCGGTGAGCAAGGGGGGAATGCCGCATTAGGGGTCGAATGCCACGTTTGTGTGACCGAATGCCACAGTACGCTCTGCCGCGTGGGAGATTTCGCGGTCCGTAAGGCTGACGTCCTTCCGGCATGGCGCTTGCTCTCCCGCAAACGGCCGATACGCTGCCTGGCGTAACGGGAAAGGTCATCGGGTGTACCTACGGGCGGAGGAACCAAAACCCATGAACAGAATTCTGACTCCGCTCCTCGCAGCCGTTCTGATGGCCGGCCCGGTGCTCGCAGTGGATGCGCCGGCAAGTGGTGGTCCGCCGGTGAGCACCACGGTGAAGGCCAACACGCTGAAGACGACCAAGAAATCCACCAAGAGCCCGCACGCCCCGACCCACGTGGCGCGGTCCGCGGGCTCGGTGAAGCCTGCCCAGCCGGGCAAACGGACCGGAGTTGTCAAGTAGCGACCAGCAAGCGCTCGCGGAGGAGAAAGGGGCAATCTGCCTCCGCGAGCGTCCGTCCGACGTTCTTCCCGGCGTCGCCAGAGGTTTTGCCCGGCGACGCTTCTTCTGCTGAAACGCGAAGAGGAGCCCTGCGGTGTATCGCACGCTTCGCTTTCAGCTGATCGCCATCGTCGTTGCCACCGTCGCGAGCGTGCTCGCGATGTCGCAGTGGGTCGACACGATCTTCTCGGAGCGTGCGCTCGAGCGGGACATCAAGGAACGCGGCCTGCTCATCCTGAGCACGGTCGATTCGCTCTGGAGTCGTTCGGACGCGGACACGCTCGCGCACAAGCTCGCCACCCTGGTGGAGGGAAGCCGCGACGTCCTGGCGATCGACGTCTACCGCCTGGACAGCAAGGTGTTCGAGCTGGCGCTCACGACCCGCGGCGCCGAGTCGCCCCCCGTCATCGACGCCGCGCAGATGGCGCAGCTCGTCCGCGACGGGATCCTCACCGCGCGGGTGCGGGGTCCGGATGGCGCCGACATCTGGCGGCTGGCGATGCCCCTGCAACGCGCCGGAACCGTCGTCGGCGCGGCGCAGGTCGACGTGTCGCTGGCCGAGGCCGCCAGCCTGAAGCGTGGGCTCCGCACCATCGACGCGGTCTTCCTAGTCCTCTCGATCGCGTTCCTCTCGCTCGCGCTCGCCTTCTTTCTCGAGCGTCGAGTGGCGCGGCCAGTGGCGGCGCTCGTGGGGGGGATGCAGCGGGCCGAGACGGGGGCACTCGGGGCGCGCGTCGCGTTCCAGGGACGGGGGGAATTCGCGTTCCTGGCCAGCAGTTTCAACAGCATGCTGTCGCGCATCGAGGACCTGACGGCGGGTCTGGAGTCGCGCGTCCGTCGCGCGACCCGCGACCTGGCGGACAAGAACCGTGAGCTGGCGGAGGCCAACGAGAAGCTGTGGCGCGCACGGCTCGAGCTCGGGCGCAGCGAGCGGCTCGCGGCCCTCGGGCAGATGGCCGCCACCATCGCGCACGAGCTCGGGACGCCGCTCAACTCGATCCTGGGCTACACCCAGCTCCTCCTGCGCGAGGACCTGCTGCCGGAGCACGGGGCGATGCTCACCATCGTCGAGTCACAGGTGCAACGGATGATCGAAACCATTCGCAGCGTGCTCGACCGGACCCGCGAACGGCAGCGTGCCCCGGTGGCGCTGCAACCGCTGGTCACGGAGGTCCTGGGTCTGGTCTCGACGCGACTCGTGGGCCGGGAGCTGGTCGCGCTCAACGAGGTGCCGACGACGCTTCCCCCCGTCCCTGGCGACGTGGCCGGCCTCCGTCAGGCGCTCCTCAACCTGCTGACGAACGCGATCGACGCGACCGACCCGCCGGGGACCATCGCCGTCAGCGGCGCCGAGGTGAGCGGGAACGGGCGGGGGGGACGCTACGTCGAGCTCGCCGTCCGGGACACGGGGCACGGCATGGCGCCGGAGGAGCTCCGCCGCGTCTTCGAGCCGTTCTACACAACCAAGGCGCCAGGCCGGGGCACGGGTCTCGGTCTGGCGATCGTCGATCACATCGTCCGGGCCCACAACGGCCACGTCGTGGCCGAGAGCGCGCCCGGGGAGGGCACCACGATGCGGATCCTGCTCCCACTGGAGGTCTGATGGCGCGCATCCTGGTGGTCGACGACGACGCCGTGACCTGTCGCCTGCTGGGCGAGGTGCTGAGCCGCGATGGTGCGACGGTCCTCGGCGAGACCGACCCGACCCGCGCGCTGGCGCGCGTGCAGGCGGAGCCCGTGGATCTCGCGATCCTGGACATCCGCATGCCGAAGGTCGACGGACTCGAGCTGCTACGCTACCTCCGCGAGCGCCTCCCGATGCTCCCGATCGTCATCATGACCGCTTTCGGCTCGATCGACACGGCGGTGCAGGCGATCGCCGCGGGGGCGGTCGACTACGTCAGCAAGCCGATGAACCTGGAGGAGATCCGTGCCACCGTCCGCCGGGTGCTCGGCCGCAAGGCGGAGGTGCAGGCGCCCCCGCCCGCGGGCGGCGAGGAGCTGGGCGGCATGGTGGGGCGCTCACCCGCCATGGTCGAGATCTACAAGACGATCGCGCGCGTGGCCCCGGGGGGGAGCACGGTGCTCATCCTGGGCGAGAGCGGCACGGGCAAGGAGCTCGTCGCCCGGGCCATTCACCACCACAGCCCGCGCCACACGCGGCCGTTCGTGGCCGTCGATTGCGGCGCGCTCACGGAGACGCTGCTGGAGAGCGAGCTGTTCGGGCACGTTCGCGGGGCGTTCACCGGCGCAGTGGGAGAGACCCGGGGACTCTTCGCCGAGGCCGACGGGGGAACCATCTTCCTCGACGAGATCGGCGACGTCTCGCCCGCCCTGCAGGCGAAGCTCCTGCGCGTCCTGCAGGAGCACCAGGTGCGGCCGGTGGGCGGCTCGGAATGGCGGAACGTGGACGTCCGGGTGATCGCCGCCACCAACCGCGACCTCACCGGCGCAGTCACGGCCGGACGCTTCCGGGAAGACCTCTACTATCGGCTGAAGGTGGTGACGGTGGTCGTGCCGCCCCTGCGCGAGCGGCGCGACGACATCCCGCTCCTCGTCGACCACCTCGTACGCCGCGCGGCGCGTGAATGCCACAAGCCCGTCGTCGGGCTCTCCGAAGCGGCGCTCACGATCCTGTCGGCCTATCACTGGCCGGGCAACATCCGCGAGCTGGCACACGTCCTCGAGCGGGGCGTCGCGCTCGCGCAGCACGAGGTCCTGTCGGTGGAGGACCTGCCCCCGGAGATCCAGGACGGCACGCCGGCCAGCTGGCCCACGACGTCGAGCGACCGCCCGACGCTGCAGGAGCTCAAGCGACGCTACATCCGTCAGGTGCTCGAGGAAACCGGCGGCAACGTGAGCCGGACCGCGGCCGTGCTCGGGGTCGACCGGCGTTCACTCTATCGCATGCTCCAGCGCTACGGGCTGGCGCCGCGCGGCAGCGCGCACCGCTGATCGTTCCGCCTCAGGCCGAAGAGTCGATCGCGCGCGCACGGAGAAGCTCGCGCACCCGACCGACGAGCGCTTCCGCATGGAAGGGCTTGGTCAGCAGCGGGACACCCAGGCGCCGGGCAGCGGCACGCGTCCTCTCGTCCGAGAAGGCCGAGATGAGGAGCGCCGGTACCCCGGGCCTGACCCGCTCCAGCTCCGCCACCAGCGCCAGGCCGTGCAGCCGCGGCATGGAGACGTCGGCGACCACGAGCGCGTACCGCTGACCGACGATCCGTGCCAGGGCGCCGGTCCCGTCGCTGGCCGCATCGACCTGATAGCCCGCGCGCTCGAGGGCGTCCGTCATGATGAGGCGACAGGTCGGATCGTCGTCGACGACCAGAATCGGCTCCACGGGAGGGCCATCCATGCGGAGCGATCTGGAGCAAGCCGGGTGCCGGCCGGCTGCGCATCGATCGCCGCCTGGGCGCGAGTGCGCCGGCGAACTCCAGGGGACATTCAGCCACAGCGCGGGCGCCGGACGAGACCTCCAGCCACGGCGCGGCGGTGGACTTCCCGCTCGCCTGCGAGCGAAGACGTCCGGCACGCGGCATGCACTCTCGGTGCGACAGATGGATGCGGGCCACCGGGAAGGACAGCGTATGGGATCGGAGAGACTGCGACACGTGCGTCTCCGCGCGCACACGGAGGACACCTACCGTGCCGCGCTGGCGGGGCTACGGGTGCTGTTGGTCGACGCCGAGGCCGATACGCGAGAATGGCTCGCGGGTCTCCTGCGGCGATCGGGTGCAGGCGTGACCGCCGTCGCGTCGGCCAGCGAGGCGTTTGCTGCGCTCACGCGCTTTCGTCCCGATGTGCTGGTGGCCGACATCCACCTGCCGGGCGAGGATGGCTTCGCGCTCGTCCGCGCGATTCGCGCCATCGACCCCGACATCGGGGTCGACGTGCCCGCGATCGCGCTCACGTCGTCGTGCGGTTTCAACGGGGGCGAGGAGGTGTTTCGCGCCGGGTTCAAGGTGCATCTGCCGAAGGCCATCGCGCTGACCCAGCTGGCGAACGTGGTCGGGCACCTCGCCGTCGACACCGGCGCGCTCCGCGGCGATGGGTAGGGCGGCGCTCGTCTTCCTCGAGCTCCTGTGGGCGCGCGTCGTTCCCGCCCGCGACCGCGACGGCGACCTCCGCCGCGCCGGTCCGCTGACCCCCTACGCGCGCGAGCTGATCGTGGAGGACGCCCTGCGGGCCGGCCGCGGCGCGCGGCTCGAGCTGACCCTGCCCGCGGAAGTCGACGACGCGACGCTGGCGAGCATCCACGCCAGCTTCGACTGCCTCGTGGAGCGCGGCATCGAGATCAGCGTCCACCGCCTCGCGGCCTAGCGATCGCTACCCCTCAGCCCGGCCGGTCGCCAGCCGCCGTCTGCGCCTCGAGCCGCTCCAGGAACGCGGCGGTCAGTCCCGCGACCTGCTCGCGATCGTAGTCGAGCGTGATCACGTGCCAGCTCCGCTCGAGAACGTGCGTCTCGATCGAGCGGGAACCGAGCCGACCACGGAGCACCTCGAGGTTGGTGACCGGGACGCTGTGATCGTGGCGCCCGTGGAGGAGCAACGCCGGCTGCGTCACGCTCGGTAGCTCCCGCCACACCAGCGCCCGCAAGCGCAGAAGCTCGAGCACGGCCACGAGGGGCACGGCGGGATAGCTCTGACTCGTGGCGCGCATCGCGGGGTCGGCGATGTCGGGCTTGCCGTTCGCCTTGCGAATCGTGGCATAGCGGCGGGCGACGAACGGCAGGCGCGCCAGGATCGGCAGGAGGCGGATCCGCGTGCCAAGGAGACGGATGGGCGTGCCGCAGAGCACGAGTCCCTCCACCGTGGCGGGACGCGTCGCTGCCAGGTGGAGGGCGAGGAGTCCCCCCAGCGACATGCCGGTGACGGCGACGCGCGGGACCTCGGCTTGCAGGCGGGCGAGGCCGTCGGTGACCGAGGCGAACCAATCGGCCCAGCCGGTCCGGGCGAGCCCCGCGAGGTCGGTGCCGTGGCCCGCCAGGCACACGGCGCGCACCGGAAAGCCGCGGGCGGCGAGCGCCTCACCGAGGGGACGCATCTCCTCGGCAGTGGCGGTCAGGCCGTGGATGAGGAGGCAGCCGAGTGGACGCGCGCCGCTCAGCGCGAAGCCGCCGCCGGTCTCCTGACTCACGCGCCCCTAGCCGCGGGGGGAAGAGTCGTTCCGCACGTCGAGCGCACCCTCGCGGGCCGCGCGCTCCTTCAGGAAGTTGACGTAGGCCGTGAGGAGGCCCTGTCGCTTCTGCTGGAGGAGGCTGTCGAGGATGCGGTCCTTATCGGCGGCGAGCCCCGCCATGTCGGCCGGGACGCGCTTCGCGAGCGCCGCGACGATGGCATCGCCGCCCACGCTGTAGACCTGGGGGGCGAGCGGGGCCTCGGGCGTCAGGGAGAAGGCATCGGTGCGTAGCTCGGGCGAGGCACCGATCGTCGGGATCGAACCCGCCCGTCGATCGAAGAGCCCGGTGTTCTTGACCGGGAGCTTGAGCTCGGAGGCGGCCGCCTCGAGGCCGATCGCTGCGGCCCGCGCCCGCAGCTTCGTCCCCCGCTCCTTGGCCGCTGCCGCTGCACGCTCGCGACGGGCGTCGGCGAGCACGCGGTCCCGGACCTCCGCCAGGGGCGGCACGTGGGCCTCGCTGTGCTCGAAGGGCGAGACGAGATAGAAGGCATCCGGCGTCTCGACCAGGTCGCTCACCTCACCTTCGCGCAGCGCGAACGCGGCGTCGGAGAGCGCCGGCACCCGACCGAGCCCGGGAATCTCGGCGCCCGCGGCGAAGGGCGGCGTCTCGACGACCGTCCGCCCGCTGAGCGCTTCGGCGAGCGATCCCCCGCGTACGACTCGCTGTCGGTCCTCCTCCGCCTGCTGCCGGGCGAGCGCGAGCCCGTGCTCGTGACGGAGGGCCTTCACCACCTCGTCGCGCACCGACTCGAGCAGCTTCGGGCCGCCCTGCCGGTGCTCCTCCACCTTGATGATGTGGAAGCCGAAGGGCGTCTCGACGAGGTCGCTCAGCGTCCCCGGCTCGAGGGAGAAGGCAGCGGCCTCGAACGCGGGGGTCATGCGGCCGCGCGGGAAGAACCCGAGGTCCCCGCCCTTGGCGGCCGAGCCGGGATCGTCCGAATGCTGCTTCGCGAGCGCGGCGAAGTCCCCTCCGCCCTTGAGCTTGCCGAGGAGATCCTCGGCCTTCGTGCGCGCTGCCGCCTTGACCGTGTCGGTGGCGTCGTCCGGGACCTGCACCAGGATGTGGCGTGCGTGGACCTCTTCCGGAGACGTGAAGCGCTCGTCCTTGTGGAGCTCGTAGTACTCGGCGATCTCGCCGTCCGGAACCTCCACCTGCGACTCGAAGTCCGCGGCGCGGTACGCCACGTACCGCAGCCGCACCTTGGCGGGCGTGCGGTAGACCGCGGGATGGTCAGCCAGGTAGTGCTCGAGGTCGTCGTCGGTGAGGACGATCTCGGCCGCCAGGTCGGGGGCGGCGATGCGGACGAAGGCGAGATCCACCTGATCGTGGTCGAGGCGATAGCGCTCCGCGATCTCCCCGTCACTCACCTGGGTGCCGTCGACGACCAGGTTCCGCAGCCGGTCGAAGAGGATGTTCTGCCGGATATCCGCCTCGAACTCGCCCCGGTCGCGCTCCGCCTGGAGGAGGTACTCGAGGCGCTGGCGGCTGAACTGGCCGTCCTCCTGCAGCTCGGGCATGCTGGTGATGGCGTCGACCACCTCGCCGTCGCCCACCGCCATGTCGAGCCGCTCGGCCTCGTGGCGGAGGAGCGCGTCGTCGATCAGCTGGTCGAGGGCGCGGCCGCGGACGTCGAGCGAGCGCGCCATCTCGGGCGAGAACTGGCCCTTGAGCGCCTCCTCGTACCGACGCTGCAGGAGGGCCGCTGCCCGATCGAGCTCCCGGCGGCTGATCGTTTCGCCGTGGACCTTGGCGACGACGTCGACCCGCTGGCCACCGACCGCACCGACCCCCCAGATGACGAAAAGTGCTGCCAGGACACCGTAGAGGATCTTGATGCCGGTCGAGCTCGAGTACTTACGCAGGAAGCGGAGCATGCGCGAGCCTGACGCTCGGAGGCTAGCCGAGCCCCTCTCCCTTTGCAAACCGGCGGAGCACCTCGGGTTTCGCGTTGCTGCCGCCGCCCGTTTCTGATAGCTCTCAAGCTTGCGCCAACGGATGGACCGGCGGCGGAGGGGGCGGCGCGCGCGATGATCCTCGACTCCATACTCGGGCTCTTCTCGAACGACCTCGCGATCGACCTCGGCACGGCCAATACCCTCATCTACGTGAAGGGGGAGGGCATCGTCTGCAACGAGCCCTCGGTGGTCGCCGTCCAGAAGGAAGATCGCGGGGGCAAGCGGGTGCTGGCGGTGGG
>DATILR010000170.1:0-2129 GCA_035476275.1 Binatus sp. (SeqCode) | reverse complement strand
CACGCGCCGCCGTTCCCCGCTCGGGCTCACGCGCCACAGCTCGCCCGGGCCGGGCTGCCACGGCGCCTCCGCATTGCCGTCGCCGGCTATCCAGAGATGGTTGGTCTCGTCCACCGCGAGCACGCGCGGGCGAGTGATCCGCGCGTAGCCCGCGTCGAGCATCTGCCCGCCCGCATCGAGGCGCAGGACCACGCCACGCTCCCGGTCGGCGACGAACACATTGCCCAGAGCGTCCACGGCGCATCCCTCCGGCTGGATCAGCGCCGGCTCCACGCCCGCCTCGGGGGTGCCGCCCGCGAAGAGGTGCGCGCGTCCGTCGACCAGCCGGTAGAGGACGCCGACGCGGCGATCGCGGTCGAACGTGGTGACGAGGATCTCCTGGCCGCCGCGGCCGCCGCTCACCTGGGCGTTGACGAGAGGGGGACCGTGGAGATAGCGGGACTCCGTCGACGGGGTGAGGCGGGCGCCCCCGGCCGGGATGCGATACATGGGGGTGAGATAGTCGTACTCGCCGCTGCTGTAGCGGCGCCCCGTGCGCGCGAGGTAGAGCATCCCCCGGGGATCCACGAGCATGGTGGAGGTGGAGGGAATGCCGCGGCCCGTGGAGCCGCTGGGCGTCTCGAAGCCCTCGCCCGTCACGTACGTTCGCACGGTGAAGCCGGCGGGCACCAGGATGTCCGCGAGAGCGGCCGACGACAGCAGGAGAGGCAGGGCGAGGGCCAGCACCGCTCCGAGGCTCGAGGTTCGAGAGCGCATCCTGCGGCGAATCCTGCCAGAGGGTGACGGAGAGGTCAATCCGCCCGCCCTCGCGCACGCGCGATGCTATACTCCCGCGCGAGAATCGAGCGAAAGACCGCGATGGATCCGAGTCCGACCAGTTCCGACGCCGTGAGCCCCGATGAGACGACCGCTCCGCGCATCGTCGTCGTCCTCGAGACGACGGTGCCGCCGACCGTGCACGAAGCCTGCGCCGATCTCGCGGCGGGGCTCGCCGATCGGCTCCGCATGCCCGTGACCCTCGCCACCATTCCCGCGTGCTGTCTCGACGCCCTCCGGCCCGCGCTCACCCGCGCCCGGGAATCGCGGATCAGCGAGTACCGGCCCGCGCCCTCGCCGGACCCGATGTCCGCCGCGCCCTTCCTCCTGCGCGACGACGGCCGGCCGGACTGGGGCGCCATGTGGGGAAGGTTCTGCGAGCTCGCGCTCTACGGAGGCCCGCCGCACCGCGGGCCGGACAGTCCCCTGCGCGCTCCCGAGGGAGCCGACACCGCGGACGCGCCGGATCAGGCCATGCTCGACGAGCTGCGTCGCGGAATCTGGGAGACCACCGGACTCTACGCTGAAGCGGCGGGGCCGGGCTGGCTCGCCGTGACCTGTGCATCACGCAAGATGGCCGCCTGGCTCTGCGCGACCATCATCCTGGAGAACGTGGAGGCGCGGGTCGACGAGGACCGTATCCTCCTGCCCGCCGGTCCGGCCTATCGCCTGGAGGACGAGGTGAAGAGCATCATCACCGTCCTCGCCAAGACGCATCACTACTGGCAGGCGCATATCACGGGCGACGAGCGGAGCTGACGAGCGTGCCTCGTTATCCCTTCTGTTGCGAGAGCTGCGGCGCCACCTTCGAGGTCTCGCGCCCCATGAGCGACGCCGGCGCGGATGCCCAGTGTCCCGCCGACGGCGCGCGGGCAGTGCGCATCTTCACCATGCCCGCGACGAACTTCAATCGGCCCAGCGCGCCGCCGAGAGCGCGGCGGACAGGCAGCTACTCGCACTTCGGGCATTCGCACGGCCCGGGCGCGACTCGTCACTCGCACGGCCCTTCCGGGGAGCAGCGCGACTCGTCCTGAGGAGGGCTGCCCTACTCGACGACGATGTCGCCGGTCATTCCCGCCCAGTCGTGATCGGCGCAGGCGAAGGGAAACCGGCCGGCCTGCTTGGGCACGAAGTAGAGATCCTTCGCCTGGCCGGGCTCGACCACGATCTCTGTCCCCTCCTGATTCAGGACCTCGGGATTGGAGATCTCGATCGCTTTGAGGAAGGCGGGGGCGGTGAATTCGTGCAGATCCTTCCCGCGGTTCTCGAAGTGCAGGCGATAGGCCGACCCGACGCGGAAGGTCAGATGGTTT
>DATILR010000169.1:0-8358 GCA_035476275.1 Binatus sp. (SeqCode) | reverse complement strand
GCGGACGACCTCACCACCTATCGCTTCGGAACGGGCGTGGCGGCCCACCACTTCTGTCGCCACTGCGGGGTCGCGAGCTTCTACGTCCCGCGTTCCCACCCCGACCACGTCGACGTCAACGTGCGCTGTCTGGACGGCGTGGAGCTCGCCACGCTCCGCGTCGAGCCGTTCGACGGCCGCAACTGGGAAGCGAGCGTCAGCACACTCGAGAGCTGAAGGGAGGCACGGCGTCGTGCCGGCCCGTGGAGCGCGCGCGCCGCTCGCGCCGCGCGAAAGGAGAGGACTCGCATGGGTGTCAGAGCTGCGTTGCTGCTGGGGGTGTTGCTCTTGTTGGCCGCGTTCGTGCGGGGCGGTCTGTACGCGCCCGGGCACGACTTCGTCGTCAACCGGTTCACGGGTGATTTCCAGTTCGTGCCGGCCGACGAGGACGACAGCGCGACGGTTCCTGCACGCAACGTGTCCACGCGCTGCGGCGCCTTGACGTTCCGCAGACCCAAGGCTAGGGTCGCCCGATTGCCGGTCCACGGCACGTGGCGCGAGATCTCGACCGGGAGGTGATCGCATGGCAGGCGGACGGGCCTTCAAGAGCAACGTACGCGAGCGGCGCGAAGCCGAGCGCCGCATGAAGGCGCTCGAGAAGCGCCAGAAGAAGGAAGAGAAGCGCAAGCAGGCCACGGACGGACCCGCCGGCACGCCGGGCACGCCAGCCCCGCCGACCGGGGGCGTGCCACGCTAGCCCGATCCCCGATCGGTCGTTGCGTTGACACGTACCGGCACTGCACGCCACTATGGGTTAGCGGCGGCGTACCCAAGTGGTTAAGGGAGAGGTCTGCAAAACCTCCATGCACCGGTTCGAATCCGGTCGCCGCCTCGCTCGCCCGTCCCGTCGGCCTCAGGTCACGAGGCCGTTCACCTTGGCCGCCATGATGAAGTCGTTCTCGTGCAGGCCCTTGATCTTGTGGGTCTGCCAGACGACCCGGCAGTAGCCCCAGCCGAACGCGAAATCGGGGTGGTGGCCCTCCGCCTCGGCCAGCTCGCCCACGCGGTTCACGAAGCCGAGCGCCGCGGCGAAGTCGGGAAACTTGAACGTCCGCTCGATGTGGGTGGCGTCCCCGGCGAGCGTCCAGCCCGGAACCTCGGCGAGTAGCTTCTCCGCCGCGTCGCGGCCGAGCGGCGGGATGCCGCCGCGGCAGGGGGTACACGTCTTGGCGCTGAGACCCATGCCAACCTCCTTCCGTCTCCCCCCGCTTAGCCGGTTTCCGCCGCGCTGTCGCGGTCCTAGGGGAAGCGGAGTCGACTCCCCAGGTTCCGGAAGACGTTCGTCGACCGGAACTGATCCGTACCCAGACCAAGCGTGGTGGTGATCCCCGTCTGGTTGGCACCGCTCAGATCGAGCTGCCGACCGCGGATGCTGACGCGCGTCGTCCCCACGAAGTTCCGGAGGACGACCGCCCGGAGGCCGGCCGCCACCGCCCCGGTCCCGTCCCGGAAGACGACGCGCGAGTGGCTGGCGTTGGCGCGGAAGCGCCCTGCCGGAACCGTGGCGGTATAGATCGTGCCGTCCGCGTCGGCGAGCGTCAGGCTGAACGACTCTCCCCCTGGATCGAACGTGCTGAGCGGCACGGGAATCGACGCGCGCAGCGAGAGACGGTCGGCGCTTTGCCCTGGCCCGTGCGTGAGAGCCGCGCGCACCAGGGTGAAGGACGGGGCGAAGTCGAACTGCCCGAGCGAGGTGAGCGGTGAGCGATTGCCCGCCTCGTCGACGACCTGCACCGCCAGGAAGACGATCTGGTCGGCAAAGCGCGCGTCCCCGAGCGTGAGCGAGCCGCCGGTGCTCCGGCTGCCGGGCGGCGGGGGCGGAACGCTGGCCACGGGGGTGGCCGTATCGAAGTCGGCCTGCGTCGTGATCGGACCCGTCAGCGAGAACCGGAAGTCGAAGCGGTCGGCGGTGCCGCAGTAGACGTCGTCGCCCGGGGTGCGGGTGAACGTGACGCCGATCGTGCCGGCCGCGCGATCGTGTGTGGCGGTGACGTCGGTCGGAGCGAAGCGGGCCGGTGGGATCGTATCCTGGCCGTAGACGTTGTTGTTCCAGTAGTTGACCTGCGGATTGTACGCCCCGTCCCGTCCGTCGAGGTTCGGCGTGGTCGCCGTGTTGCACATGGGCGCGGGCGTGTCCCAGAGGAAGAAGTTCCCCTCGCGCGTCGGCCACGCGATCTCGAGGAGACCATCGTCGTCCATGTCCCCGGCAGCGGCTTGCCCGGTGTGCCAGCCGCCGGTCAGCTTCGGCCACCCCGACGGTTCGCGTCCGTTCACGTCGAAGGCGTGCACCAGGTAGAGGCCGTTGCCGGAGATGAGCTCGGGCATGTTCAGGGTGTCGCCCACGTCGGTCGTGGCCCCCACGTTGGCGAAGAGTGGGACCGTCGTGAGCCCGAAGTCGTCGATCACCTTGGGGAACGCGTTGAGTGGCGTCCCCGTGGCCGCGGTCCACGCCTGGAGCACGTGATGGAAGGGCTGGTTCTGCCCGACCAGGACGAGGTTCACGAGACCGCTCAGCGTGAGCCCCACCTTGGTGAGGTCGAGCCGGCCGTCACGGTCGAGGTCGCCGACCGCCGGGTACTCGAAGAGATTCAGCACGCTCGAGTTGTCCTGCGCCGTGTCGGAGAGTGGTCCATGCGCGCTCGGATCCATGTCGCGGATGCGGGTGCCGTTTGGCCGGAAGAGGGCCAGGTTGGCGGTGGTGAGGCTCGCCGCCACCTCGAGTCCGGGCGAGGGGTCGAGGTCGGCGACGGCGACGTTGTGGCCCGGGCCGATGAGCGGCAGGACGTCGATCGCGAGGCCGTCAATCTTGATCGGCCAACCCGCCACGAAGGGACCGCCCGCGTGATTGTTGCCGTCGGCGTGGAGCGCGTAGACGCGCCCCGAGCCGCCCGCCTGCGCGAAGGCGGCGGCGAGCACGGTGCCGGTGTTGAGTCCGGGGATGGAGGTCGGCGTCCCCTGGTCGTTCGGGAAGAACTGGCTCGCGTCGCCGCTGGCGTCGTAGACCTCGTTGGTCTCGATCACCACCTCGAGCTGCCCGTCGCCGTCGAGGTCGGCGAGTACGGGCGTGTTGATGCTCTCGGCACCGAGGGGCGTCTGGCTGCCGCCCGGGTTCGGGTCCTGCACCAGGACCGGCCAGCCGGGGAGCAGGTTCCCGTGGCGATCCCAGGCGTAGACGTGCTGGTCCATGGCCGCGACCACGATGTCGAGGAAGCCGTCGCCGTCGAGGTCGCCCAGGACGGGCGAGCCGAGGATGCCGGTCTTCACGTGGTTCGTCTTGCTCCGCACCGCCGGCGCGGAGAACGTCGGATCGATACGCACCGGAAAACCCGGGAAGGGCGTCCCGTCGTGACGGAAGACGTACACGTCCCCCTCGAGGTTGGCGTAGACGATCTCCGGGTAGCCGTCGTGGTCGAGGTCCCCGATCGCCGGACGCGAGCTGGTGGTGGGCGCGGGCGGCGCGATCGCCCCGCTGGCGAACACCGGTGCCCCGAGATGGGTCACCACGTTGCGGGCCGGGTTGGTCGTCACCGGGAACCCCGGAAGCTGTGAGCCGTCCTCACGGAAGGCGTAGATGCGGCCGCCGGCGGTCGCCTGCACCAGCTCCATCTTGTTGTCGCCGTCGAGGTCGATCATGTGCGGCGGCGCCTCGCCGCCGCCGTCGGTCAGGCCGTCTCCGTTGGCGTCGATCGCGATCGGCCACCCGAGGTGCTTGGTCGGGTCGTGATGGACGAAGAAGACCTTCCGGTCCTCCCCCACGTTGCTCGGGTCGTCGCCGTCGGTGACGCGCAGGCGGACGGTGAAGGCGAACTGGTTCGAGGGTACGTTGGCCTGGCCCTGCACGACGACCCCCGAGGGCGGCGCCGAGAAGTCAGTGGCGGGCGGAAAGGCCGCCATGACGGTCGCCAGGTCGAGCGTGCCGAGAAGCGCCCCCGGCCGGCGCGGCGGGGTGCCCGCGGCGAAGCCAACGTGGCTCGCGCTCGATCCACTGGCGAAGGCCGTGAAGGTCGTCGGCTCGATCCCGATCCCGAACTCGAGCGTCCAGCTGAGGCTCGTCGTGGCGCCGCGATCGGCCGAGGCCGTCCCTTCGATGGGCACCATGAGCGACTCGTTCACGCCGTCGTTGTCACGGTCGGGATCCAGGACCGTGTACCAGGAGGGCCGCTCGAGGGTCGCCTCGGGCGGGATCTTGGCCGGGATGCCGAGCGCCGGGACGCCGAGCCGCTCGAGGGCCGCACGGAGGTTCACCCGGCCGTAGCCGAAGTGCTGGTCCCAGCCCGCCTGCGAGGGGTCGGGGACGCCGGTGCCGGTCGTGTCTCCGGGAAGGACGTCCTCCGCGGTCAGGGTGAGAATCTGCTTCACCTCGTTCGAGGTGAGGTCGGTCCCCCGCTGGCGAGCGTAGGACATCAGGAGGCCCGCGGCACCCGCCGCCTGGCCGGTGCACTCGGAGCCGGTCGACCCCTTCATGGCGATGTGAGCGTGCCCGCCGTACTGCGTGAGGTTCGAGTCACGGAACCACGTCTGCACCTGCGCCGTCAGCTGTACCTGGGGGAAGGGCGGGCGGTTCACGTTCATGCTGAGCCCTTCCACGTCGGCGACCACGCCCTTCACGAAGATCGTGTTGTTGAAGTTCGTGGGCGAATTGTGGTCGGCGGTGTTGAGATCCGACGACACTTCCATGAGCGCCACGCCGTGCTCGTAGGCGTACTGCGTCGCGGCCTGCGCGAACTCGGTGGTGGTCAGCGCGCCGATGGCCGCCTCGATCACCTCGACGCCGTTGTCGGCGGCGTAGAGCATGCAGAGGGCGAAGTTGTTCGGGTTGGCGACGAACGTGTCCCAGATGCGGATCGGCGCCAGCCGGCAGCGCGGGCAGAGGCCGAGCGAGTCCTGGCGGTTGTTCCCCTCGGCGAGGGCGTCGGAGGCGCGCCCGCTGCCGTGGTTGTTGGCCGAGCTGTACGAGCTCGCATCGAAGGGATTGTTGTCGTCGTCGAAGAAGTCCCACCCCGCGATGTCGTCCACGTAGCCGTTGCCGTCATCGTCGACGCCGTCGGAGAAGTGGATGAGCACGTCCTCGCCGTCGAGCTTGGTGGGGTCGCCGTGCGGGCCCTCGTTGGGGAGCACGATTCCGGCGTAATCGTCGGGCGTGAAGATGCCGTCGCCGTCGCAATCGTACTCGGCGAGCGGCCGGCCCTTCTGCCCGGCGTGCAGTCCGCACGGCACGGGTAGCTCGCCCGTGTTGAGCCGGATGCGGCGCCTGAGCTCCTCCCGCTCCCAGCGAACGCCGGTGTCGCAGATCGCCACCTCGACGCTCTGGTCACCGGTCGAGAGCTTCCAGGCGAGGTCGGCGGACACGCCGGACACCTGGGGTTGCCCGCGGCGCGGGTTGCTCGGGTCCCGGTAGAGCGCGGAATTCTTGGTGTCGTTGGGGGCGAAACCGAAGAGGCGGTGATCCTCGTCGAAGACGCTGGCGCCGTTCTGCACGAAGTCGCCGTCCTCGTCGTCGGGCTCGGCCCGGTCGAAGTCCGGGTCGTTGGGCGTGTTGGCACGCGGGTTCGTGTCGGTGGGGGGGCCGGGGAACATCCGGACCTGGCCCACGGCGACCAGGGCCGCGAACGCGACGAGAGCTCCGATGACGATGAATGGTGGCAGGCCGGTCCGGCGCATGCGGCGTTCCCCCTTGTGCGGCGCACACGGGCGCCGCGTGGAACGCACTCAACACGCCGGAACCCGGGAGACCATCACGCGGAGCCTGGGAATTGCCCGGCGAATGGGGTGGACCGGCGCGGGGGAAGCAGGGGAGGCGAGCGGGCGCGTCGCGCTCCGACCGGGGCGGTCGCTCCTGGCCGCGGAGGACCCGGCTCGGCTTGGACATGGCCTCGGGGTGGCGTGGCGCCGACACCCGCCCGTCACCCGGTTGACGGCCCGCCCCGGCAGATGTCGCACGGATGGGGCTCCGCTTGCGTGGTGCGCAAGGGGACGCGCTGGAACGGCGGGTGCTAAGCGGCGGCAGGCAACGCAGGAGGCCACATGAGATTTCTCTTCGCCGTCGCGCTCACCTCCCTCGTCCTCTTCGAGAGCATCGAGGTCGCCACCCCGGGTCCCGCAACCTCCCGGGGGCTGCGCAGCGACGCGGAGCCGGCGGCGTCCTGCCAGGCAGCGACCGTGATCGAACAGCGCGACGCTCTCATGTGCCGGACCGGGTCGTTGAACCGCGCCTTCGACGACGGTGTCCGCGCCGTCGCCGACTGAGCGGACGACACCCGCCGCGTCTCCCCGTCCCGCCCGCCCCATCGGGCGGTCGACGACCCTCCCGGTCCTCCGGGAGAACCGAGACGGATAGTCGGTAGCCGTCGGTTTTTTCCTTGACCGCATCCTGAGGCCCGGACGACCCTCGATCCACTCTGTCGACACGGGAGGGGATCATGAAGCGGTCTCTCTGGGCAGCGAGCTACCTAGCGGCGCTCGGCATGGCGCTCGCCACGACGGCGACGGCGCAGGTGCCCGATCACCTGAAGTGCTACAAGATCCATGACCCGCTCAAGCTGAGCGGCGTGGTCGATCTCGACTCGCCCCAGTTCGGGGCGGAGAGCGGCTGCACCGTCTCGGCGGCAAAGCTCCTCTGCGTGCCGGCGAGGAAGACGGTCGTGTCGGCAGTGGACCGGGCGACCGGCGCGCCGATCACGCCGCTCGTCTTCTGGGCGCCCCCGGCTCCCGGCGACCGCATCTGCTACAAGGTGAAGTGCCCGCGGCCGAACCCGCCCGACCAGCAAGTGACCGACCAGTTCGGCACCCGCGTGCTTTCGAACCTCCGGCCCTCGCTCGTCTGCACGCCCGCGGTGCCCGGCCCCACCCCGAACTCCGACGCCTTCCACGGCTTCCCGGCGACGGGGCAGATGACCTGCTGGGACACCTCGGGCAACGTCGTCCCCTGCGCCGGCACCGGCCAGGACGGCGACGTCCAGGCCGGGTCGACGCTCAGCTACGTCGACAACGGCGACGGCACCATCACCGATCTCAACACCGGCCTCACGTGGGAGAAGAAGAGCGACGACGGTACGATCCACGACCGCGACTCGACCTACGTGTGGAGTGACGCCTTCGCGATCTTCATCGCGGGCCTCAACTCGATGGCCTTCGCCGGCCACACCGACTGGCGCCTGCCCAACGCGAAGGAGCTCCAGAGCATCATGAGCTACGAGACCTCGAACCCGTCCGTCGACCCGGCGTTCAACACGGCCTGCGTGCCGGGCTGCACCGTCCTCACCTGCAGCTGCACGAAGGCCGCCGACCACTGGTCGGCCAGCACCAACGCCAACGTCCCCATCAACGCCTGGCGGGGCGACTTCTTCGCAGGGTTCATCCGTCCCGGCGACAAGACGGGGGGCAACTTCGTCCGCGCAGTGCGCGGCGGCGCCTAGCGGCCAGCTGGGTGCGCATTGCGGCGGCGCCGCGGCTGTCGGTAAGATGGCCGCGATGTCGCCGCAACGCGCGCTGGTGGTGGCGCTCGCCGCTCTTCTCGCCGGCCGGGCGGCGGCCCAGATCTCGACCAGCGCGGTGCCGATCTTCCACGGCACGCTCGACGTGAACCAGCCGGCCGGCGGCACCCTCGACCGGAAGACGGGTCAGGTGAAGCTCCGGGTGAATCGCTGGATGTTCATGCCCGTCGCGGGCTCGAACGGCATCTTCCCGTCCCAGGAGCCGGTGCTGGTCGCCCTCGGCGAGGACAGCTTCCGGCTCGAGCCCGGTAGCCTCGTCGCCCTCCACGGGGGCCGCGTCTTCGCGTACCGCGCGCCGAAGAGCGTCAAGCGGGGCGTGCGCAAGATCCGGATCTGGCCGCAGCCGGACGGAACGTACCGGCTCCGCTTCACGCTGATCGGCGCTGACCTCTCGCGCCTCAACATCCAGGATCCGGTCTGCGTTCCGCTGGCGGTGATCGTGGGCGACGACGATGGCTTCTCTGGGGTGACGGTGACGAGCCCGAGCTTCCGCTCCCGTCGCATCGCGATTCCCGGACCCTGCAACGCGGGCGGCGACTGGCCCTGGATCCAGAACTGACGCCGATTCGCGGCACGGCGCACTGCGGCAAGATCTCTCGTTCCGTGCTTACGCTTTCTTGTTGACACCTCGAAGCCGAAGCCTGTAGAGCGCTGTACCGATCGGTACGGGTTCGTGGAAGCACTCCGCCACGTCATGCGTGCGCAGGCGGACGGCGATGCCGTCCGCACCCGCATCCTCGACGCCGCCCAGGAGCTCTTCGCATCCGCCGGCTACGCGGGGGCGACGACGCGCGAGAACGCGGCCCGCGCCGGCATCGGGAAGCGC
>DATILR010000168.1:0-14461 GCA_035476275.1 Binatus sp. (SeqCode) | reverse complement strand
GATCTTCGATCCCATGCTGAAGGCGAGCACGCCGGTCTACGAGTACGAGCCCGGCACGTGGGGACCGCCCGAGGCCGCGAAGCAGATATCGCCTCGCGGGGGATGGCACGACCCCAGCGGGCCCGCCTGAGCCCAGGAGGGCCACGCATACGCGTCGATCTCGCGACCGATCACGGCACAACCAGCAGCGCAATCGGTCCCGTTCCAACGGACCCGATCAACATGCGAAAGCCCCAAACGCCGACACCGGCGACTGAAGGAAGGTTCGGAGAAGAGCATCGTACCGCTCTCCAGTACGTCGCGGGACCCGCCCTGACGAGCGGGCTTCGCGTGGCGACCCTAGAGGTGGCTCTTGAGCTTCTGCCAGAGCGTCTCTTTGGGCGTCTTCTTACAGTCGTCGACGAGCGCGCCGATCGGCTGGCCGAACTTGTCGAACGCCACCGTCCCTCGAACGCGTCGCGCCGGTCGCTCTTCTGCTTCGGCCGGTGGGCCTTGAGCCGCACCTCCAAGGCCACGGCTGTGTCGGGCGGCAGGCGTGCGCGGCGCGTAGGTACTCCAATGATTCTCCTGGCGCTCGTTTACCTCGTGCCGGCGGGCGTGCTGACGGTGCGATGGCTCTCGCCCGGCGCGCTCACGGCGTCGCTCCCGGGACACGTTGTCCCCGGCGGCCCGATGCGATACCCGACGCGATGGGAGGGGGCATGAGGAAGCGCCACGCGTTGCTCGAGCCGCACCTGGGCGACCTCGCCCCCACGCCCGACCAGGCGAAGCCGGCTGCCCTGGGCGTGCTCGTCGTGAGAGGGACCTCCTATGGCGAAGGGCACTAAGAGCATCGAGACCCGACACTACGAGGAGCGCGACGCGTTCTTCGCCGGCCTGCGGCGTATGTCGCGTCGCGGATTCCTCCGGCTGGCCGGCGCGTCCGCGGGGCTGGCGATGGCGAAGGGGCTCGTTCCCCCGCACAGCTTCCAGCTGATCGAGATGGCGGGCGCGGCCGAGACCGACAAGCCGCCCTTCACCTTCGCGTACATCTCCGACACGCACCTCTATCCCGCGCGGCTGAACGACCGCTTCGTGCGCGCCATCCTGAAGGCGGTCGACGACGTCAACAATCTGGATCCCCCGCCGGACTTCGTCCTCTTCGGCGGCGATCTCGCCCAGCTCGGACAGCGTGACGAGCTCGATCTGGGGCACGAGATCCTGAAGGGCGTCAAGCCGCCCATCCACATGATGGTGGGGGAGCACGACTGGTTCTTCGACATGGGCGAGCACTGGCGGGCGCTCTTCGGTCCCGAGCAGTACTCCTTCGACCACAGGGGCGTGCACTTCGTCACCATCATGAGCGTGCAGGAGAAGGACTTCTGGACCGCGCGCGGTATGACGCCGATGGAGCGCATGCAGACGGTCGCCGGGCTGGACAATGGCATTCAGTCGCGCTTCGAGGTCGGCCCCGCGGGGCGGGAGTGGCTGCAGAAGGATCTGGAGAAGGTCGACCCGAAGACCCCGCTCGTCGTGTTCTCGCACTCGCCGCTCTACAAGTACTACCGACCGTGGAACTTCTGGACCGAGGATGCCGACGAGGTCCAGGCGATTCTCCGGCGGTTCCAGCACGTGACCGTGCTGCACGGTCATACGCACCAGCTCCTCACGAATCGCATCGAGAACATCGACTTCCACGGCATGCTCTCGACCGCGTGGCCGTGGCCGTATGCGCCCGAGGGGCTCCCGAAGCTCACCATCCAGCAGAACCGCGCCGATCCGTTCGACCAGTTCGACGGGTGCGGGGATGGGAGCGTCGGGCTGACGGAGGAGGGGCTCGCGAACGTGCTCTACAATCTCTGGGACCGGAATCCGGTCACGGTCCGCGCGAGCTACCTCGCCTCGAGCGGGGCGAAGGACGCCCCGGCGCGAACCAAGCTGCCGTCGTACTAGCGAGGAGGTGCGATGACACTGCGGAGAACCCTCATCCTGCTCGTCCTGTCCAGCCTCGGCGCGGGTGCCGTCGTCCTTGCCCAGTCGCGTGTGCACGTGGACCGCCATCCGTCGCCGCCGTCGCCCGGCGGCAACGTCGTGGTTGCCCTCTGTGACGGCGAGACGACGGCCGAGATCCCCGGCGTCAAGGAAGGCGAGACGCCGACCCCGGCCCAGGCGCGGGACGTCGCCGATCGTCTCATGGCGGCCTGGCGGGAGAAGAACCCGACCGCACGCTGGGAAGAGCCGGTGCGGCTGGCCGCGGCGGAGCAGGTGGGCGGGACCGTGCAGGGTGAGGCGGGTGGCCTGCCCGCCGGCCCCCAGGGCCCGGTGCAGGAAGGCCACACCTACGGGGCGTTCTCCGAGCGCGATCAGCGCATCTGGGCCGCAGAGACCGACAAGTTCGTACAGGAGGGACGGCGCGTGTTCCACGACTCCAAGGCGCTCGGCAGCACCATCGCCGTCTCCTGCGACATGTGTCACCCCGACGGTGCGAACACCCACCCCGAGACCTATCCCAAGTTCCAGGTGCAGCTGGGTCGCGTGGCGCTCCTGCGCGACATGATCAACTGGTGCATCCAGAACCCCACCCGCGGGAAGCCTCTGGTCGACGACGATCCGCGCCTCAAGGCACTCGAGGCCTACATCCTCGCCCAGCGGAAGGGGACGCCGCTCGAGTACGGCAAGCATTGAGGAGGGAATGAGCCTCCGGTCGATCAACCCCACCACGGGCGAGGTGCTCGAACGCTTCGAGGAGACGACGCCCGGGGAGCTGGAGCGGATCCTCGGCGGCGCGCACGACGCCTTCCTCGACTGGCGGCGCCGGCCGCTGGCGGAGCGCAGCGCCTTCCTGCGAGAGGTCGCGCGGCTGCTGCGGGCGAAGCAGGGCGACTACGTGCGGGCGATGGCGCTCGAGATGGGGAAGCCGGTTGCCCAGGGTGCGGGCGAGATCGAGAAGTGTGCGTGGGCTGCGGAGTACTACGCCGAGCACGGCCCCCGTTTCCTCGAGGAGCAGCCGCGTGAGACGGATGCGGCGCGGAGCTACGTGCGTTTCGATCCGCTCGGCCCGGTGCTCGCGATCATGCCGTGGAATTTCCCCTTCTGGCAGGTCTTTCGCTTCGCCGTGCCGGCGCTGCTGGCGGGGAACGCGGGCATCCTGAAGCACGCCTCGAACGTGACGCGCTGCGCGCTCGAGATCGAGCAGTGCTTTCGCGCCGCCGGGTTTCCCGAGGGACTGTTCAGCACCGTCCTGGTCGCCGCGGCCGGCGTGCCGGCCCTGATCCGCGATGCCCGGGTGCGCGCCGTGACCCTCACCGGCAGCGAGCGCGCCGGAATGCAGGTGGCCGAGCAGGCGGGGCGCGAGCTCAAGAAGACGGTGCTCGAGCTGGGCGGAAGCGACCCGTTCATCGTGCTCGCGGACGCGGAGCTCCGCGCCGCGGCGCGCACGGCCACGGACGCGCGGCTGGTCAACAGCGGCCAGAGCTGCATCGCGGCCAAGCGCTTCATCGTCGTCGAGGCGGTGGCCGAGCGATTCGTCGAGCTCTTCGTTGCCGAGATGGCGTCCCGCCGCGTGGGCGATCCGCTCGACGCCGACACTCAGGTGGGGCCGCTCGCGCGGCACGACCTGCGGGAAGCGCTCCACCGGCAGGTGGAGGAATCGGTCCGTCGCGGTGCGACGCTCCGCCTCGGCGGCCGGGTTCCCCCGGGCGTGGGGGCCTTCTATCCTCCCACCGTCTTGACCGCCGTCGAGAGGGGCATGGCGGCCTTCGACGAGGAGACGTTCGGGCCCGTGGCCGCCGTGATCCGCGCCCGAGACGAGGCGGACGCGATCGCGCTCGCCAATGATTCGCCGTTCGGGCTCGGAGCGTCGGTCTGGACCGCCGACCGCCGGCGCGCCGAGTACGTGGCGCGCGAGCTCGAGGCGGGCTCCGTCTTCGTCAACGCACAGGTGAAGTCCGATCCCCGCCTGCCGTTCGGCGGGGTCAAGCGATCGGGCTACGGGCGTGAGCTGTCGGAGTACGGCCTGCGCGAGTTCGTGAACGTGAAGAGCGTCTGGATCGACTGAGCGGCCGTCTCAGCTGCCGACCGCGACCTCCACCTGCTCGCGCTCGAGCTCGGGGACGCCCTCGACCGCGACCGTTCGCCCGACGAGCTGCTCCAGCGCCTCGAGACTCCGCCGCTCCTGCTCGGTGAGGAAGGCGGCGACCTCGGGATGGACGCGGAGCGCGACGCGCGTCGAGTTGCTGGCCGAGGCGACCTCGCGCTGCACGCGCCGGAGCGCGTCATAGGCGAGCGTCGCGACGGAGCGGGTGCGGCCTCGGCCTCCGCAGTGCGGGCAGGGGCTGGTGAGGAGCTGCTCCAGGCTCTCGCGCGTCCGCTTGCGAGTCATCTGCACGAGGCCGAGCTCCGAGATGCGGAGCACGTTCGTGCGCGCCTTGTCCCGGCGCACCGCGTCCTGGAGCGTGTCGAACACCTTCTTCCGGTTGGCCGCCTTCTCCATGTCGATGAAGTCGATCACCACGATGCCGCCGATGTTCCGCAGCCGGAGCTGCTGCACGACCTGCTTGGCGGCCTCGAGGTTCGTGCGCAGCACGGTCTCCTCGGGGTTCGTCTTGCCGACGTAGCGGCCCGTGTTCACGTCCACGGTGGTGAGCGACTCGGTCTGGTCGAAGATGAGATACCCGCCCGACTTGAGCCACACCCGGCGCTCGAGCGCGCGCGCGATCTTCGTCTCGACACCGTGCTGATCGAAGAGCGGCGTCACCCCCTCGTAGAGATGCAGGCGCGGGACGAGGCGCGGCATCAGGACGGTGACGAACTCCGCCACCCGCTCGTAGTCCGCGCGCGTGTCGATCACCAGCCGGTCGACATCGGAGGCGAAGAGGTCGCGCACGGTGCGCAGCACGAGGTCGAGGTCCGAGTGCACCAGCGCGGGCGCGGCGAGCGTGGTCGCCTGCTTCTGGAGGCGCGCCCAGAGCCGCGTGAGGAAGCGGACGTCGTCGTGGATCTCGCGCTTCGTCACGCCCTCGCAGGCGGTACGCACGATGAGACCGCCCTCGGGCGGCCGCTCGGCCTCCACGATCTCCCGCAGGCGGTCCCGCTCGGCCGGGTCCTCGATGCGCCGTGAGATGCCGATGTGCTGCGTCCCGGGCATGTAGACGAGGTAGCGTCCGGGGAGGGACACGTGCGCCGTGACGCGCGCCCCCTTCGTCCCCATGGGCTCCTTCGCCACCTGGACGAGCATCTCCTGCCCCTTCTGGAGGCGCTCCTCGATGGGCCGGAGATCGCGGGTCGGCGGACGGGCCGGCGTCTCCATCATCTCCGGCGCATCCCCTTCCTGCGCCACCTCGGGGGGAAGCTCGGGGTTGGCCAGATCGGAGGCGTGCAGGAAGGCCGCCTTCTCGAGCCCGATGTCGAGGAAGGCGGCCTGCATGCCGGGCAGCACGCGGATGACGCGACCCTTGTAGACGTTCCCCGCGATGCCACGCTCGCTGCGGCGCTCGATGTGGAGCTCGACGAGCGTGGTGTCCTCGAGCAGCGCGACTCGCGTCTCCCAGGGGGCGATGTTGATCAGGATCTGCTTGGCCACGGGCGCGACGGCCTATGCCGATGGGGCGGCTGGATGGTCGCGCGAGCTGCCGTGGAAGCGCGTGGCGAGCTTGTGCACGCGGAGGAGCGGCTCGGCGTCGCTGGGCAGGTCGAGGAGGAGGCCGAGCAGCGGCCCCGGCTTGAGGGTGCCCTCCGGCGCGACCTGGACCTCGAGGCGGAGCCGCTGGGGCCCGGTGACCACCAGGTCGCGCACCGCCCGCCGGGCGTCGATCGCCCGCTCGCCGTGCCGGCTTCGCTTGCGGACTGGGAAGGCCTCGGCGGCCGCGAAGCGTGCCACACCCGCGGCCACGGCGGCCGGATCGGGCGGGGCGTCGAGGGCGCCGAGATCGACCTCGTAGAGGAAGGCCGCGATCTCCGACTCGATGCTCTGCGCCGAGCGCGGGACCTCGGTCGCTGCCCGCGGCTCGAGACCTGCGGGAAGCTCGGCGGCGAGTCGCGTCATGACAGCCTCGGGGGCGAGGTGCTCGGTCAGCTCGAGGTCGACGTACTCGTCGTCGCTCGAGAACCCGAGGGGCAGGGCGGGTCCGAACGAGAAGCGGGGAAGGGGATGATGGCCCTGCGAGAAGGCGAGCGACAGGCCGGCGCGGCGGGCTGCGCGCAGGAACACCGTGGTGAGCTCCCGCGTTCCGATGAAGCGCGCCGGCCCGACCTTCCGGTACCGGAGTCGCACTCTCGTCACGGCGGGTGGCGTCGGGGCGGGTGGGGTGAACGATGACGGCACCGCATCGAGCCATTCCTCGGCATTGCCTTCGCCGCTCCCAGGATCCACTGACGCCGTCCCGTCGGCGAGACGTGCTGCGAGCGGAGCGGCCGCCGGCTCGGCACCCACGCGGGGTTTCGGCGCGCGCGCCGCCGCACGGGCGGCCACCCGCGCCCGGATCTCGTGCCACGCCCGGGTTTCCCACGCCGGCCGCCCATCGTCCTCGGGCGGCATGGCGAGCTCCGCCCAGCGGGCGATGCCCCGACCGCGGTGGTCGCCCCCCTTGGCGCCCTCGAGATGGTGATCGATGTTGCGCACCGCCTCGAAGTCGCACGCTCCGCAGTAGGTGCAGCGTTCGATCGAGCAGTCGGGCGTGAGCACGCCCTCGACGGCTCGTGCCAGGTCCTGGAGCAGGAAGCGCCGCGAGAGACCGGCGTCGAGGTGATCCCAGGGCAGCTGCTCGCCGAGTGGCCGGCGGCGGAGGTAGAAGGGGGCCTCGAGCCCGTGCTCCGCGAGGGCATCCCGCCAGACGTCCATGCGGCAGTGATCTGACCACCCGTCGAAGCGGGCGCCGCGACGCTGGGCGGTCTCCAGCACGTCGGCCAGCCGTCGGTCGCCCCGCGAGAAGATGCCCTCCAGGTACGAGAGCTCCGCGTCGTGCCAGCGGAACTCGATCTTGTGACGGGCGAGCTCCCGCCGCAGGAGTGCCTGCCGGACGCGGGTCTCCTCCACGCTCAGCTGGCCGGCCCACTGGAAGGGCGTGTGGGGCTTGGGGACGAAGGTCGAGACGCTCGCTGTGACGCGGAGCCGACCGCTCGCCGCCTCGCGCACCCGGCGGGACAGCTCCGCGATGCCGCGCACGTCGGTCTCGGTCTCGCTGGGGAGGCCGATCATGAAGTAGAGCTTGAGGGTCCGCCAGCCGAGATCGGCGAACAGGCGCGCCGCCTCGAGCAGCTCCTCCTCGCGATACTCCTTCTGGATGACGTCGCGCAGCCGTTGGGTCCCCGCCTCGGGCGCGATCGTGAAGCCCGTCTTCCGGACCCGGCGGATCTCCTCGAGGATCTTCGGCGAGAGCGCGTCGACCCGGGTCGAGGGCAGCGACACCGCCACGTGCTCGGGCGCGAAGCGGTCCATGAGCGTCTTCAGCACCGGGTTCACGCCGCTGTAGTCGCCGGTCGAGAGCGAGAGCAGCGAGAGCTCCTCGTAGCCCGTGCGGCGCATGAGCTCCGTCGCCTGCTCGACGACGCGCTCGGGGTTCCGCTCGCGCAGCGGCCGGTAGACGTAGCCCGCCTGGCAGAAGCGGCAGCCCTTGACGCAGCCGCGCATGACCTCGACGCTCGCCCGGTCGTGGACGACGCCCAGGTGCGGGACGACCGGCTGCTCCGGTGGCGGGAACCGGTCGAGATCGACGAGGACCCGCTTTCGCACCGTCGTCTGCGAGGGCTCGACCGCTTCGATCGCCGCGAGCGTGCCGTCCGCGTGATGGCGGGGCGTGAAGAAGGCCGGTACGTAGACCCCGGGCAGCGCGGCCAGCGCGCGGAGCAGGTCGCGGCGCTCGCGACCGTCCCAGGCGAGTACCGCATCGCACACGTCGCCGACCGCCTCCTCTCCGTCGCCGAGCACCACGGCGTCGAGGAAGGGTGCCAGCGGCTCCGGATTGAATGCGCATGGTCCGCCGGCAATGACGAGTGGATGCTCCGGCCCGCGCGCGGCGGCGCGCAGCGGGACGCCTCCCAGCTCGAGCATGGTGAGGAGGTTGGTGTAGGTGAGCTCGTACTGGAGGCTGAAGCCGACGACGTGGAAGTCGGCGAGCGAGAGGTGGCTCTCGAGCGATACGAGCGGCAGACCGCGGGCCCGCAGCAGGGCTTCCAGGTCCGGCCACGGTGCGTAGACCCGTTCGGCGGCCACGTCGGGACGGCGATTCAGGATGTCGTAGAGAATCTGCAGGCCGAGGTGTGACTGTGCGATCTCGTACACCTCGGGGAACGCGAGCGCGAAGCGGAGCCGCACCTGCTGCAGGTCTTTCGGGTGTGTGCCACGCTCGTTTCCCAGGTAGCGCCCGGGCTTCTCGACCAGCGGCAGGAGCCGCTCGTAGGCTTCGCGATAGCTCCGCAGCATGCGAGGCGCGGAGTATAGGGAGGGGCCCCGGCTAGCGCAACGAAGCGGACGGGGAGAGGCGCGCGCGACCGGAGTCTACATCGCGGCTTGCCTGCCGGGCGCGGGACTCCTATCATCGTGACATGTTCGGTATGGGAATCGGCGAGCTCTTGGTGGTTCTCGTCATCGTCCTGGTCGTGTTCGGGGCGGGCCGGCTGCCCGAGGTCATGGGGAGCTTCGGCAAGGGGGTGCAGGCCTTCAAGAAAGGACTGCGCGAGCCTCCGGAGATCGACGTCACGCCCAACGAGTCCGAGTCCAAGCCGAAGAACGGCTGACCGAACCCGTCGGTCGGCGCTCTACGCGTCGCGGGTGGACGCCGCGGGGAGCCCGCCGCGGCCGCGCGCCGGCGCCTGCACCGAAACGACCTCGGCGGCGAACTCCTTGAGGTCGGTCGGGGGCGAGGCGAAGACGATGAGGAAGTTCGTCTGCTCGCCGGGCTGGAGCGCCCAGTCCTTCGGCGGCTCGAGGGTCTGGAGCAGCGCGATCTCGCGCAGCGAGAGCTCCTGAACGTCGCGCGGGGCCGCCCCGCAGAAGACGACCTGGCGCTCCTCCCGGGCGCCGACGATGCGCCCCTCGACCTGGATCGCGCGCGCCGGAACGGGAGAATTGTTGGTCGCCGTCCCGACGATGACGAAGACGAGCTGGTCGCCCTTCACGCGCTGGTACTGGCCATGCACGTTCGTCAGCTGGATGCTCGACGGGTTGAGTCGCGTCTCGATCATGCGCGGCCCGAGCAGCGGGAGCGAGGCCAGCAGGTCGCGCGCCGCGTCGGGATGCGTAAAGATGTAGATGGAGAGAATCGCGTAGCCGGCGAAGACCGTGAGCAGCGCGCGGAGGGCGAATCGGGCGGTCGACCGCCGGTTGCCCCCCGTCTCCTCGCCGGTTCGGGACTCGCCCTCATCGGCCGGGGTAGCGTCCGACGGCCGCCGCTCGGGGCGGGCCCGGCGCGGTCCAGGTTCCTCGTCGTCCGTCTCGTCGGCGATGTCCTGGTCCACCACGGGCTCCTCCGCGTCGAACACGAAGCCCTCGTCGTCATCCAGCGAGATCTCGGGTCCCGCGCCGACGTCCGCCTCCTCCGGGCCGGCGCCGAACACGTGCCGGCAACGGGCGCAGCGAAACGTCGGCGTCGCGCTCCCGGGAATCCGCGTGGGGCGACGGTAGAGCGTGGCGCAGCGCGGGCAGCGGACCGTCACTGGGTCGGCTCCTTGCCCATCTCGGGCGCGGGCGGCGTCGACGGCGTGTCAGGCGCATGGCCGCCGCCCATCAGGCGGAGCCACCAGCTCTCGCGCACGCGGCCGACCAGGCCCCGCGCCTCGTGGTAGAGCGAGGGGTCGTTCACGAGCTTGCCGAGCGTCCCCTGGCCGCGATCGAGCTTGGCCGCGACGTCGGCCAGATCGGCCACCGCCCGATCGAGGTTCCCCAGCACGCGCCGGGCATACACCTCGTCCTCGACCAGCTGGGGCAGCGCCCCCCGGCCCCGCTCCAGCCGCCGCGCGAAACGTTCGAGCGAACGGCTCGTGCGGCCGACGCGCGCCAGCAGCTCGTCGCCCTCCTTGCTCGGGCCGGTGAGCTGCCCGAGGAGGCCCTGGCCGTGCTCGACCCGGCGCAGGATCTTCTCGAAAGCGCGCGACGTCTCCTGCACGTTGGCCATGGTGTGCTGCAGGTCGACCAGGGTCGACTCTCCCAGCTCGCGGTTCCGGACCATGGCGCCGAGCAGGCCCTCACCTCGCTGGATCGAGCCGAGCACGTCCTTCAGGGACGCCGTCACCTCGACGATGTTGGTGACGATGTCGCCGCTCTGCCCGAGCACCGCCTCGTAGTCGATGGGATCGAGCGATGGGAGGAGGCCCTCCGGCGGCACCGGTGCGGCGTCGGGAGAGCCGGTGGTGAGCTCGATGTAGCGGTCGCCGAGGAGCCCGTAGGTGCGGATCGTGGCGACCGAGTTCTCGCGCAGGCGTGGGGCGATGTTCTTGGTCACGCCGATCACCACCTCGATGTACGCGGCGGTGGGATCGGACGGGAACCGCATGTCCACCACCGATCCGATGACCACGCCCGTCAAGCTGACGGGGGCCCCGACCTGCAGGCCGTTGGTGCGCGCGAAGTGGATGTCGTAGCGGACCTTCCGCTCCCAGAGGTGCTCCTGCTGCCCGAGGGTGACGATCGCGCCCATGAACAACGCCATTGCCACGGTCACGAGAAGCCCCACCTTCGTCGTCTGCACCGCGGTCCTCTCTCAGGCGGCGGTCAGGAATTCGTGCAGGTGGGGATCCGTCGAGGCGCGGGCCTCCTCGGGCGGCCCGACGAAGCGGATGCGGCCGTCGTGGAGAAACGCGATCCGGTCGGCGACGAAGAAGGCGCTGCCGAGATCGTGCGTCACCACGACGCCGGTCAGCCCCAGGCGACGCTGGAGATCGCGGATCAGATGGTTGACCTTGGCGGCCACCACCGGGTCGAGACCGGTCGTGGGCTCGTCGTACAGGATGGCCCGCGGCTCGAGGACGAGCGCGCGGGCGAGCGCGGCCCGCTTTCGCATGCCGCCCGAGAGCTCGGACGGCATGAGCGACTCCGTGCCCGCGAGCCCCACCATGTCGAGCGCGACCCGGACGCGCTCCCGGAGTTCCTGCTCGGCGCACAGATGGTGCTCGCGCAGCGGGTAGGCGACGTTCTCGGCCACGGTCAGCGAATCGAACAGGGCGGCCTGCTGGAAGAGCATGGCGACGTTCCGGCGGATGCGCGCGAGGTCGTCTTCCCGGCAGTTGCCGAGCACCACCCCCTCGACCTCCACGCTGCCCGCGTCCGGTGTGAGGAGGGCGTTCATGTGCTTCAGGAGCACGCTCTTGCCGGAGCCGCTCCCGCCGAGCACGACCAGGGTCTCGCCCGTGCGCACGTCGAGCGTCACCCCCCGCAGGACGGCCTTGTCGCGGAAGCGCTTCTCGAGGCCGCGGCAGCGGATGTGGATCTCTGCCGTCATGTCGCGATCATGAAGAGCTTGGTCAGGAAGAAGTCGGACACCAGCACGGTGATCGAGGCGGCGACGACGGTCCGCGTGGTGGCGCGCCCGACCCCGTCGGCGCCGCCGGTCACCGCCAGCCCCTCGTAGCAGGCGATGGCGGCGATGAAGTAGGCGAAGAAGATCGACTTGCCGAGCCCGGAGAAGACGTCCTCGAGGAGGAGAACCTGGGTGAGCGAGTTGATGTAGAAGGCCGCGCTCAGGTTGAGCTCGGTCACGCCGATCAGCAGCCCCCCGAGCACCCCGACCAGATCGCCGATGATGGTGAGCACCGGCAGCATGATGAGCACGGCGAGCAGGCGGGGGACGACGAGGTTGCGCACCGGGCTCGCGCCGAGCGCCCGGATCGCATCGACCTGGTCGGTGACGGTCATCGAGCCCAGCTCGGCCGTGATGCCAGCCCCCACGCGGCCGCCGATCATGAGGGCGGTCAACACCGGCCCCATCTCCCGCACCAGCGACACACCGACGATCCGCGACACGAACATCTTGGCGCCGAAGCGCGCGAGATAACTTCCGAGCTGGAGCGCTAGCACCATCCCGGTGAAGACTGCGGTCAAGTTGACGATGGAGAGCGAGCGCCAGCCGACCTGCTCGAGCTGCTCGCTGACCAGACGCCATTCTGGCGGCCGCCGGAACGCCGTACGGACGGCGTTTCCGCTGAGGAGCGTGATGCCGCCGAGGGCGTCGAGGAAGGCGACCAGGCCGGTCGGCAGCGCCGCGCGCGCGCCCTGCTCGGGCGTGCGCAACGCCTCCGAACCGATCATGCCGGGTTCATATCGGCGGGGGGAGGGGGTGTCAAACCCGCGACGGTGTTCACGCGCGCTGCGGAGCTCACGCGGTGCGCCGCCTCGAGCATCACGCGGTGGAAGACGCAGAGACTCACGAGCAGCGGCAAGAGGTAGTACGCGACGCGGAAGATGAGCACGGCGACCACGGCGCGCTCGAGCGGCACCGAGAGGCCGACGAAGACCGCCGTCATGGAGCTGTCCATCACGCCGAGGCCGGCCGGGACGAGCGAGATGAGGGAGAGACAGATGCCGACCGCGAAGCCGATCACCACCAGACCGAGACCGATGGGATAGTGCACGGCGCGGAACGCGGCCCACAGGATGGCGAGCGTCAGCACCCAGTCGAGGAGGATCCATGCCGCCGGCGCAAGGATGTGCTCCTTGCGGGCCAGCAGGAACTCGAATCCCTCGTTCAGGTTGTGCTGGAAGCGCCAGATGCGCACCCGCCCGGGGCTCCAGCGTGGAAGCGTGGCGCGCAGGAGACGGTGCGTCCCTTCCGCGAGGACGAAGAGCGCGCGGCGGCGCAGCCGGCGGTGGAAGACGAGCACCGCCCCGAAGGCGAGCGTCGCGGCGAAGAGGACGACCACGCCGGCCGTGGCGGCGAGGGCGACCTCGGGCAGGGAATGGCCGAGCAGGAGGGTGGCGAAGCCCGCCAGGATGAAGAAGAGGAGGGTGAAGTTGGTGAGGAAGGTCTGTACCAGGGAGATCAGCACGGCGCGGCCGGAGGTGATCCCCTGCTGGGAGAGCAGGTACATCCGCACCGCGAAGCCCGAGAGGCCGGCGCTGGTGACGAGATAGTTGACCGTGTTGGAGACGAAGGTGATGCGCAGCCAGCTGCGGAAGCTGAGGTGGCACCCCGCGGCGTCCGCGATGTCCTGGTAGGAGCGCGACATCGCGGCGTACGAGAGGAGGGTGAGGGCCGCCGGCAGCGCCAGCATGTAGGGCTCGATGCCGGCGGCCGTGCGCAGCAGCTCCCGCCCGTCCGCCAGCACCATGGGGAGGACGAGCAGGCCGATGCCGATGGTCAGCGCGCCGGTGAGAAAAACGCGCCGCCGCCGTGCCTGCTGACCGTCAGCGGGTCGAGCGTTCAACCGTGCGCTTGGCAACCCACCAGAGCAGGGCGCCCACGCCGAAGCCGAGCGGCCCCCCGAAGATCGCCGATCCGATCACGGACGAAAAGTCGGGATGGACGACGTTGCTGGTCCAGAAGATCACCGCCGTGCCGAGGACCGCGGTGGTCGCGAGCGTGAGTGCGCCGTCGGTCTCCGGTGCCGGTCCGAGTCGATCGAAGGCGATCACCGCGGCCACCAGCGCCAGCGCGGCCAGGGCGAGCACGATCGGTCCCGGGAGCGGATGGGCGAACACCGTGAGGGTGACGGGCTGGGAGCTGGGCGGATCGAGCGTCACGGCGGTCACGCGCACGTCCTGTCGGGTCGGGTTCGGGAGCACGCGCACGTCGCCGGTGTGCGCCTGATGGACGACGGCCGTGCCCCGACGGCCGAGACGACGCGTTGCGAGCGTGTCCTTGAAGTCGCCGTCGATCAGCTGGCGCGCGCCGCCGCCATCCTCGAGTGTGAGCACGTAGTGGACGGGTAGCGCGGCACCGCCGGAGGGGTTGGGGGCGAGGTGTCCTTCGAGCAGGAGGTCGATCGCGGCATGACCCGCGGCCGGGATGCGGAGCGGCAGGCCGGCGCCGCCCGCGGTCACCTGCACCTCGTTGACGAGCGGGACCCCGGGGAAGAGACGGACGTGAAACGGGACGTAGCAGGCGAAGAGCCAGACGACGCCCAGGGCGGCGCCCAGGGCACGGGCCTGGGACGACTTCTCGCCGTCGATCAGTGGTCGGAGCCCGATGTAGAGGAGCAGGACGAGTGCTCCTCCGATGGTGACCGCGAGCCCTTCCGAGATCGGCACGAGGCCCGCGATGGCGAGCGCCGCGGACACCACGATGGCCGTCACGGCGAGCCCCGGGACGAGCCAGGGCCTGACCGTGTCGAACGCCAGCAGCATGGAGACCGAAGAGGTCCCGCTGCGCATCTTCGGCCCCTTTGGGCGAGAGGCGGTCGCCATCAAAACGGGTGAGCTCTGCCCGGGCGGCCTTGTACCCCAGGGTTCCGGGAGGGGCAAGCTGCACGGGATCAGCTCCCGCGCGCCAGGGACTCCAGCTCGCGCAGCTGGTGGAGGATGATCCGGCCGCCCTGCTTGCTGATGAGCCCCTCT
>DATILR010000167.1:0-4689 GCA_035476275.1 Binatus sp. (SeqCode) | reverse complement strand
CTCTGCGGCGCCGTCCACTTCGAGGTCGAGCTCCCGACGCTCTTCTGCGCCCACTGCCACTGCTCGATGTGTCGCCGCGGCCACGGCGCCGGCTACGTGACCTGGTTCGGCGTGCCCTACGAGCGCTTCCGGATCGTCGATGGGGAGACCCGGCTCACGCGGTACCGCTCGTCGGACCACGGCACGCGGACGTTCTGCGCCACCTGCGGCAGCACGCTCTTCTGCGAGTCGACCAACCATCCGGCCTGGATCGACATCGTGCTCGCCAACATGGAGGGCACGATCGATCGCGGTCCCGAGGCGCACCTCTATGCCGACGACGGCGCCGCGTGGGTGCGTGTGGGGGACGAGCTGCCGCGCTTCGGGGGACCGACCGGCCTCGAGCCGCGCTAGGACTCGGCGTCCGACTCGCCCGCACGGAGCGCGGCCGGCGGGCCGGGCGAGGGGATCTCCGCGGCGGCCGCGGGCGTGTCTTCCGCTCGCGACGCTCGCGAGGCCCGGCGTGCCGTCTTCGCCTCGGCCTCGGTCCGCTTCCGCACCGCGAGCGCGCGCTTCGCATCACGGTAGCCGGCGGCCATGAGGTTGCGGTTCTTCCGCGGGTAGGCGTTGAAGACGGCGAGCGGACCGAAGCCGCTCCACTGCTCGTCCGGCTCGATGATGGTCACCGGGACACCGTGGAACCGCCCCTCGTCCATGCGCGCGTAGAGGTAGCCCATGTTGCCGATCGTCCGCCACATGACGTCGATGAACCGCTGCACGAAGCCGAAGAAGGTGCGGAACCGCGGCCGGTAGGGAAGCTGGCTCGCGATCGGCGCCAGCAGGTAGATCTCGGTGGCCCCGAGGTCGATGGCCCGATCGAGCGGGATGTTCCACGCGAAGCCGCCGTCGACGTACCAGTCGCCGCGGAACTCGATGGGCGGGAAGAGGAGCGGGATGGCGTAGCCGGCGCGCGACACCGTGCGCAGCTCGCGCCAGTCGGCACAGTCGCGCTTCGCGAACACCTCGCCCCGGCCGCGCGACAGGTTCAGGACCACGACCTCCAGCTCGATCGGGTTCGCGAGCAGCTTCGGGAAGTCGATGTAGCGCTCGATCGCCGCCGACAGGCGATCCATCGAGAAGAAGGAGATCCCGATCAGCGGATTGTGCCGGAAGCTGGGGGAGAAGATGTTGGGCAGCGAGCTGAAGCCGTGCCAGGCCCGTTCGAGCTGGGGCACGCCGCCCGAGCCGTAGGCGCAGGCATTGATGACGCCGATCGAGCTGCCGATGATCGCGTCCGGCTGGATGCCCTGCTCTTCGAGGTACTTGAACGCCCCGACGTGGTGCGCACCGAGGGCGGCGCCCCCACCCAGGATGAAGACCCGCTTCTGGCGCTTGGGCATGCGACGGCCCTCTCATAGTCGGCTGCGACCCCGCGCCGCAACCGCCCTCCCCCCGTCCTCCCGACTTGCGTGCGCCGAGCGCCACGGCGATAGAGGCTGCGGCGCCATGGTCCTCCTCATCGACTACTCGAGCCTCCTCTTCCGGAGCTTCCACACCCTCCCGCCGACCATCCCGATGCACGCCGTCTACGGCTTCCTGAACATGCTGGCGCGCCTCGTGACCGATCGACGTCCGCAGCGCCTCGCGGTCGCGGTCGACGAGGACTGGCGGCCGGCGTTCCGCGTCGAGGCGCTGCCTTCCTACAAGACGCACCGGGTCTCCGACGAGCCCGATCCCGTCGCTCCGCAGGAGGAGCTCGGGCGGGACGTGCTCGCCGCCCTCGGCGTGGCGGTGGCGGGCGCGGAGGGCTTCGAGGCCGAGGACGTGATCGCGACGCTCGCCGCGCGGGCACGGGAGCCGGTCGAGATCGTCTCGGGCGACCGGGACCTCTTCGCGCTGGTCCGCGACCCGAAGGTCCGCGTCCTCTATCCCGTGACCGGCGTCACCAAGCTCCTCGTCGTCGACGAGGCCGAGATCCATCGCCGCTACGGCATCCCGGGCCGGACCTACATCGACTTCGCGCTCCTGCGCGGCGATCCCTCCGACGGCCTGCCTGGGGTTGCGGGCATCGGGGAGAAGACGGCAGCGCGACTCCTCGCGCAGTACGGCTCCCTCGACCGGATCCTCGCCGCGCGCGATCTTCCGCCGGCGGTCGCCCGCCGTCTCGCGGCCGGCCGCGACTACCTGGCCGCCGCCCGCCGTGTCGTCCCACCGGTGGCCGACGTCCCGCTCGCGCCGCTCGACCTGGCGCTCCCGTCAGCGCCGGCGCATCCGCGACGGCTGGCGCAGCTCGTCGCCGAGCACAAGCTCGGAACGCCGCTCGAACGCCTGCGCGCGGCACTCGCCGGGCGCGGCGCGTGAATCGCCGGAGCGGCTCAGTCCGGAAAGCTCGCCACCAGCGCGCGCAGCTGCGCTCCGGCACCGCCCACGATCGACACCCCGTCGCCCACCAGCACCACGTCGGGGTCGAGCTCGGCGAGCGCGCGGAGGCTCCTGCGCAGGCGCGGGGGATCGTCCATCACTCGCTCGCGCAGGAGCGAGAGCCGTCCCGGCGGGTTGCCGATCGCCGCGTCCCCGACCACGAGGAGGCGCCGCTCGGGCCAGTGGAGCGCGACCTCACCGGGGGACTTCCCCGGCACGCCGACGACCGTCAGGGGCCCGATGCGTTCCCCGGGACGCAGCTCGGCGTCGATCGTGGCACCCTGCTGTCGCGCGTAAGCAGCATCGTCGGGGTGGATCGTCACCGGCGCGCCGCTCTGCTCGCGCACCACCATCGCCTTCCGCATGTGATTCCGGTTGGTGATCAGGATGCGCGCGACGCCCTCCCTGCCGAGGAGCGCGAGCACATCCTCCGGCGGGTCGACCGGGTCGATGCAGAGGTTCCCGCCCGGATGGCGGAGGAAGTATCCGTTGAAGTCGTAGCCGTGAGGCTCGGAGAACGACTCCCAGGTGACGATTCCCTGCACGATCTCCCGCATGGCGGCCTCCCGAGAGACGATAGTAGGCGCAGAGGGCGACGCGAGGGAAGGCGCCTCCGCGGTTGACACTCGCGCTGCGGGCGTCGAGAGTGCGCCGCTTCCGTGCGCGACACCCGGGCTCTCTACACCCCCACCTTCTGGCTGGCCTGCGCGATCCACTTCACGGGCGGGATGAGCTTCGGCATGTTCCTCCTCTTCCCGCTCTTCATCGACTCGCTGGGCGGCGACGAGATCCGGATCGGGCTCGTGCTGGGAACGGGCATCGCCGCGAGCGTCGTCCTTCGGCCGACGGTGGGCGCGCTCCTCGATCGCCTCGGGCGGCGCCAGGTCCTCCTCTGGAGCGGGGCCATCAACGCCGCGACGCTGCCTCTCTTCCTGCTCGTCGGCTCGACCGGACGCACGCTCTTCCTGCTTTCTGCCGTGCACTTCATCGTGGGCGGCGCGCTCTTCGCGGCGTACTTCACCTATGCGGCCGACCTGGTCCCGCCCGCGCGCCGGATCGAAGGGATCGCCATCTTCGGCGTGGCCGGCATGGCGACCAACGGGCTTGGGCCGACGCTCGGCGAGATGCTGATCGCCCGGGGCGGATACCCGGTGTTCTTCCTCGTCGCGGCCGGCTTCGCGTCCGTCTCGTTCGGGCTCACGGCGCTCATTCCCCGGACACCGACCCGCGCTCGGGAACGATACGTGGACGCCGTGGGCGTCTCGGCGAGCGTCTGGCGCGACATGTTCCGCACGGCGCTCCACGGCGGCGTGGGGCGCATCCTGGTCGCCACGGCCCTCTTCGGGGCCGGGGTGGGGGCGGCCTTCTACTTCATCGCGCCCTTCACCCGCGATCTGGGTGTCGCGCACGCCTCGCCCTTCTTCGCAGCCTACGCCTCGACGACCATCGCGCTCCGCATCTTCGGGCGCCGCCTGCCCGACCGCCTGGGGCCTGGCCGCATCACGGTTCCCGCCTTCGGCGTCTTCGCCCTCGGGCTCGCCGCCCTCTGCCTGCTGCCGCTGCGCGGCGTCCTGGTGCTCGCCGGGATCGCCTGCGGCGCCGGCCACGGCTCGCTCTTCCCCGTGCTGAACGCCCTCGCCGTCGGGCGCACGCCCGCCCACCTCCAGGGGACGGTGGTGAGTCTCTACACGGCCGCGCTCGACTTGGGCGAGACGGTGGGCATGCCGATCGGCGGCGCGATCGCCTGGGCGGTTGGGTACCGGGTGATGTTCGCTTGCATGGCGCTCGCGAGCCTCGGCGGCCTCCTGCTCATGGCCACGGACCGCCCGGCGCAGCACGCCGGCGGAGCCCGCCACCCGTCGTCGGGCCGGATTTGACTGCCCCGCGAACAACCGGACGATGGCCCGAGCGCCATGGGCCAGCGGCGGTGAAACGAGCGGCGGCGATTGCCTTCGCGACCCTGTGGCTCGCGCTCGGGGCGGTCGCGGCGCCGGGCGGGAAGTCGCAGGGCGACGACGTGCACCGCCAGGACGCGGATTGTTCGACCTGTCACACCGCCGACGCCGCGACGCTCGCCCGCGATCCCGGCGCCGCCCGCCAGCTCCTCGCCACCGACCTGGAGCGGCGCTGCAACGTCTGTCACGGCGACGAGGGTCCGTCGCATCCGACCAGCGTGCGGGCCGGCAAGGGCGTTCCGGACATCCTCCCGCTGGCGGGCGACGGCACGATCGGCTGCGCGACCTGCCACTTCATGCATGGCGAGAACAATCGCTTCGGCGACTTCCTCCG
>DATILR010000166.1:0-9659 GCA_035476275.1 Binatus sp. (SeqCode) | reverse complement strand
CGTTCACCGGTGCTTGCTCCGTGGATCGTCGGCGGGATCCACGTAGACGACCTGCCAGGGACCGATGCTGCTGAGCTGCAACACCGTCTCGCCGGTCGTCCACGCGAAGTGCGTCATCCTGGGCGGCATCGAGCTGTAGGTTCCAGCAGGCAGCGCCCTGGTCGCCGCTGCATCGAATCGATCCCCCGTCCCGAGGTTCAGCGTCCCCGAGATGATCGTCAGCCGCTCCGTCTTCGGATGCCAGTGCGGCGCCACGCGGTACCCATCGGGCACCATCAGCCGCATCGTGAAAAACCCCTCCGCCGCCGGATCACCCTCCAGGATCGCCACCTTCGCCCCCGGCGCCAGCGACTCGGGCCCCGCCTTCCACTCGATCTCCCCCGGCACGAACAGCGCCCAACCACCAGCCGCGTTCTTGTGGGCAGCAGCGGGGCTCTTTCCGAGAACGGACCGCCCCGCGAAAATCGAGAGCACAACGACGACAACAATTGCGGACCTACGCATGACTATCTTCCTCCTTCTCGACCACAAGGGAGGCGCGGGCGAGGCCAGGTCGACATCGCCAGGGTGCGAGAGAGCAGTGGCCGGGGGTGCCGCCGACGAGCGGGGGCCCGGCGAGCGTCCGCTCCGGTGGCTGACGCTCGCCGCAGCGCCGGGCCTAAGGACCCGCGAGGAGCGGCACCCCCGGCCCCTGCCCTCCCGCACCCGCGCATGAACACCACGAAGCTCAACTCGACCGCTTCGCCAGCGCCTCCAGCGCCATCACGATCGCCTGCGTGCCGAGCTCGCCGCCCCCACGCGCCTCCACGGCGCTGAAGAGCAGCTGCGCGATCGCCGTCAGCGGCAGCTGGACGCCGAGCCGTTCCGCGCTCGCGAGCGCCAGGCGCAGGTCCTTCTGCTGGAGGCGCACCATGAAGCCCGGAGCGAAGTCCCGACGCTGCATGCGCGGCGCCTGCTCGGCGAGCATCCACGACGCCGCCGCACCGCCGCCGAGCGCCGTCACCATCGCCGCGGGGTCGAGCCCCGCCTCCGCCGCGAGCAGGACGCCCTCCGCGACGGCGGCGAGCGTCCCCGCCCCGATCACTTGGTTCACGAGCTTCGTCATCTGGCCCTGGCCGGGTCCGCCCATGTGGGTGATCCGCTTGCCGAGCGCGGCGAAGAGTGGCGCGGCCCGCTCGAAGGCCGCCGCGTCGCCGCCCACCATGATCGAGAGCGTGCCCGCGATCGCGCCCTGCTCACCACCCGAGACCGGCGCGTCGAGGAGCGCCACCTCCGCCGCCGCCGCGCGCTCCGCCAGTGCGCGGGCCGCCGCGGGATCGATCGTGCTCATGTCGATGGCGAGAAGCCCGGCGTGCGCCCCGGCGAGCACGCCCCCGGGACCGGCGATCACGGCCTCGACGTCGGGCGTATCCGGGAGCATCGTCACGACCGCATCGACCGCGGCCGCCACGGCGGCCGGCGAGTCTGCCCAGGCGGCGCCGCCGGCGAGGAGTTCCGCGGCGCGGGCCCGCGTCCGCGTATGCACGGTGAGGGCGTGCCCCGCACGGAGGAGATTCCTGGCGAAAGGCGCGCCCATGATGCCAAGGCCGATGACGCCAACCCGCATGCGCTACATCCAGCGGGGGCGAAGGTATACGGCTGCCGCGATCGGTCTGGTGAGCGCCCCGAAAAGGTCAAAGAACTGGGCACCTTTGCCGTCCGGCAGGAGCCGCGAGAGGAATCCCCGCCGCGCGCCACTGGTCGCCATACGCGGCGGCCCCATACCACACGCCTCGACGGCGCCTCCAGGCCACCCCGTTGCACCTTGACTGCGGTGCCCGGTTGGGAAAAGGGGAGGCATGACACGCCGGGGCGGGGACGACTCCTCGGGCGAGGGGACGTTCTGGCTCGTCCTCCGCCACACGCAGACCGAGGGCCTCGGGACGCTGGCCAACGCACTCCGCGAGCACGGCGTGCATCACCGCTACCTGGATCTCCCCAAGGGCGAGCCTCCTCCACGGGACTTCCGGCCGATCGGTGGGCTGATCGTGCTCGGCGGGCCGATGGCCGCCTACGAAGCCGATCGCCACCGCTTCCTCGCCCAGGAGAACGACCTCATCGAGCGCGCGCTCACCAGCGGACGGCCGGTCCTCGGCATCTGCCTCGGGGCGCAGCTCATCGCGCAGCTGCTGGGCGCGCGCGTGTACCGCGGTGAAAAGCGGGAGGTGGGGTGGGCAGCCGTCACGCTCACCGACGACGGCGGCAACGATCCCGTCTTCGGCGACGCGGGCGGCCCGCTGAACGTCTTCCACATGCACGGCGATACCTACGAGCTGCCCCCCGACGCGAAGAACCTCGCGCGCTCGCCGCTCTACGAGCAGCAGGCGTTTCGCTGGGGAGATCTCGTTTACGGGCTCCAGTTCCACCTCGAGTTCACCGACACCATCATCGGACGCCTCGTCGCGGAGCCCGAGTCGCGCGAGTTCATCACCGGCGCGGGCGTCGATCCGGCGCGCCTGGTCGCCGAGACGCCGGCCCGGCTTCGCGAGCTCGTGCCCATCGCCCAGCGCGTGTACTCCAACTTCTTCAGTCAGTGCGGGCTCTGAGCATCCGATAGCACCGCGACGAACGGATGCCCGACGAGCTCCGCCGCCAGCGGGCTGCCGTCCAGGCGGCGCGGGAGGCGGAGACCCAGCAGCGTGGCGATCGTGGGCGCGACGTCGACCAGCACCGGCGCCGGCGTGCCGGGTGGCGCATGGCGCAGACCGGAATAGCCGCCGCTCACCACCAGCGGCACGGCTCGCTCCGCGGGACTGCCGTGGTTCCCGAGCAGGCCGGCATCGACCGGGTCGAAGGGATCGACGAACTCGTAGCCGGGTGCCGCGACGAGCAGGAGGTCGCCCGTGCGCTCGTGGTCGAGGTGCCAGTCGGGATGCGCGCTCCCGATCTCGGTGACGCCGCCCACCGGGAGCCGGGCGAGCACCTCGCTCACCCCGGCCGTGTCGCGCGCGAGCGCTGCCACGCTGGTGAGGGTCGGCTCCACCTCGGCCCCGATCGCCGTCGCCTCGGCGGAGATCGCGTCCGCATAGACGTGCTCCACCCCACCATCGGCCACCAGGTGCACTCCGCTCACGTGCGCGCGGAGGAGGTCGCGGCCGAAGGTGATGACTGGATAGGGCCGTGCGGGCGTGGGGGCGAGCGCCGTGAAGCCGTGGTCGGCGGTGACGATCAACACCGAGTGCTCCCAGCGTCCGAGCGCGCGGAGGTGATCGACGAGTCGCCCGATGGCCGCGTCCGCGCCGGCCACCGCGCGCTCGCAGTCGTCGCTGTAGGGCCCGCGGCCGTGCGCCGTACGGTCGACGTCGGAGAGAGTGACGACGGTGAGGTCGGGCTCCGCGCTGGCCATGAGCGCCAGCAGGGCCGCCATGGTCTCGTAGTCGAAGCTGTAGCCGGTGATGCGATCGCGACCGGCGGGCGAGGCGAGGTCGGCCGACCAGAGCACGTCGGGCGCGCGCTGTCGCTCCGGAACGGCCGCGAACAGCCGGGCGAGCTTGGGCTTGGAGAACACGCCGAGCGTCACCAGGCTCGGCTCCGTCGTCTCGGCCACCGTGAAGAGCGTCTCGACCGCGATCAGCTCGGCGGCGTCGAGCCGGGCGGGAAGCGCATCGGGAGCGCGGCTCCAGTAGCTGTTCCCCGTGATGCCGTGCGCTTCGGGGTACGTGCCCGTGAGCAGCGAGACGTGGTTCGGGTCGGTCCGCGTCGGCATGACGGCGCGCGCGTCGAGAAACGTCGAGGTGCGCTCCGGGTCGCGCGTCGTGAGCTCGAAGAGCCGGGGCATGCGGGCAGCGGTCGCGAAGCGCGCATCGAGGCCGTCGACCACGATCAGGTAGACGTGGGGACGATCCAGCGCGCTGGCCCGAGTGACGCACCCGAGGAGCAGCAGCGCGGCGACTGGCCAGCGCACGGGCGGCATGTAGACGGTCGGCCGGCGAAAAGCTAGAGAGCCCGCCGTGCCGTCAGCCGTGCGCCCGCTCGTCATCTCCGGCACGCTGCCGCTCGTCCTGGTCGCACCGCACGGCGGACGTCGCGACCCGGTGCGAAAGCCGTGGAGCGCGGGGGGCGTGCGCGTGAACGACCTGCACACGGCGGCGCTCACCGCGGCACTCGCCGCCGCCACCGGTGCGGCCGCGCTCATCAACGACGCGGAGGACCGGAACGACGTCGATCTCAACCGGATCGGCGAAGCGGAGGCGCAGGCGCCGTGGTTCCTCGAGCGCCTCGGCGAGCTGATCGACACGGCCATCGCCCGCCACGGGCGGGCCACCCTGCTCACCATCCACGGCTGGAACGTGATCCAGCCGGCGGTCGACCTGGGCATCGGGTGCCGGATGGGCCCGGGGTCGTTCGCCCTCGGGCCCGGGGCGGCGATCTCGCCGGCGTTCGCCGCCACGGCCCTCCCGGCACTGGTCGACGCCTGCGGCGCACGCGGCATCGCCGCGACGATCGGCGCACGCTACCCCGCCCGCCATCGCGAGAACCTGGTCCAGCTCTTCACCCCGCGGCACCGCGAAGACCCGCGTCCGCTCGTGCGGGCGCTCGCCGCGCGCGCCTCCCTCGTCGACGCCGTCCAGCTCGAGCTCGGCATCCCGCTCCGCTGGATGGGCCGCTGGCGCGATGCGCTCGTGGACGCCTGTCTCGGCGTGCTGCCCATGCTCGTCGCCCCACCCGCCGACGCCGCCGCGCCGCAGGCCCGGATCGTTCCCGAGATGGACGGCTCGTGGCCCGGGCCTCTGCGCCTCGAGTTCACGAGCTCGCGGCTCTGCGGCCTCGTCGGCTTCGAGACCGAGCGGGCACGTCTCCTCCTCTTCCTGCCCGAGGGTGGGCTCGTGCTCTTCACCGGCGAGCGGACGACGGAGCCCCCCGGACGGGTGGCCGGGCTAAGCGTCACGCCGGTAGGCGACCGTGGGATCGGCGTTCGCTTTCGCGGCCCGCTCCTCCGCTTTCCCGACACGACCCCGTTCCTCGACCTGGAGTGCGGCCTGGCGGGAGCCACCCTCGTCGACGCGGACGTCTGGCTCGATTTCCGGCCCGAGGCGTCGGAGGCTTTTGGCACCGTCTCCGGCCACGTGCGGCTCGACGCCGCGGGCGTGGCCGTCGAGGGGCCGGGGTTCGTCGAGACCGAAGGGCCGTCGGCGCCCTGGCCCCGGCTCCGTGCGGCGCTCCGTCTGAGCGCGCGCGAGCGCCTGCACCTCACCATCGGGCTCGGAGATGCATCCGCCCGGGGCGTACTCCACCGAGGAGCCGAGCGCGTCCCGGTGCTGGCGGCCCGCGCCGATCTCGGCCCACCCGAGGCACCCCTCGACCACTTCGTGCTCGACGTCGATCTCAACGACGGGGCGCACCTGCGCCTCGTGGCGGCGGCCGTCCACCGCCTGCCCGTGGTGCGGGTGCGCGGCGCGACGGCCATCCGCGTCGAGTTCGCGGCCTGTCGGCTCGAGGGTGCGGACGAGCCCGCCGGCTGGTGCGAGGTGGGTGGGCTCTGAGGTCGAACGTTACGGTGCCAGTGCCGCCGGTCGTTTGAACGCCGTCCAGCCGCGGTCGCAGGTGATGACCGCGCCGGTCAGGCTCGCCGCCTCGTCGGAGGCGAGGAAAACGGCCATGTTCGCCACGTCCTCGACCGGCTGGACGCCGGTCGCGTGCTCCTTGGCGAAGGCCTCGCGGAGCGACGGGTTCTCGAAGATCACGGCGGTCATCGGCGTCTCGACGTAGCCCGGAGCGAGCGCGTTGATGCGGATGCCGAGGAGACCGCAGCCAGGCGCCATCGAGCGGGTGAGCGTCGCGACGCCGCCCTTCGACGCGGCGTACGCGTCGGTCAGACCGGCCGGCAGGACCGCCATCGAGGACGCCATGTTGATGATCGCGGCCCCCGGACGGTGGGCCATCATGGGGATCGCATACTTGCAGCAGAGGAACACGCTCGTCAGGTTGACGCGGATGATCCAGTCCCAGTCCTCCTCGGCGATGGCCGGCGTGAAGCCGTCCTTCCCGAGCGGCGCGATGCCAGCATTGTTGTACAGGATGTCGAGCCCGCCCAGGCGGGCGACCGTCTCCTCGACCAGCCTCCTGGCGTCGGCCGGCTGCCCGGCGTCGGCCGCGATGGCGATCGCCTCGCCGCCACGCGCGCGCACGAGCGCTGCGGTCTCGTCACCCCGCGCGGCGTCGAGGTCGCTCACGACGACGCGCGCGCCCTCGCGGGCGAAGGCGAGCGCGCCGGCGCGTCCGATCCCACCGCCCGCGCCCGTGATGATCGCGATTCGCTTCTCGAGTCGCATGGTCGGATCTCATAGCACACTCCCACGGAGGAGCGTGTGCGCTGCCTGATCGTCCTCGCGCTCCTGCTCGGCGCCTCCACCGGGGGCTGTGGTCCCGCCGAGCCACCGCCGCATCTGCTCGCGCCGGAGCGCTGGAGCGACGACGCGCTCGCGATCGGCTGGGTCGGCCACGCGACGGTGCTCGTGAAGCTCGCCGGCACGACGATCCTCACCGACCCCGCCCTCTTCGACCGGATCGGCGTCAAGCTGGGACCGATCACGATTGGTCCACACCGCATTGTGGCCCCCGCCCTGCCCCTCGACCGGCTTCCGCCGCTCGACGCCGTCGTGATCACGCACGCTCACATGGACAGCCTGGACCTTCCGACGCTCCGCGCCCTGCCGAGGGACGCGACGCTCGTCGCCCCCACGGACTGCCGGTCGCTGCTGGGCGACCTCGGCTTCCGCTCCTACGTCGAGCTCGGCTGGGGAGAGCGGACGACGGTCGGCGGGGTGACGATCGAGGCGGTCCCGGTCCGTCACTGGGGGAAGCGCTGGCCCTGGGAGGCGAGCCGGGGCTACAACGGCTACCTCTTCCGGAAGGACGGGATGAGCGTACTCTTCGCGAGCGACACCGCTTACACGAGGGACTTCGCACGCTTCCGCGACACGCGGCTCGACGTGGCGATCTTCGGCAACGGGGCCTACGACCCGTGGATCCGCAACCACGCCAACCCCGAGCAGGTCTGGCAGATGTTCCTCGACTCGGGGGCCCGCTACCTCGTCCCCATCCACTGGGATACCTTCCGCCTCGGGAGGGAGCCGCTGGGGGACGCCATCCGGCGCCTCACGGCGGCGGCCGGCCCCGAGGCCAACCGCATCGTCATCGACGCCATCGGCGGCGAATGGATCATGCCGCTCGACGAAGGGGGAGCACGGCAATGAGCGACACCCTGCAGGTCGGCGTACAGACCAACTGCACCGCACCGCTCCGCCTCGAGCGGGCGAGCATGCGGATGGCGCAGCTCTTCGGCGCGGACTCGATGTTCCTCCCCGACCACTACGTGAGCTTCATCCCGCGCTCGGTCTGGAAGCCGGAGCTGACCCCGGCGGCGAAGATGGTGCCGTCTCCGGATGCGTTCTTCGATCCCTACGTGATGATGGGCTACATGGCGGCGCGCTACGGGCGGGTGCGCATCGGCACGGGGGTGACCGAGCCGTTCCGGCGCCATCCCGCGACGCTCGCGCAGGCCTTCGTCACGCTCGACCACCTGACGGGTGGGCGTGCGATCCTCGGCATCGGCAACGGCGAGCGCGAGAACACGGAAACCTACGGCATCCCGTTCAAGCAGCGCGTCTCGCGTCTCGAGGAGGCCCTCGCCATCATCCGGCGTCTGTGGGAGAGCCGCGGCGAGCCGGTCGATTTCGACGGCACCTTCTGGAAGCTGCGGCGAGCGCTCTTCGCGACGCCGCTCCACAAGGGCAAAGCGCCGGCGCTCTGGATCGGCGCACATGCGCCGCGCATGCTCGGTCTCACGGGCCGCTACGCCGACGGATGGTTCCCCACCATCAAGATGAGCCCGGCCGAGTACCGCGAGAAGCTGAACCGGATCCACGCGGCCGCCGCCGAGGCGGGTCGTCCCGTGACGCAGTTCGAGCCGGCGCTCCAGATCCAGACTGCGCTCGGCCGGGACCGTCGGAGCGTCCTCGCGGGCTTGCTCAAGGTCCCCGCACTCGGCGCGATGGCGATGCTGCTTCCCGCCGCGCTCTGGAGCCGCCACAATCTGCGCCATCCTCTGGGCGAGCGGTTCGAGGGTTTCCCCGACTTCGTCCCCGAGGAGGTGACCCCCGCCCAGATCGAGGCGGCGCACCGCCAGGTGACGCCCGAGCTGCTGAGCGACGCGATCTTCGCCGGCAGCGTGGAAGAGGTGGTCGCCGAGGTGCGCCCGATGATCGAGGCCGGCGCCCGTCACATCGTCATCTGGAACGTCGGCCCGCTCGCGACGGGCGGCGCGCCGACGGACATCGTGCGGCTGGCACGTCTCATCCGGCGGCTGCGGAAGCTTCCGCTCCCCGCACGCTCGGTCTCGTGAGACGCGACACCGTCCTCGTGACCGGCGGGAACTCGGGCCTCGGACTCGAGTGCGCGCGCCGGCTCGCCCGCGAAGGCTGGCACGTGCTGATCGCCAGCCGGAACCGTGACCTATCCGCCGAGGCCGTGCGGGGAATCACCGGCGAGAGCGGCAACGATGCCGCTTCCGAGATGGCGCTCGACCTCGGGTCCCTCGCCTCGGTCCGCCGGTTCGTCGAGGAGCTCGCGGGAAGGAACGTCGCGCTCCGTGCGCTCGTCTGCAACGCCGGGCTCCAGGTGACGCACGGACCGCGGCACACGCCCGAGGGGTTCGAGCTCACGTTCGCCGTGAACCACCTGGGCCACTTCCTGCTGACGAACCTGCTGCTCGCACGCCTCACGGCCAACGCCCCCGCCCGCATCGTGGTCGTCGCCTCCGGCGTGCACGATCCGCAGCGCTGGACGGGCATGCCGAAGCCCAGCATCGCCGACCTCGCCACGCTGGCCGCGACGGGTGGGCCGCGGCAGGACGGGTTCGATGGACGGCTCGCGTACGTGAACAGCAAGCTCTGCAATCTCTGGTTCACCTACGAGCTCTGCCGACGGCTCGAGGCGGCGCATCTCTCGGCGGATGGGCGGCCGATCACGGTGAATGCCTTCGATCCGGGCCTGGTCCCGGGCTCCGGGCTGGCGCGGGACTATCCGCCGGTCCTGCGCTTCGTCTGGTACCGGGTGCTCCCCGGGCTCGCGCGGGCGCTGACGCCCGTCGTGGCCGGCATCAACCCCGCGCCGAAGGCCGGGGCCGCGCTCGCCCGGCTCGTGCTCGACCCCGCGATCGCCCGCGTCTCGGGGAAGTACTTCCCATCCCACACGCGGTGGCGGGAAGCACCGTCGTCGGACGCCTCCTACGACGTCGCCCGCGCGCGGGCACTCTGGGAGGAGAGTGTCCGGATGACCCGTCTGCTGCCGGGAGAGTCGCCGCTCATTCATGTCCGACGCGAGGAATCCACGGCCCCAGCATGACGTTCCCCCGCGACCTCGCCGGCCTCCCCAAGGCCGAGGTGCACGTGCACCTCGAGGGCACGGTGCGGCGCGCAACGTTACAGGAACTCTGCGCCCGCGTGGGGATCGATCCCCCGGCGGGGTTCCACAACCTCGCCACCTTCGTCGAGAGCTTCGCGTGTGCGTGGGCGACGATGGTTACGCCCGGCGACTACGCGCGCCTGGTGCGGGAGTACTGCGAGGACGCCGTGCGCGCCGGGGTTCGCTACGCCGAGCTCGAGCTCGCGACGACGGGC
>DATILR010000165.1:0-2589 GCA_035476275.1 Binatus sp. (SeqCode) | reverse complement strand
TTTCTCTGCACGATCGCGACCGACGCGTTCATGCTGTAGGAACGCCCGGACACGTTCGTCCCGTTGATGCCGCCGAGGATGATCTTGAAGCCCTCCTCCTCGTTGGTGAGGAGCGGCACCGGGTCGGTGCGCGGCGGGTCGGAGTTGGGGTCCGCGTCGTCCTCGTCGTCCTCGGGCGGCCGTGTCCACGTGAAGCCGGTGAGGTCCGCGATCAACGACTCGAAGCGTTCCGGCGACACCCGGCGCACCCAGGCCCCGCCGTCCGTCTCGGGCCGGTTGCGGTAGACGTCGGACAGCATCCAGCGCCGGACCAGCGCCCGGAGGTTGTAGTTGTCCTCCGTGCCCCACCGCGACGCGAGATCGGCGGCGGCGGTGAGCTCGGGCGTCGTCTGGGGGTTGCGGAGGAAGAGCATCTTGAATGCCCGCTTGGTCTGGCACTCTGCGAACTTCGGGTGCGCGACCAGCAAGCGACCCATGTCGCGGATGTCCGTTCCCGGAGTCCCGTACACGGCGGGGGGCCGCTTGTTGGCGGAGCGCCAGCGTTCCGGATCCCCGCTGAAGAACCTCGTCCCGTCCCCACCCTCGAGCTGAGCGGCGTCGTCGAGCGGGAAGAGGAAGGAGGCCATCGGATCGAGCCGGTCGTGACACGCCTTGCAATCGCTGCGGGTGGTCACCGCGTTCAGCACCGCGTCCGCGTCGTTGTTGTCGACGTTCCGGGTCACGTCGACGGGCGTGTCGAGGAAGTTGTAGCAATGGAAGACGATCGACCAGCGGTTCGCGCGCCGCCGGTTCTTGTTGGTGTCGTTGGTGTCCCAGACGTCGTAGAAGGCGCTGGTCGAGAGCAGCCCGGCGTGCGGGCGACCGTCGGTGTAGTGCGTCGGCTGCCAGGTGTCGCCGACCACCGGCTCCATGGCATAGGGAAGGCGCACGGTGTCACGCTGGAAGAGCTGGTTGGCGACGGTGAAGTCGGCCGTGCCGATCTCAGTGAACGGCCGATCGTTGTCCACGATGTAGGAGATCAGCTCGAGCGCCTCGCCGTAGATCGCCGACGTCTCGTCGCGTGACTCGTCCCGGAAGTCCTCCCGCCGCACGAGGAGCGCGTCGTCATAGGCGTCCTTCACGCGCTCGAGGAATGCGGGGCTGTGGAGGTACGCATCGACCATGCTGGGATAGGTATTCGGGTCGGCCTCGATGGCGTCCAGCTCGGCGAGGGCCGGCCGCGTCCCGCGCAGATCCATCGAGGCACGAAGCAGGAGCTGTGCCGGCGTGAGGGCAACGGTAGGCACGTTGCTGCCCGCGTCGCACTGGTGACCGGTGGCCACCAGGTTGACCCACTGCTCGAGGACCTTCTCCGTGTCGCTCCCCGGGCTCAGCTGCTGGCCTCCGCCGTGCGGTATGGTGTTCAGAGGCTTGGTCAGGATGCGCGACTCCAGCGGGTTGTTGGGGTCGATCTGCAGGTCGACGCTGGTCTGCGTGGCGAGCAGATCGCCGATCGTCACGCGGAAGTTGGCCGCCGCCGCCGCACCGCCCGGGACGTGGCAGTTGGCGCAGATCGGACCCAGCACCTGCCCCATCACCTGCGCCGTGAAGAACGAGTTGTCGCACGACTGGGGCGGGCTCACGGGCGGCGCGGGATCGCGCCGCACCAGCTCGAGCATCCCCTTCATCCGCTTGCCGGGAGCCGTGAGATGAGCCATGCCCCGCAGCACTGCGTCCCCGGTCTTCTTGCCCTTCCACTTCAGGCGGACACCCGCGCTGTTGGTCCCGGAGAGCACCAGCTTGGCGCCGTGCATCTGGCCGTTGACCCAGTACACGCCGCTCACCGTGGCGTCGTCGTCGGCCACCGCGAGCGTGCCGGAGAGCGCGACGTTCGTCTGCTGGAGGGCGCCGGCGATCGTCGCCGCTGCCGTTTTGTGGGAAACCTTGAGGCTCCCATCATACGCAGCCGTGAGGTCTGCCTGCGCACGCCCCGCCGCGACGACGAGGAGCAGCGCTACGCCGGACCAGGCGAGGGTCCGGGAACGCGAGACGCCGGCACACTTCTGCACCGGTCGCCAAGAATCCGCCGCCCGCGCACGACGCCCCCCGCAGCAGGCCGCGCGTCCGCCGGCATGACACTCGCCCATCCGCTCGCTGAGTCCCGTTGGCATACTTGTGTTTTCCACGTCACCGCTCCTCGCCCCGTCCAGCGGGATAGCAACGGATGTACCTCCACGACTGGCGCTGTGCGCCTGCCCTGGGGCCGTCTGGGACAGCCTCAGCCCGAGACCGCTATCTGTCTAACTTGCATCTCACGCCATCGCTTCCGCCGCGCGCCGCTGGCGGCATGGCGCGGGGAGACCCGTCGCTTGACGGTTCCGTGGTGGGTTCGCTAGCGTCCCGCGCCATCGGACGATGGGCGGCAACCTCGATGGCATCCGGGTCCTCGACCTGACCGGTGAACCGGGATTCCTCGCCGGCAAACTCCTCGGCGATCTGGGCGCCGACGTCGTCAAGGTCGAGCCGCCCGCCGGCGACCCGGCCCGCCGGCGACCGCCCTTCTGGGGCGACGTTACCGATCCCGAGCGCGCGCTCGTCTGGCTCGCCCTC